>NZ_BORS01000005.1:0-308604 GCF_018333295.1 Paenibacillus apis
ACTTGCGTCCATTGCGGAAGATTCCCTACTGCTGCCTCCCGTAGGAGTCTGGGCCGTGTCTCAGTCCCAGTGTGGCCGTTCACCCTCTCAGGTCGGCTACGCATCGTCGCCTTGGTGAGCCGTTACCCCACCAACTAGCTAATGCGCCGCAGGCCCATCCGTAAGTGACAGATTGCTCCGCCTTTCATTACCTCCCCATGCGGCAAGGTAAATTATCCGGTATTAGCTACCGTTTCCGGTAGTTATCCCAGTCTTACGGGCAGGTTGCCTACGTGTTACTCACCCGTCCGCCGCTAACTTTCAGGAGTGCAAGCACTCCATTAAGTCCGCTCGACTTGCATGTATTAGGCACGCCGCCAGCGTTCGTCCTGAGCCAGGATCAAACTCTCCATTAAGATGCGACGGATGTCGCGTCACCCGTTCGGAAGGCATCGTTCTCGTTAGAGCCGATCCTTCCGGACGATTAGGTGTTTGACTTGCTCATTTCAAAACTGACGATATAAAATCGTTTATTTATTGACGTGTTCCATCTGTTCAGTTTTCAAAGAACTTGCTTACAATATTCGACTCATCCATTACTCAGATCAGATTTTGTCGAACAGTTACTTATTATATTTACCTCGCTTCGATATGTCAAGATGTTTTTTCTCCCATCTTGTCCGGCAGGATGCCGTCCGAAGCGACAAATAATAATTTACCACGTAAGCAATAGGATTACAATAAGTAAATGCTTCCAACGTAAAGGACGCAAAAATGGACCATAAGGAGAAGTACAGCGCTTCTAATCATGGTCCATTCAGCTAATAAGTTTATTCTTCTTCTGTTGAATCTGCAGGCATGATAATGCTCATACCGCCTCCGGAGCTGCTGCTCGACTCCGCGCCATTGGAATCGGTATCTTCTTTTCCTTTATTGGCCTCCTGATCTTTAATGGCCTTATCCAAGATAACCTGTCCTTCCTGCTCCATCGCCTGCAAGGCTTCCTCAACCGATTTCTTCTTCTCCTGCACCAACTTCAATTGTTCCTCTTGAACCGTATAGAACTGCATGTAGAAGTCATTCGGTATCTTGCTCATTCGCTCATAAGATGCGCTTTGATCCAGCTTGGGCTTAAGTGCGTAGAAGGCCTCAAGACTGTGTCCATCGTACTCCTTTAAATATCCCATGCGTGACAGAAGTCCACTATTGAGCGTTCTGGACTTGACCTTCGCATATTCTTCTCCATTAATGAACTTAATGAAGTCCCAGGCTGCATCCGCATTCGGCGAATCGGCCCGGATTGCAAAAATATCGCTGAAGAAGATATTACGGGAGATCTCAGGGTCTGCAGGATCTGCCGGACCAGCCACGATACCAATCTCGAATGGTGTGTAATCCTTCATGTAGGAGCCGGACTCTTTCAAATTCTGCAAGGTATATGGATCGCCAATTGTCATGGCCATTCTGCCCATCAGGAACAATTGACTCTTGTAATACTCCTCCATCGAACCGCCGGTAAACCCGCCATCCTCAGGAATGTACACACTGCCGGATTCCAGCGCATCAAATGCGAGCTTGTAGACTCTTTTCCAGGCATCCGTATTCAGAGTCACCTTCATAGTATCCGGGTTCACCTGATTAAGTCCCTCTGTAGAGGAGATCATACTCACCAGGTTCGAGAAGTTCATGCCGTACTGCGCACCGTAGCCATATACTCTTGAATCCGCATCTCCATCAGTTGGAAATCGGCGAGCCAGATCGAGAATTTCCTGCCAGGTAATATTATTTTGCGGCGGATCAATACCGTATTTGTTGAACAGATCCACATTATAGAACAACGCTTGTCCATGGAAGGTCGGACTTAATCCGTATAATTTACCGGCTCCTTTTTCCTTCAGCATTTCAATTAATGCAGGATAAATCGTCTCGGTATCATACTTGTCGCGCGTAATGAATGAATCCAACTCCATCAACTTTCCGTCAGAGACCATTCTTTCATAGTTGCTGGAATCGACCATAACCACATCGGGCTTCTGCTCTTCAATAAAATCTAATGTCGCCTGATACCGGTCTTCGATAACTGCGCCACCGCTATACATACTATTTGTGCTGACTACTTCAATATCTACATCATCATATCTCATCGAGAACAAATCACCATATTGTTGAAAGAAATACCCTTCGTCCCAAAACATAACCTTCAAGCTCCGTCGTACATCCGACTGTTTCGCAGGGGCTGGACCGCACCCGGCCAGCAGCACTAAGACGCCGCAAATTACCGCAATAGTCAGCTTCCGCATGCGGCTTCTATTCTTTCGTTCATAAAACATAGTAAACATAATACCTCCGATCATTCTAGAAAATATAGTTCAGTTTCTCTCTCCTATGTAGCTGGATAACAAAGCTGGAATATACGTTCTGCTCCCCCTTCTTTTTTTACAGTCTCTTTGGTTATACGTATAAAGCCCCCGTCTAGTTACAATATATCATCTATTATTTTCCAATAAAATAATTTCTCTGGAAAGTAGGATAGGAGGCTCATTAGTTAAGTACGCTATCCCTTTGCCGGCAACAAGCTTTACTCTGTGTTTCGGATTTTTTTTCCACACCACATCTGTGAGACCTCCCGGGGTAAGAACGATAACTTCCTCCTCATTCATCTGCCACATCTACATGATGAGATTCGAGCAGTATGGGACATACCGGGCGCACCTAAAAAAAGAGGCTAGCCTTAGTCATGACCTTGGCTAACCTCCTTTGAAGTTGCTATTTAGCGTCGGCCCCAGGCGCGAATCGCGTAGGGGTCTATGTTATATTCGTTATCCATCTATAGATGGTAAGAGCTACTCTACCGTCACACTAACCTCATCTGCTGTATTATCCGCTGTGCCGGATTCTGCGCCGCTCTCGCCAGATGTGGCTGCATCGTCAGCTTCGCCGGCTGTGCTGCCGTCATCAGAGCCTTTTTCCGCCACCTCGTCCTTAATTGCCTTATTCAGTAAAGCCTGCGACTCGTCCTCAATGGTCTGGAGGGCTTCTTCAATAGACTTCTTCTTGTCTTGAGCCAGTTGGATCTCTCGGGTCAGAATGCCGTAGTATTCCATATGAAATGCTTCCGGAATTTTGGTGTAATCCTCACTACTATCACTATTGAGACTTGGCTTCAGCTTATAAAATACATCCAGGTTTAACCCATTGTACTCCTTGCTGACATTCATTCGAGATAACAGACCGCCGTTCATCGTTCTGGACTTGACCTTGGCAAATTTCTCGCTATTAACGAATTTGATAAATTCCCAAGCCGCATCCGCGTTAGGAGAGTTGGCCCGAATGCCAAAGATATCGTTGAAGAAAATATTCCGCGATGTCTCCGGGTCCGCCGGATCCACAGGTCCTGCTACAGCCCCAAGTTGGAACGGCTTATAATCATTAACCCGATCCTGTACGTCCTTGAGGTTTTGAAGCATATACGGGCCTTCTACTGTCATGGCCATGCGCCCCATCAAGAACAGTTGACTCTTGTAATAATCCTCCATAGATCCCCCCTGGAACCCATTATCGCCTGGGTTATAGATGGCCTGAGAGTCTATCGCATCCATAGCCAGCTTATAGACTTGCTTCCAGGAATCCGTGTTCAGCGTAACTTGCATGGTGTCTGTATTGATATACTTCAAGCCTTGTGTAGCGGCTATGTTGGAAGCCAGTTGCTCCATCGTCATGCCGTAATTCGTACCGAAGCCATATACCCGGGTGTCCGCGTCTCCATCGGTAGGAAAGCGCCGAGCCGTATCAAGAATCTCCTGCCAGGTCATCCCGTCATGCGGTACTTCGATGCCATATTTGGCGAACAAGTCAGAATTGTAGTAAATGACATTGCCATAGAAGGTTGGAGCTAAGCCATACAGCTTGCCGCCCCCCTTGTCCTTGAGGATTTCCATAAGAGCAGGATAAATGGACTGGGTATCATACTTATCCCGTTCGATCAGCGTATCCATCTCTGCCAGCTTGCCTTCGGAAGCCATCCTCTCATAGGTCTCCGTATTTAACATAACGACATCAGGCTGTTCTTTCTCTATGAATTCCTCCAAAGCTTTATTATAGTCCACTATGCCATCCTGATTGTCGCGATAGATGCGGTTTGTGCTGACAACCTCAATCTCGATGTTCGGCTTCTCCATCGCAAATAAATCGCCATATTGCTGGAAGAAGTACCCCTCATCCGAAAACATAACCTTTAAGCTGGATGTCTGCTCTGCTTCTGGTGCAGGACGGCTGGTACAGCCCGCAAGCACAGCAGACGCCAACACAACCATGAGCCCTTTATTCAACCATGATCCCTTCATCTTTACCTCCAAAATATAGATATTTTAGTAGAGTTCTCTATGGATAGAACGAATCAAAGAAGTAATAGTTTCTTTATCTAGAAAAAATCCGACCCAAAACAGCTCTTAAGAACTGTACAGATCGGATTAAGGCAGGCATTCAAAGATGGAAATTTAGCTCAAATTGCCTGGGACTGACTTAGTCAGACGTCCGGTTTTGACAAGAGCCGGTTGGGCTGCGGGACGAATTACTTTCATGCTGATCACCTCCTTATCTAGATCAAGTGTGTGCCTGGATTCATGCGGCTGCCCATCAGCCTAAAGTTCGGGCAAATTCCTCTTCCTGCTGCGATTGCAGCCAGATGGTCCGGAGTGTTTTTTTGATCTGCCGTTTCTCATAAGAGCATGGCCGCTGACCGGTACGCATTCGATATAACGGACAATGGTTGCCCTGACAGGCAGGGCGGAAAAAGCACGCCTGACACTTCTCATCCGTCTCCTCACCCGATGTTGTCCAGAGGGCCAGCTTGTCATAATCGATCTCAAGTGTTCCATCCTGATGGATATGCCCAAGTCGATTGTCGTCCTGTTCCATAGCCACAGAGCATTTGTACAATACTCCGTCCGAGCCGATCACCAATGAATTGGGCTTGGCCGCATAGCATACAGCTCCTGTGGGCAGCAAAGTATCCGAGATGAAGCTGCTGACCGTAAGCCCCTCTGCAATCGCCCGTTCATTGAATTCCCAAATCTTGATGTCCTTAGTCCGGTCGTCGCATACAGGCAAATTCAGGTCATTCTCTCCCCCCATACAGCCGACTGGACGGAAATACACCTTGAACCGGGGATCATCTCCAAACCATTCCTTAAGCATGGGAATGAAGCGTTCTACAGCATCCAGATTACTATTGTCAAAGTTAACGCGAATATTAATTTCAAACGGACGATCCACTTCTTTAAGTGTTAATAGGTTCTGGAGGATCGTATCAAATGTCCCTCCGCCCCCATGAAGCCCGCGACGGCTGTCGTGCACCTGCGCTTCGCCATCCAGGGTGACCATAAACCGCTCCACGTGCAAATCCAGCATTTGTTCGAAGCGCTCTTTGGTTAAATAATAGCCGTTCGTGGACATTTCTGCCCCATATACGGCTCCATTAGCCTCACAGGAGTTCATAAAGGAACGCGACAGGCGTTCAATCACATGGGGAGCCAACAGAGGTTCTCCGCCATGCCAGCTAATGGTCAAACGATTCAGGGTTCTTGCCCGTTCTTTCATATAAGCCTCCAGACCTTCGATAACCTCGGGGCGCATGGTAGCTCGCGGAAAGTTCTCATAACAGTAAGTGCAGCGAAAATTGCACGCCTCCGTCACAAGCAGGACCAAATGCATCGTATCCTGTGCATGCATCGATTGGTGAAGGAATGTAGCGCGGCGTTCTTCGTCCACGGTTGTCTCAACCAGGAACCCGTGCTCTATCAAACTCGCGTACAGTGGGGGAGCCGGGTCCGGTGCCGGCATTCCAGGCCGCAGCCATTCCAGAACCTGTGTCCGTTCTTCAGGAGAAAAGGAAGCGATCGCTCCAGTATAGCTGTTGTACAGCACTACTCCTCCTGCATCTTCTCCGCTCTGCGCATTAAAACGCGACGGTTTCCACTGTATTGCGTGCTGATTCATTATGCATTCCATCTTTCATATCAGTGTGGTTCATGATTGCCGGAAAGACTGCGCCTTCCCCAAACCCTTACCTATCATGAAAGGAACCCCGCGGAAATTTCAATGACATGTATCACTTTTAAGTAAGGGCGTATCATTGCAATACTGGACCATAGAAAAAAGCTATGCCAGGGCATAGCTTTTTTATGTTTCCCGATAGCAGCTTCCGCACTCTATACTAAAACCAACTATTCAGCAAGGAGCTGTTACCATTGAAAACATCCATTATCGGTTATCCACGAGTCGGCGCGCTCAGAGAGCTTAAATTTGCATCCGAAAAATACTTCAAAGGCGTGCTTCCCGTCGAAGAACTGCAGCAGACGGCGGCTCAGCTTAGATCGGCGCACTGGAAGCTTCAGCAGGAGAACGGCGTCGATTTCATTCCGTCCAACGATTTTTCCTTCTACGACGGACTGCTCGACACGGCTTGCTTGCTTGGAATCATTCCGCAAAGATACCAAGCGCTCGGCCTAAGCCCGCTGGAGACATACTTTGCAATGGCGAGAGGCTATCAAGGCGACAAAGGCGACGTTAAAGCGCTGGCGATGAAAAAATGGTTCAACACGAACTATCACTATATGGTGCCCGAAATCGACGATGCGACAAGCATCCGTTTGACCGGATCGAAGCTGTTCGACGAATTTACGGAAGCAAAGCAGCTTGGCATCGCAACCAAGCCTGTGCTGATCGGACCATTCACTCTGCTCAAGCTTGCGAGATTCACAGGCTCGAAGAACGCAAAAGATTTCGTGCCTGCGGTAATCGAGGCTTATACGGCTATCCTGAACCAATTGAACACGCTTGGCGCAGCATGGTTTCAACTGGATGAGCCTGCATTGGTAACGGATTTGACTGCGGAAGATATCGCGCTGTTCACGGAGCTTTATAAGGGGATCTTATCCGCCAAAGGCAGCGTAAAGGTTGTCTTGCAAACGTATTTTGGAGACATTCGCGACTGCTATCAGGCGCTTCAAGCGCTGCCGTTCGACGGAATCGGCATCGACTTCGTCGAGGGCAAGCAGTCTTTGGACCTCGTGAGCAAGCATGGCTTCGCAAGCGACAAGGTACTGTTCGCTGGTGTAATCAACGGCAAGAACATCTGGAAGAACCAATACAAGCAGACAATTGCCCTCGTTCGCGAGATCGGCAAGTATGCAAGCCAAGTCGTGCTCGGCACTTCATGCTCGCTGCTTCATGTCCCATACACGATTAAGCACGAAAAGAAACTGCCGGAGCAAAATAAGCAATATTTCGCGTTCGCGGAGGAAAAGCTGCGCGAGCTTGCAGAGCTCAAGTCGATCCTGGAGCAGGCGAGCCCTGAAGCCTCCGCTTTTTATACGGAGAATGAGAAGCTCTTCAGTGCATCGCGCCTCTCAAACGACAACTCGGTACAGAAGAGAGTGGCGGAATTGACGGAGGCCGACTTCACGAGACTTCCCGACTTCGCCGAGCGAGAAGCAATTCAGAAAGCAAAATTCAAGCTGCCGCCGCTACCTACGACGACGATTGGCTCGTTCCCGCAGACGGCTGATGTCCGCGCAAATCGTGCAGCCTTTAAGAAAGGCAACATCACTGAGCAACAATATAAGCAATTCAACTTTGACCGGATCGCAGAATGTATTGCACAGCAGGAAAAAATCGGAATTGACGTCCTTGTTCATGGCGAATACGAGCGCAACGACATGGTCGAATACTTTGGCGAATGCTTAGATGGCTTTATCTTCACGGAGAATGCCTGGGTACAGTCTTACGGAACACGCTGCGTAAAACCGCCGATCGTATGGGGCGACATTAGCCGCAGCAAGCCGATTACTGTAGAATATTCAGCGTTCGCGAAGAGCCTTACTAACAAGCTGGTCAAAGGCATGCTGACGGGTCCGGTGACGATCCTGAACTGGTCGTTCCCTCGCGAAGATATCAGCCTGAAGGAAAGCGCTCTTCAGATCGGTCTTGCGATTCGTGACGAAGTGCTCGATCTCGAAGCCAACGGCATCGAGATGATCCAGATCGACGAAGCCGCATTAAGAGAAAAGCTTCCATTGCGTCATTCAGACTGGCAGAGCGAATACTTGAGCTGGGCGATTCCCGCCTTCAGACTTGTGCACAGCGGTGTTAAACCCGAAACGCAAATTCATACTCATATGTGCTACAGCCAGTTCAGCGACATCATTCGCGATATCGATGCGATGGACGCCGATGTCATTACGTTCGAAGCGTCGCGCTCGGATCTTGCTATCATCGATGCGATTAACGAATGCGGCTTCCGTACTGAAGTCGGCCCCGGCGTATACGACATCCATTCGCCTCGGATTCCTAGCGTCGACGAGCTTAAACAAGGGCTAAGCCGCATGCTCGACAAGATCGAAGTCTCCAAGCTATGGGTGAACCCGGACTGCGGACTTAAAACTCGCGGTGTTACGGAAACGTGGGCCAGCCTGGAGAACCTTGTCCAAGCAGCCAAAGAAGTAAGAGCAACCCTGTAAGAGCAAGCAAGAGGATGGGCTCAGGCGAGCTCATCCTCTTGGTTTATAATCGGATATCCGAAGTCTGTAATGACGGTTTTGAGCTTCGTCACATAGGCGGCAGCCAGCTGGCTCAAGCTTGCCTTCTGATTGACGATGTATCCTACCTGTATACTCTCGTCCGTACGAAGCCTTACGGATTTGATTTGCTCTCCGTTAAGATCCTTATTCAGTACACCCGAGCTAATGGTATAGCCATTGAGTCCGATCAGCAGGTTGAATAGGGTAGCGCGGTCACTGACCAGTATTTTCTTCTTGTACGATCTTGTGCTGAGTATTTCCTCCGCGAAGTAAAAGGAATTATATTCGCCTTGCTCAAAAGCCAAGCACGGGTAGTCGTCCAATTCTTCGATGTCCAGCAGCGACTTGGAGGCAAGCGGATGCCCCTCGCTGATAAATACATGCGCTTCCGCTTGGAACAGCGGATGAAACCGCAGGTCCTTGTCTTTTAATATCTTCTGAATCACCTTACGGTTGAATTCGCTCATATAGATGATCCCGAGCTCGCTTTTCATATTCCGGACGTCTTCGATAATCTCATGGGTACGTGTCTCGCGCAGCGTGCACTCGTACTCGTCCACGTCAAGCTCCTTCAGCAGTCCAACGAAAGCCTGCACAGAAAAAGCGTAATGCTGAGTTGAGATCGAGAACAGCTTCTTTGAGGGTTTACGATTCATGTACCGCTGCTCAAGAAGCTCGGCTTGCTCCACGACTTGCCTAGCGTAGGATAGAAACTCCGCTCCATCGCTCGATAGCACGATTCCTTTGGACGATCGAAGAAAAATCTCAATACCGGCCTCCGCCTCGATTTCTTTCACCGCGTTGGACAAGCTCGGCTGCGAAATATACAACCGTTTTGCCGCTTCGCTTATCGTACCGCAATTCACGATGGTCAGAATATATTTCAACTGCTGCAAGGTCATTGGAATCCCCCTCCGCTTACTTGAACTAATGATTATGCACACGAGGCAACGTGTAAAGTGTTCTTACGACCGCTGTTGTTCGCGGATTTCTTGATTGAATTAACTCATCATAGAGTAGAAATCCGCTCGCAAAGGCGAACGCTGACGAGCCTATGCTCCCGAAGCAGCTTTCTTTCAGAAAACTTTTACTACAGAACACTTTACACTTATGCCTTTTTTGTGCAGTTATTTAGTTCAACTAATATAGTTCTAACAATTACAAAAGACGTCCTCCCTTTGAAACAGCCATAGGGAAAGACGCCTTCATAATAGCGCATTATGACGGTGCATCTAACACTTCCCTATCTACCGTAGGTACAGCAGTGCTGTCAGAACAGGCAGGTCTCCTGGCTCCGGAATCGCCACTCGGCAGCGGCCTTCCCGATCCATGCAGATCAGTGGCTGATTAAGCTGCCTGCTCCTCCGTTACAGTGGCGGGACCGCGTCGGTATTGCACCGACCTTCCCTTTTAAGTCAGAACGGCAAGCAGCTCGCCGATCCGACACCTGTTCTCCATGATGTGATTTGTACAAAAATAATTTTAGTTATCGTTCAGCAGCCGGATAAATTCATTCTCATCCTCGATGACGGGAATGCCTAGTTCCTGCGCCTTTGTCAGCTTGCTGCCTGCCTTTTCGCCAGCAATCACGAGGTCCGTCTTCTTGGAGACGCTCCCCGTCACCTTGGCGCCCAGCGCTTCAAGCCGGGCCGTTGCTTCATCGCGGCCAAGCTGGTGCAGTGTACCGGTAAGGACAACGGTTTTGCCGGAGAAGAAAGAGTCGGTTACCGCGGCCGCCGCCTGAGGCTCCTTAGGGGACACCCCCAGCTCCAGCATTTTTTGAATTCCCGCCTGATTGAATGGATCCGCGAAGAAGGACACGATGCTCTCAGCGACAATACCGCCGATATCCGGCAAGGATACCAGCTCCTCTTCCGTAGCCGCCATGACCGCAGCCAGGCTCCGGAAATGATCCGCAAGCACCTTGGTGGTTGACTTGCCGGTATTCGGAATGCCCAGTGCATACAGGAAGGAGGACAAGTCGCGCCCCTTGCTCTGCTCGATGGCAGCCAGCAGATTATTGGCTTTCTTTTCCCCAAATCGGTCAAGCTTGATTAAGTCCTCGAAGGTAAGGGTGTACAAGTCTGCGGCTTCATGAACCTGAAGCTCGTCATGGAGCTGCTCTGCGGTCTTCTCGCTGAAGGTCTCAATGTCCATGGCGTCCCGGGATGCGAAATGCGTAATCCGGCTGACGATTTGCGGCTTGCAATCCAGACTGTTATTGCAGAACAGGTGAGCTCCGCGCTGCTCCAAAGGAAACCCGCAAGCAGGGCAGCTTTCCGGATAAATGATTTCTTGCCCATCCTGCTCCCCTGTTACCTTACCGAGAATTTCAGGGATCACGTCGTTGGAGCGGCGAATAAAGACGCGTGTGCCCAGCGCGAACTTCAAGTTTTTCCGTTCGATATCGCCGATATTGTTAAGGGTGCAATTCTGCACGGTTACTCCTGCCAGCTCTACGGCTTCGACCTTGGCGAGCGGGGTGATTTTGCCGGTGCGGCCGACGTTCCAGGTGACAGATTCAAGCACGGTCGTCGTCTCTTCCGCCTCAAATTTGAACGCGACAGCCCAGCGCGGGAATTTATCGGTATAGCCAAGCACCTCGCGGGTACGCATATCGGTCAGCTTGATGACAGCCCCGTCTATCAGATAGTCCAGGCCGGAGCGCGTCTCCACAATGCTGTGCAGGGTGTCCATCACACTGCTGAAGTCATCATGGTAGCTCACATAAGGATTGACCTTAAAGCGATTATCCCGCAAAAAGCTCATCATCTCTTGATGATTGGCAAATTCAATCCCGTCCGAATACCCCACATTATAGAAAAAGGCGCTCAGCTTCCGCTCGGCTGTCGTCCGCGGATTCAGGTTCCGCAGTGCGCCAGCCGCTGCATTCCGCGCATTCTTGAGCGGTTCGGCAGCAGTCTCGTTATATTTGGCCAGCACCGACAGATTCATAATCCCTTCACCCTGTACTTCAATGGTTCCGTCCTGATAAGGGATCGACAAGGGTACGGATTTGATCGTCTTGACTTGGGCCAGAATGCCTTCGCCGACAACACCATTGCCTCGTGTGGAGGCCTGAACAAGCTTGCCGTCTGTATAGGTCAGGTTCAAGGTCAAGCCGTCAAACTTCAGTTCTATGGCATAGGAAGGAGCGGGCAGAGAATTCTCCGGATGCTTGGTATTATAATCCTGAATCAGCCGCTGAACACGGCCGTTCCATAGCAGCAGTTGCTCTTCATTCTGCGCCTTATCCAGACTCCAAAGAGGCGCCAGGTGCCGATGCGGCTTGAATCCATCCAGAAGCTCTCCCCCTACGCGCAGCGTGGGAGAATCCGGGAGCTGGACCCCGGTCTGTGCCTCCAGAGCGGTCAGTTCATCGTACAGCCGGTCATACTCCTTGTCACTGACAAGAGGCTGATCGAGCGTATAGTAGTGATAGTTGTACTGATTCAGCTGCTCGATAAGCTGCTCCATTTTGTTCATTGGATCCATCCCGGAACCACTCCTCCTTCAATTTATATAAGTTGAACTAAAGATTGTACACTGGAGGCAACGTGTGAAGTGTTCTTACGATCGCTGTTGTTCACGGATTTCTTTGACTGGACGAAGGTATCATAGAGTAGAAATCCGTTCACAAAGGCGAACGCTAACGCTTTATGCTTCCGAAGCAGCTTTCTTGCAGAAAGCTTTTAACACTTCACACTTTTGCCCTTTCTGTGTATTTTTCTAGTTCAACTTATATAGCTCAATGATCTTCGTTATTCGGTCACTTTAGTGATGGGAGCGAAGCCGGCGAGAAGCCGCTTCACACCTACCGGCGCCGGAAAAGCAATCTGCAGCTCCGTATCATTGCCGGTGCCTTTGACCGCTACCACGGTGCCGGTGCCCCATTTGCCGTGCGACACCTTGTCGCCGGCAGCGAAGCCGCCGCTGGCACTGTCTCCGGCGGCAGGCTGCACGCCCCGCGAGCCTGTGCGCGACGGGGCCATGCCCGGGATGCTCACCGTGACGGGTGAGCTCCCGCTCGTGCGGCCACCGGCTGGTGCCGGGGCGCCGCCCCGCAGCGGCGTTGCTGCGCCCGCTGCCGGGCTGGCGGCACCACCGCTGCGGTGGCCGAAGTTGCTGCCGCTGGCGCTGCCAAAGCCGCGGCCGCCGTAAGCGCCGCCGATCCCCGCTCCGCGGCGGTATCGGTCGCGCGCCACTCCCGCTTCTTCCTTCAATTCCTCCGGAATTTCCTGCAGGAAGCGGGAAGGCGGGTTCGCCGTGGTGCGGCCGAACAGGGTGCGCATCTGGGCGCAGGAGAGGAACAGCCGCTCCTCGGCCCGGGTAATGCCGACATAGGCAAGTCGGCGCTCCTCCTCCAACTCTTCGTTATCAAGGAAGGCCCGGCTATGCGGGAACACGCCTTCCTCCATGCCGACGATGAAGACCACCGGGAACTCCAGTCCCTTCGCGCTATGCATCGTCATCAGCACGACAGCATCGTCGTTCGGCTTCTCTGCATCCTGGTTATCGTTCATGCTGTCGATATCCGCGATCAGCGCCAGATCCGTCAGGAATGAGACGAGTGTCTTATCTTCATTCTTATTCTCGAATTCCATGGTTACGGACAGGAATTCGTCGATATTTTCCAGGCGGGACCGGGATTCCAGGGTGTTCTCATTTTGCAGCTCCATCCGGTAATGCGTCATTTCCAGCAGCTTCTCGGTCAGTTCGGTCACAGACAAGAACTCTACCATTTGATGAAGCGCCGCAATCATATCGAAGAACTCGACCAGTGCATTCCGTGTGCGTCCGGTAAAGCCGAGATCATCGACGGTCTCCAGCACCCGGTAAATGGACGTTCCGCGCTGCGCCGCTTCCGCCGCCAGCTTCCCGACGGTCGTATCACCGATCCCCCGCTTGGGCACATTGATAATCCGCATCAAGCTGATATCATCATCCAGATTGGACAAGAGGCGCAGGTATGCAAGCAGGTCTTTAATTTCCTTCCGGTCATAGAACTTGATTCCGCCAACGATTTGATAAGGAATATCTGACTTAATTAGAATTTCCTCAATAACCCGGGATTGGGCGTTCGTCCGGTATAGAATCGCATGGTCCCGGTAGCCCTTGCCCTTCTTGACGCTCTCTTGAATCTCGGAGGTGATAAAGTATCCTTCGTCATGCTCGGAATCGGCATGGTACACCTTGATCTTGTCTCCGTCTCCCTTGTCCGTCCACAGCTTCTTTGCTTTGCGGCCGGAATTCAGGCCAATCACTCCGTTCGCCGCGTTCAGAATCGTCGAGGTCGAGCGGTAGTTCTGCTCCAGCAGGATCGTGCTGGCCTCGGGATAATCCTTTTCAAAATTCAGGATATTCGTAATATCGGCACCGCGCCAGCGGTAGATCGACTGATCGCTATCCCCGACCACGCAGATCCGGTGATGCTTGTCTGCCAGCATCCGGCACAGCATGTATTGGGCCCGGTTGGTATCCTGGTATTCATCGACGTGAATATAC
Source organism: Paenibacillus apis (assembly GCF_018333295.1). NCBI lineage: Bacteria > Bacillati > Bacillota > Bacilli > Caryophanales > Paenibacillaceae > Paenibacillus > Paenibacillus apis. Next base: position 14,064 of record NZ_BORS01000005.1, read on the forward strand.
TGGAACTTCTTTTGGTAAAAATCGAGCACGTCCGGCGCTTCCTTGAACAGCTCGATGGTCTTCATGATCAGATCATCAAAATCCAGCGAGTTGTTGCTGCGAAGACGCTGCTGGTACTTGGTATATACCTTCGCCACAATGCCTTCAAAATAATCACCGACCTTCTGCTCATATTGCTGGGGGGTGATCAGTTCGTTCTTGGCTGTGCTGATCATAGACTGAACGGCCTTCGGCTCGAATTTCTTGGTATCGAGGTTCATATCCTTCATACAATTGCGGATCACAGAGAGCTGGTCCGTGGAATCCAAGATCGAAAAGTTGGACGTGAAGCCGATCCGTTCAATATCACGGCGCAAAATCCTCACGCACATCGAGTGGAAGGTGGATACCCAGATATCGCGTCCCTCCGCCCCTCCGACAAGCCGGGAAACCCGGTCCTGCATCTCACGGGCAGCTTTATTGGTAAAGGTGATCGCCAGAATCGCCCAAGGCGGAGCTTTGCGCGTGGCAATCAGATAGGCAATGCGGTGCGTGAGCACGCGCGTCTTGCCGCTGCCCGCCCCCGCCATAATGAGCAGCGGGCCTTCGGTCGTAACAACCGCTTGGCGCTGCTGGGGATTGAGACGTTCCACTGCTTCTTGTATGTTAACAGGTTGCATCAGGAAACTGCTCCTTTCGTGATTCAAATTGGTGTATAAGTTGAACAAATAATTGTATGCTGGGGAGCAACGTGTGAATGTTCTTATGATCGCTGTTGTGCGCGGATTCCTCTGACTGAACTTATGATGATGCATGCTGTTGGCAACGTGTGAAGTATTCCTACGATCGCTGTTGTTCGCGGATTTCCTTGATTGGACATTATTTGGTAGAAATCCGCTCACAAAGGCGAGCGCTTCGCTTCTTCAGAATACTTCACACTTATGCCCTTCTGCAGAGCATTTTTAGTTCAGTTTTATAGATCCACTTTCAATGGCGAACGCTAACACGCATTGTTTCCGAAGTAGCTTTCTTACAGAAAGCTTTTACTTCAGAACACTTCACACTTATGCCTATTCCACGCAGCTTTATTAGTTCAACTTATAGTGATCTTCCTATAATTAGGGATGAGAACAAAGATGTGGCCAGACATCAGCCAATCCTATCCGTTAGTATTAGTCCCGACAGAACTGCTGCGAGCGCCCTTGACGGCTTCTACGGTCGCCAGCGCTCCTGCCAGGTCGGAATAGATGACATTGCCCACGACGACCGTATCGCTGACCGTTGTAGCCTGTCTGGCCGTCTCCGCATTTGTGATCCCGCCTCCGTAGAACAGTCTCGCCTGTGCCAGCTGCCGCCTTACTTCTCCGACAAGCTCCATATCGCCAAAGCGTCCGCTATATTCCACATATATAATAGGCAGTTGCATCAGCTTGTCCGCAGCCCCCGCATACCCTGCCGCAGCAGCAGCATCGAGGGAGGTATCCGCCTCCGTAATCCTGGCTACTGTAGCTTCAGGGTTCAACACGATGTACCCTTCAGGAAGCAGCCTGTCCCACGGGATGAAGGGGCCGTATTTCTCAATCGCCCGCGCATGATGGCCGATCAGCCACTCGGGACGCTGCGTGTTGAGCACCATGGGGATCAAGTAAAGGTCAAAGCCCGGTACGATCGCATCCAGCTCTGACACCTCAAGCGCACAATCGATCTTGAAGCGGCGAATCCGCTCTAGCAGTGCTTCTGTATTTTCATAGGTTACACCGCTCGAGCCGCCGATGATGATCGCATCACTTCCCGAGGTGCACACGGCTTCAAGCTCCTGTTCACCAATGGTCCGGTCAGGATCCAGCTTGAATACATGCCGCCAGGAATTCTCCATGGGTAAAGGCATAGAACGCATCCTTCTTCACTTCCTTACAAGGCCTCTTAGCTATAAGCTCCAGATCGCGAAGCTCTCTTCTTCCGGTCGTAAAAGCGGGAGTGAACACGTTTCTGATCCACTCCCGCTTAGCTCCGGCTTAACCGTCCTTTTTTGTCATTACCAATTCTATATAAGTTGAACAAAGAATTTACGCTAGGGACAACAACGTGTAAGGGTGTCAGTACGCTTCACACATATGCCTTTTCTACGCAGCTTCCTAAATTCAACTTCTCATAGAGGTCGTTCAAAAAGTCAGCTTTTAAACTCGCAATTCTAGTCTAAGTGACCACAGGAAAGCTGTCAATGTTCGTGTTTTCTACACAAAAATGCGAACAGAATGGACCGCAATAGCACACAAAAGGATACGCCGCTGCCCGTTCAAACAGTGTGCGTATCCTCGCAGTTGCTGATGCTTATAATCCTAAATATTGAAGCCAGCCGGAGGATTCCACATCCTTTTCCTCCAAAAAGTCGGTATAGAAGCCGTAGACGCCCATCCGTTTGAATTTCAACACTTGATCCCGATCGTTAATCGTATGCACATAGCTCGGAATTCCGAGCTCATTCAACGAGGCAACCAGGCCGGCATTTGCACGGGTCTCCGACATCGTAATCGCCGCGATCCCCTTTTCCTTGGCAAACTCTACTATAGCTTCATCACTATCATGGGTCTGATAGAGAGTGAAGATCACTGAATCAAAAGGATAAATAGACTCAATCGCATCCCACATGGATTGATAGTAAATTTGCGGTACAATCCGCTTTAATAGCTCCGGGTTCTTCTGCTCTGCCGCTTCGGTAATCAGGGTGAAAATTTGGTCAATCTCTTCAGGCTCGATCTGCTTCGTATCTGTAATCAGGTACATATCCGGATACTGTTCCATGAGATCAAGAATATCTTCCCATCCCAGCGGCTCATAACGGCCCATGATTTTGGCGTTTTTGAATTCCTCGTACGTCCAGACCGCCCCATGGGTTCCAGGATCCATCACTTCCTCCTGCCCAAGCATCACCGTAAAGCTCTCCCCCCACTCATGGCGGGCAATAAGCTGGTTATCCTTGCTGAGCAGCAAGTCGGCCTCGAATACGCGTATCCCCTTCTCATAGTTGGCTGCAAAGGCCTCATAGGTATTGCTATAGGTCAGCCCGTCAATGCCTCCCATGGCATGAGCAACCAGCCGGTGAGCGGTAAAGCCGTCCTTCGGATCGCGGTCCTGCGGCTTGTACAGCGTGGCGACGAGCAAAAACCCGAGGCCCGCCAGCATTAGCAGGCTGTATATTATTTTTTTTCTCCTCATTCCAGTACATTCCTATCTCTAGTAAGCATTTTTGTTAATAAATCCATTGAAGACGGTCTTTACGATAATTTTGATGTCCAATAAAATCGACCAGTTCTCGATATAAAAAATGTCATGCTCGATCCGCTCTTCGATGGAGGTATCGCCGCGCAGCCCGTTGGCTTGGGCATATCCTGTAATACCCGGGCGGACATGGTGCTTCACCATGTACTTCGGAACTTCCTCACGAAATTGATCGACATAATAAGGACGCTCCGGTCTGGGACCGACGACGCTCATATGCCCGGCGAGAACATTGAAGAATTGCGGCAGCTCATCCAGACTGGTCTTCCTCAGAAACGCGCCAAACTTGGTGCGGCGAGGGTCATTTTCTGTTGTCCATCCCGTATCCGGCACCCCCTCCGGCAACATCTTCATAGAGCGGAACTTATACATATGAAAGTGCCTGCGATTGAGGCCGACCCGTTCTTGCTTGAAAATAATCGGCCCCTTCGAGGTCAGCTTGATGCCGATGGCTGTCAGCAGCATGACTGGCGATGTGATGATGATGGCAAAGAGGCTGAACACGATATCAAAGGCCCGCTTCAGCAATCGGTTGCCCGTAAGATCCAGCGGAATGTCACGCACATTGATGAGCGGCATTCCCGCAAAATTGTCGAAGTAGGGACGAGCAGGCAGAAAGTCGAAAAAGTCTGGAATGATGAGGGTGCGGACGCCTTCTTTTTCACAAATCGCTATAATTCGGGCATATCTGGAGTGAGCAGTCAGAGGCAGTGCCAATACGACCTCGTCAATCAGCTTTGCTTCCAAGATCTGTTCCAACTGATCCACCCTGCCCAGGATAGGCTTATATCGCAGCTTCTCCTCGTCTGACCAGGCAGCGTGGTCGTCCAGAAACCCGATGGTCTCATAGCCCAATTCCGGATACTGCCTCAAGTTGTCATGGAATTTGCGCCCGAGGGAGCCTGCGCCGATGATCAGCACGAATTGCTTGTTGTAGCCTTTTTTGCGCAGCTGCTTCAGCGAGCTTTTCAAAAAGTAGCGGTACAGCAGAATAGACAGTACGTTAATCACCATGTAGATAGCCAAATACATCCGAGAAATGTCAACCTGCCGGACAAAGAACATCAAGCTGAGCAGAATGAACAAGCTTGCCACATGGACTTGCATCAGCTTCATCACTTCATCTGCAAATCGTTTTTTGCGTTTCGGAATGTACAGCGACAGAAGTACTCCGACGACTGCGGCTATCACACCATAGGCAATGCTCCAGAAAGCGTAAATTTCAGCCGGGAGCGGACGCTCGTATGGGATCCAGCCGCTCTCAAATTTCAACCACCAGGATAACAGGAAAGAAATCTGGATGAACGCAAAATCCGTCAAAATATACAATTGGGTCAAAAAACGTTGATTTTTGCGGATCATTGCTTCACCTCCATCTGGCGGTTTGATGTCTCTGAGCGCGAATCCAGGGTGCGTGTTGCCGGGGTGCCTGGTTTAAGTTTATTGCTGATCACGGATAAGGAGAACTTCAGTCCGATACCGCTGAATACGGCCATGTTGGTGAACCAGGAGTAGCGCTGTTTGAAGTGCTTGCGGTGGAACACCCACATCGCTCTATGAAACTCGTAGATGATTTTCATAGGCTTGCGGCGGCTACTTGCTCCCTTGTAATGAACAATATAGGTGGCCGGATGATAATGGATCTCCCATCCCGCCTGTTTGATGCGGTAGCACCAATCTACATCTTCGCCGTACATAAAAAAGGTCTCATCCAGAACCCCCACCTGCCGAATCGTCTCCTGACGCAGCAACATAAAAGCGCCGACAAGACAATCGACCGGATAAGTCTCGTTCGGATCGAGATAACTGAGATGATATTGATTGAACCGCGGGTTCTCCGGAAAAAGCTTCGAAAATCCGAATGCGTAGTAAAAAGAAGCTGACGGCGTAGGAAAGCCCCTTCTGCACGCTTTATCCAGTGAGCCATCGGGCAGAATCACCTTACAGCCTGACGCTCCTACCGTCGGATGTTCTTCCATGTAGGCCAGCATCGTCTGAAGCGTGTCCGGCTGTACAATGGTGTCCGAGTTCAGCAGCAGCACATATCGGCCTTTCGCTATTTCCATCGCTTGATTGTTTGCTTTGGCAAAGCCCGTGTTGGTGTGGTTCTCGATCAAGCGTACTTGCGGGAACTGCTCCTTGATGACCGGAACAGAGTCGTCCTTGGAGGCGTTGTCGACGACAATGACCTCATAGGTATACTCCGTGTCCGAGTCGAATACGGATTTTAAGCAATCTATGGTTAAGTCCCGCGTGTTGTAGCTAACGATGATAATGCTCAAATCCATAACAAAAGACTCCTGACAAATATAGTAATCTATCGACATTATAGCATAGGTGAAGGAGTTGGGGGAGGATGGGAGAAGTTGAACAGAGCATGGATTGAGGAATAATTTCCAATATGATAAGATAACAATAAATAAGGGATCGGCTGTAACCGATCCCCTGCACAATGCCGCTATAAGAGCGGTTGGCTGCGGAAAGATCCAGAAATAGACCGTTTCCTCGTTCAGGGCGGTCTATTTCCGTTTATGGAATGAAAGTACTAACACAACCAATGTCGCAAATGAAATCATTAGCGTCAAAGCTTGATAGACTTCCATGGCATCACCTCCCTCCCGGGAGATTAGCCGACCGCCCTATATAGCCAATCAATTGTACCTGCTAATTATACCATATTCTAACAAAAAAAGCGAACTCTTGTTCTCGTATTAATTTAGAATCTATCGACATTATTCTTGTTAAGAAAAAGAACCCCAATATCGGGCCGCCCATGGTATAATATGTCTCTTACTTATCTGAGTAAACGAAAATAACCCGCCCAGGTTAGCGCCAAGACGCGGGTTATTTTCAAGGTATTTTCTTGGAGGTATCCCACCCAAGTGTTGTACCGGGGAGGCTGTGGCGCAGCCTCCTTGTTTCTATTCTTAACATATCAAGGGGTATACCTCAATTCATGGACTGGCGCGACTCATTTTGCACTGTTTAGCTTTTGGATAATTTCTCTCCGCTTCTCCTTTAATTGTGGGAGCTGCTTACGGAAATCAAACCAAGCCCCAAGAACCTTCGGTTCTCTTAACAGCATATAGGCATGCACGGCTATTTCGTAGCCCAGCAAAGGGAGAAGCTGCTTCTTCCATGCTGAAGGACTCAGATTTTTATACATCATCTTATAGCGGTTAATGAAAGAATAACGACGAATGAACAAAGGCTGCTGCTTGCGGTTTCCTTTCTTCCAGCCGCGTTTATGATAACCAACCGCTTCTGCGCAATAATATGACTTAAAACCGAACAGTCTTCCCCGCCAAGCGACATCCACATCCTCTTTATAGGCAAAAAAATCATCGTCAAAAAATTGGTCCTGAACGGAGATAGCTTCAATCATCGTTCTTGAGTACATGGCTGCAGCACCCGACACACCGAATACTTCGCCGGACACCTTCCAATTAGCTGACGGTTCGCCGGCTCCCCGGTCAAAGGCTCTCCAGATCCGATTCATGACAAGTCCTGTAGAGTCGATGATTTCCGGATGACTCTGGAATACCAGCATACCCGAAGCGCTCCCGATTTCTCGATCCTTGTTCATAGTACGGATAAGATACTCCACATAAGTTGAAGTGAGAATCACATCCGGGTTAAGGATTAGCATATAATCCGCTCCTGACAATCGTATTGCCTGATTATGAGCCGGGGCGAAGCCTACGTTCTTCTTATTAGGAATCACCACGATCTCCTTGCCTGAACGTATGCGCGTTGCCTCGGCACGCTCAAGCGTATCATCACTGGAATCATTATCAACGAGGATAATTTGCTCCACAGGATAAGTCTGTTGGAGTACAGCCTCCAGACAGGCTTCTATATCTTTGCAGCTATTAAAAGTCACGATATGTACGCTGACAGTTGCAGTCATGACGGCTCCCTTCATGCATAGAAAAAATAAAGAGCACCTCATTTTCAGCGCCCCGTACGTTAGTAATACTCATGTTTTCTATATCAAAGTTCATTATATCAAATTGCCCTATTTCTTCAAATAATGCTGCAAAAAATCCTGCAGCCCCTCCTGCCATGATCTCAAATCTTTAAATCCGCTATTTCGAATGGATAAATGCTCCATGACTGAGTTCGCCGGTCTGGGAGCAGGCAGCGGAAACTCCTCCGTCGTGCAGGGAATGAGTTTTGCCTTTAAGGGGCGATTCAAAATTTCTGCAGCCTCGGCAAAAATCTCCGAAGCGAACTCATACCATGTGCATATGCCGGAATTCGAAGCATGGTAGATGCCATATTGCTCCATTGCGATCAACTGTAGCAGAAACTCAGCCAAGTCTGATGTGTACGTCGGCGATCCTTTCTGATCATGGACAACCTTGATTTCATCACGTTCTTGCCCCAGTCTAAGCATCGTTTTAACAAAGTTATGTCCATGCAGACCGAACACCCAGGATGTCCTTACAATAAAATAGCGCGAGGATAAGGTCTGAACAAGCTGTTCTCCTGCTCTTTTGGATTTTCCGTATATAGTCTGCGGGTTCGTATCGTCATACTCGCGGTAAGGCGAGTCAGAACGCCCATCAAACACATAATCCGTACTAATATAGCAAAACTTGGCCCCAATCCGTTCACTCGCTACGACCATATTCCGCGTGCCCGTAGCATTTACAGCATAGGCGGCTTCCACCTCTTCCTCCGCTCGATCCACTGCGGTATAGGCTGCACAATGAATGACAGTCTCTGGCTTGGATTGCTGAAGGAACGACTGACATGCTGCCGCATCTGTAATATCGAGAGTATCCCTATCTGACGCAATGACTTCGTGTCCACTATGCTTTAACTGTGCTACAACATCCGTCCCCAGTTGCCCTGACGCCCCTGTAACCAGCACTTTCATGCCAGATCACCGCCGAGGCGCTCGCCGTATTGCCTCGCATAATAGTCCTGATAAGCCCCGCTCTGAATCCGTGTCCACCAGTCTTTATTATCCAAATACCAACGAATCGTTTCCTGAATTCCCGTCTCGAAGGAATGCTTCGGCTTCCAGCCTAACTCCTGTATCATCTTCGTAGGATCAATACCATATCTGCGATCATGCCCAGGACGATCCTGTACATGCTTAATCAAGGATTTTGGCTTACCTAGTTGCTCCAGAATTGTTCTTACGATATGCAGGTTCGTTCGTTCGTTATTCCCGCCGATGTTGTAGACTTCTCCATTGCGCCCGTTATGGATCACAAGATCAATGGCACTGCAGTGATCCTCCACGTACAGCCAGTCGCGAATGTTTAACCCATCGCCATACACTGGCAACGCCTCATCGGCAAGCGCCTTTGAGATCATTAATGGAATTAACTTCTCCGGGAATTGAAAGGGACCATAATTGTTTGAGCAACGCGTAATATTAACCGTCAGCCCAAATGTCTCATGGTAGGCACGGACCAATAAATCCCCACCAGCCTTGCTGGCAGAGTATGGACTATTCGGCTGAAGCGGAGTCTCTTCCGTAAATAATCCAGTCTCCCCTAATGTCCCATATACTTCATCTGTCGATACCTGAACGAACTTTTCAACACTATACTTACGAGCAGCCTCCAAGAGTACTTGAGTGCCAAGCACATTGGTTTTCACAAAAACATCTGGCTCCAGTATGCTCCGATCTACATGCGATTCTGCTGCAAAATTGACGATCACATCAACATCTTGACCCATCAGTTCTTCCATAGCCTTGGTGTCTGTAATATCCGCCTTCACAAAGGTATGATTCGGATTGCCTTCCACCGACTTCAGGTTCTCTAGGTTTCCGGCATAAGTAAGTGCATCCACGTTTACAATCTGATAGTCGGGATGTTGGCGGAGCATATATAATACAAAGTTGCTGCCGATAAAACCGGCACCGCCTGTTACAAGCAGCTTCATTTATAAGTCCCCCTAATCAAAATTAATCTCCGCAACAGCGAATGTCGGATGGAGCCTGTCTTTATCCGAAAGTAGCGGCTCACTTATCGGCCAGTCGATTCCCAGAGCCGGATCATTCCATAGTATGCCGCGGTCGTGCTCAGGGGAATAATATTCGTCCACTTTGTATAAAACTTGGGTGTTTGGAACAAGAGTACAGAAACCATGGGCGAAGCCCTTCGGAACTAATAATTGACGCTTATTATACTCGCTGAGAATGACGCCGACCCATTGGCCAAATGTTGGTGAATTCCGGCGAATATCGAGAATCACATCGTATACAACCCCTGATAACACCCGGAATAGCTTCGTTTGTGCTTTGGGATTCAACTGGTAATGCAAGCCTCGCAGTACACCTGGTTCAGCTGATAGCGACTGATTATCCTGAACAAACGAATAATTCTCTCCCAAAGACTGCATCATTTTGTTATTATAACTTTCCATAAAAAAACCCCGGTGATCGCCATGTACCACCGGTTCCAGCAATGCTGCGCCTTGTAGCTTTAACGAGGTTATTCTCATAGCCAAGCATCCTCCCTATACTAAAGCTTGAGTGTGCCGAACTCCTCACCGAAAACTAAATCTTTTGCCAGCTCATTGGCTTTTGCCAGAGAAGCATGTGTCCCGGCATCGGTCCACCAACCTTCAAGCACATCAAAGGTCAATTCTCCTCGTTTAATATATGCATTATTGACGTCGGTGATTTCCAGTTCGCCTCGTGAGGAGGGCTTTAATTGCTTAATAACTTCAAATACACGGTGATCGAACATATAAATACCAGTAACGGCATAATCCGATTTCGGCCGCTTCGGCTTTTCTTCAATAGAAATGATTCGGTCGTCTTCAAGTTCAGGGACACCGAAACGTGTGGGATCAGGGACCTTTTGAATGAGAATCTTTGCTCCTGTCTCTTGGTCCTTGAATCTCCCAACATACGGCGTAATTTCATCGGAAAACACATTATCCCCCAGAATCACCACCATCTGATCACTGCCTACGAATTGTTCGGCTAGTCCAAGAGCCTGGGCAATTCCTCCCGCCTCGTCCTGAACCTTGTAGGTAAAAGAAACACCAAGTTCACTGCCGCTGCCAAGAAGGCTTACAACATCTCCCAAATGCTCTTTGCCAGTGACAATGAGGATATCCATAAGCCCGGCTTGTTTTAGCTTATTTATAGCATGAAACATCATGGGATACTTCCCTACAGGAAGAAGGTGCTTGTTGGTGACCTTAGTTAAAGGGTAAAGACGAGATCCGGTACCTCCGGCTAGAATGATGGCTTTCATTATAATTAACCCCCAAGCTAAAAACTTTCTATTTCAAATTCTTTTTTTAAAAGAATGATACTATCATGATATTGAGTTTGACTAATTGTGAATTCATTCGTCTTTTGTTGAGTAGCCTGAGCGATTAAAGGAATTCCCTTTATTTCTTGTTCCTTCACCCTCGGAATTAGATGTAAATGCAGATGCCTGACTGCCTCACTTATAGTAACGACATACAATCTCTCTAGATCAAATAACCGATTTAAAACTTTTTCCACTACAGGTATTATTCTTGCCACTTCAAGCAGTTCGTCCGCCGTAAATTCTCCCCAGTTTTCGATATGTTTCAAGGGCTCCAAATAGAGATAACCTTGCACTTGAGATTCATAAGGCCCTGCATAGAGATTCCAGCAACTTCCCCTTGCTATCCGCAAGTAATCATCTGTTCCTGCATGTTTCCTGCAAATCGAACAATCCTCGGAAAAATTCACATCCCCACTTCCTTTGCCAAATCCAAGTATTGACTCACTTTCTGCAAATCTTCAGGGGTATCCACACTGATTAATTCAAAGTCAGTTTCGATGACCCGGATTATCGTACCATTTTCAAGAGCGCGTAATTGTTCAAGGGATTCCGCCAACTCCAAGGGAGACTGAGGCATATTAACATACTTTTTAAGAAAACTGGTTTTATAGGCATATACACCAATGTGTTTATAATAATTTACGCTCCTGTTGTCACGATTGTATGGAATTGGTGATCTAGAGAAATATATCGCATTTCCAGAATCATTTGTAATTACCTTTACAATATTAGGATTAAGTACATCTTCATCGTTCTCAATTTTAGACTTAAAAGTGGCCATTTCCAAAGCAGGGTTTTCTAAAAATGGACGTACCAAATCGTCAAGCATAGTACCCTGAATCAATGGCTCATCCCCTTGAACATTTATAACCAGATCGGCAGCCAATGATTTTATAGCTTCCGCAAGCCGATCTGTACCTGTTTGATGTTCTGAACTGGTCATTATACATCTACCCCCAAAAGAAGAAACCACCAAACTAATACGCTCATCGTCCGTCGCTACCCACACCTCGTCAATTAATTGCGACCTAGTAACGTTTTTATAGACATGTTCAATCATTGGAATGCCTTGAATTTGCTTTAGCGGTTTTCCAGGCAACCGAGTCGAAGCATAACGTGCTGGTATAATTGCGATAACTTTCATTGTGCCCCCCCTATATCTAAAAGATATTTAATATTATCAACTATTTTTTGACTTGTTTTATCGGTATAACTAAATGAATAGCAGAACTTTTCGTAACGCTCAACAAACTCGTTCACTTTACTACTATCGATTAAAGCATCACCATTGTCTATAATCTGAAGCAACTGCTTTTTAATCTCGTTCAGGTCATCAACTTTCATGCCTAATCCCGGCCCCTCATAAATAGTTTCCCCCAAAACAAACACATTTTTTTTCATTTTAAGCGCCTGATAACCCACACTGGAATTTATGGTAATTACCGCAGCCGCATTTCTTATTAAGTCATTTGTTCTGTCAAGACGTGTGAATTTTATATAGGAACTCTGTATTCGGCTGCGCAACTCATTCATATACCTGCGTGTTTCCTGCCGGGGGTGCTCTTTAACGATCATCTCAATCGGACGATCCCGTTCAACATTAATTTGATCCAGGAGCAAAGCAATTTGTTCCACTACCTCGGACTGATCCTGTCCATAATTCTCAATAAGCTGTGAATCCGTAATTACTTGGAGAGGAAAAAAAATATAGGGCTCCTTTGGACTTAATTTCTGCAGTTGCAAAAAACTTTCTAGTAAATGAAGAAGCTTGACATGAACGGGTTGAGAAAATTCATATCTAAATAAAGCTACATTACGATATTTAAACTGATATAATTTAATTTTTGACCTTAAACGCAAATAATTATTTATTTTTTTGGGGGGCGTGACTGATTCGATCTTCTTTTCAGTTGAATAAGAAGCAGTAGATCTTGATGTCGACAATAATGTCTTAAAGCTGCTTTTCGCATTTATTCCTACTGGATCAATGACAAAAGTATCCGACTTATATCCATTCTCGAAATACAGAACTTTAATTTTCTTTCTTCTGGCAAACGCAATAAGCGTTTGCTGCGGTACAATATATCCATTCCAAACGAATAGGGTATCAATTTCATGTATACTCAAAAACGAATCCCAAATTGTACAATAACTGATGGCTTCCTGTTGGATATTTCCAACTGATTGTTGTCTTAGTTTACAATAATATCTCTCCTCAACTTTCAGTTTCCTTATCTCAAACAGATCCAATATCCATTCTGTGGTAATACTCAGATTCTGAACATCTTTGGAAGGATCGGCGTGCTTTAGTAAATCCGCTGTTAAATAGCACGGGAATTTGTCCTTAACATATTCATAACTGCTCACTGAAGGACAAACAAATATTACTTTGTTGATGATTCCCGCCCCTAACAAAGTATTTGCCAGTTTACAGAAAAGCTCTGCTTGATAATGGACTATGGGGAAAAAACAGATAGTTTGTTTTGTCATTTTCTATCTAACACGTCCTAATAGTTCTCGAGATAAGTGCATATATTTACGAAGCCACCTTGTTTTATTCGTATCTAGCAATCCCGAAAATCTCGCTTTTGATTTTTTTTCTCTTAAGGAAACTAGCTTTCTGAGTACAGAACGGCAATCAGCTTGCTGTTTCAGGTCCCAATTATAGTATTTCGGATAGTAAATAAGCGTTCCCGCTACCAGTTCATCCAGACTCAGCATCCGTGTTCTTCTTGGAAAATTAATCAAATCTGAAGTTAATCCCCACCCAGCATAAAAGGGACCTCCATAAGTATAAACCTTCTTCCCCCTCAATAGTGCATCAAATCCAGTTTGCGAGGTTAACGTATGAACCTCATCTGCTATTTTTATACATTGGAGCACACTGGCTTCGGTTTCAATATGATCGCATAGATTTATTAGTTTCGAGTCCAAATACATTCCACGCCTATTCCCCTTCACCACATCAGGATGTGGTTTAAATAAAATAAATGCATTAGGATAAGTATTACGCAAATTGGTCAGAAGATCCTCAATTGTACGAATATCATTAGCACACCCATAAATAATCGATGCATCATCAGCCACTTGCCCGGGGACAAATAAAACCTTGCGATTATCTTCATTGTTAATATTCAATTCTCGAGAAATATCCGTATTATATTTTGAAAGTTCATGCTCGATAATGTACTTTCGGATTAAACGCGCTTCCTTCAGATCTACTTCATCAAATCCGGTAGTATTAAGAATCTGCTCCAGCCGACTGGGTGCCTTGGGATTAAAATACATACCTAAATCATCCTTCACCAAAGACCAAGGAGGATGAAAGTTAGAACCTAAGCCCACAGATCGAAAAAAACCATCTTCTATCCGTTCAATTTGAGTTTCGTGTAACCTTTGAGTTACTTCCCCTGCTTGATAACTCCACACAATATATTTGTATTCATTTGCGATAGGCCTTGTAGATTGGGAGTGGGAAGAGATAAAATTCAAGGTAGTATACTTATCAAAAAAAGGCCTCATAAACTGCCTTTTCCATATAGGTATCCCTACTAATTTATTTATTTTTGTGTTATCCTTCATTTCCTTATGCAACTTAATATATTCTAAAACATCTAATAAATGCCCAGATATCCCAGTTTGAGGTCTAATATATGAAGGATAGCGCAAATAAGCAGCCGCAAATACTTCTACAAGCGACCGTTGCCTAGTTCTTCTCTCACATGTTAAATGATCCTCCGTTAAACCCCAACAAGCATAAAAAGGAACGCCAAAGCATGAAACTTTCTTTCCAAGCATCAATGCCTCAAAACCTAGTTGAGAAGTAACTACCATAACATGATCCATGTAAGACACTAAATCAATTGGATTTATATCTTTTGATATTATGTTCACTCTCGGATCCAGAGATAGTTTGGACAAATATCCTTCTTTCTTTCGAGCAATGACATCAGGGTGTACTTTAATATATATGTTCTCGTCAGGATAAATGTTCAAGGCATGCTCATACATTTGCCTAAAGGATTGTTCATTGGCCAAACCGAGTTCTACTGACATATCATTTGCGGTCTGGTCTACCAATAAAATATTTTTTTTAGTATTAATCAGCGGGACAAAACGCTCATTGGTATGATTATACTTACTTATTTTATGCTCAACAATAAACTTCATACACACGCGAGCTTCAGCCAACAGTTCTTCTGAGAAAGTCTCTTCATTAAGGATCTCTTCAAGTCGGGATGAACAGGTAGCATCGTAATAAATACCCACAGGATCGATGATCAGTGACAAAGGCGGCCCCTTGAGAACCCCCAACTCAACGGAACGAATGAAACCATCTTCCAAAGAAAGATAAGGAATACTCAGCTTCTTAGCCTTTATTAAGGCTTGAGTTGCACTTGGCTTTTTCCCCCAGCCAGCAATGTAAGTTAAAGGATAGCCATCTTTAGGATTCAACACCACTTCATCCTGAAGAAAGGATTCCAAAAAAGGAATCTCTGCGATCCCCTTAGAGTAAATGCCAATCATACCTTCGATCTCTCCTTAGACTTACTAGAAACTTTTAAAGGTTATCCAATATTCGGTCTGCCAACCGTCTAACTGAAGCAAGGTCGGGATGTAAGTAGAAAATTTCCGCAAAATAATGAAACCGTATATAATATAGAAAATGCTTAATAAGCTCTTCATTACGCGGATTATGAACCGTATTGTAAATACTGTCCACAAGTTGATCAGGGTGCTCAACATTTTGAACAATTCCTTCTATATTATAAAATGCCTGCCCTAATGTCATTACCTTTTTCCCTTGGGTTAATGCCTCAATACCTACAGTAGAATTAATAGTTGCAACAAATTCGCTGCTGTTTATTAATGTAGACGTGCTTAGTGTAGTGTTAATGTAGCAGTTCTTATATTTTTTACAGACCCCTATGATGTCCAACATATTAAGATCAGGCTCTTTAACTTTGTACATAGGATGCGGTTTAAAGACGACATTTAGTTTAGCTTGGTACTTACTATTGTATACTGCCACAGCTTCTGACATTATGGCAACGAGTTTAAGCATAGTTTTAATATACGGGGAATACAAAACTGTTTGAGTATCTGTTTGAAGTTGAAATGGTACAAATATATACTGATGTCCTAAAGCAATCATTTCCTCAGACAATCGGTTATATGCTGCTATCTGATAATCAACCCTTTTGGTTATTAGTGGTTGAATTATATACTTATTTTTTAGCCTCTTAGTAATATTAGCAAGTTTTTTTTTATCCAATTTGGTTATATAAGTTCTTAAATTAATTTCCCCTTTTAGTCCGTTAGATCGACTATGAGCACTACAAATTTCTCTATACCTTGTTGTTATACTTTTGTCTTTAACCGCTATTTCTGGATGTGTCAAATATTTCTGAAAGCGTTCCTCGTCAAAGGTCCCCTTTAAATAAAAATCACTTGACCTTGGTAGTGAATTCTCAAAGTTTATGCCTTCCGTGTCAACTGTAAGCGTAAACGGTCTAAAGTAGCCATGCTCAAAAATGTAAATAGGAATATTATGTTTTTTAGCATACTGATAGATTGTTCGTTCCCGGAGTCGCATACTCCATACAATAAAAAGATCTATTCCAAATAGTTCGTCAGCTTCACGAATGCTCTCCAGATAACTTTCCACCTGGTGTTTGTATAAACCCGTCCTGTCCAAACCGGTTTTCACTTTTTCTATATCACGATCAAGCTTAAGCATGTTGACTATTTCAACTTCTGTATAGAGCCTATACTCATGATATTTCCAATGGTTCCATTTATTAAATAGATTAAACCGTATTGCATTTATCTCTAGCTTATTATAAAGTTCTTTGTCCCCATCAATACCTTTGCCATTAGGGATGGTAAAATAGAAGCACTGGCATTGCCGTTGATTAAATTCATCAGTTAATCTTTTAAGTAGAACAGGAATACCAAACTCAACATTCCCCATACTTGAAATAAATATGTTTATTGAAACCACTCCCTAACTGTAATGCTTCCCGTCGTCAAGACACGATTTTCTGAGGAATAAGTTATGTCCTCCAATCTCGCAATTTAGCAAGATAAGGGTGCAATTTACGCAGTATCGTCGTTGTAGAACTGCTCCGGTCTAGCTCCGTCTAGGGATTGATGAGGGCGCTCCTGATTGTAAAATTGGACATAGCGAGCAGCCCCTTTGCGCAGTGCGCAGGGTTTTTAAACTCATTTAAGTAGATACACTCGTATTTGAACGATCGGAAATAGCGTTCTGTCCAACTGTTATCCGTGACACGGCCCTTACCATCCATGGAAATATTAACACCTTCTTATTCGAGCAGCTTAAGGTAATCGGCGTTCGTGAAATGCGAGCCCTAATCGCTGTTCATGATCTCTGGTTTCCGGTGACCGAAGGCACGTTTAAGACACCTGAGAACAAAGCCTTTCTCTAGCGTACTAGACAGTTCATAGTCGATCACTTTTCGACTGTACCAATCGATAATGTTGAACAGGTACATGAAGCCCTTGCCCATCTGCAAGTAGGTGATGTCAATTCTCCAGACCTGATCGGGCCGAACAATGGACAATTCCCGGAGCAGATAAGGACAGGTGTACTGGGCACGGAGACGTTTGCTCAGGTTCGGCTTCGGATAGATCGCCTTGAGTCCCATTCGCTGCATGAGTCGGCGGAGGCGTTTGCAATTCACCTGAATGCCCTGATCCGCGGAGGAACCGGTCATTCGACGATACCCAAAGTACGGGTGATCCATGTAGATCTGATCGATCCGATACATGATCTGCACATTCTCATCACTTTTTTATTTTCTTGCGGTAAGTCGATAAATGGTTGTCCGATTCACGCTTAACAAGTCCTGACGTTTCACTGTAATCTCGTTGTTGTCGCACTCTACCCCGCCTGGATTCAAGAGGTTCATTTTGAGGCCAGATTCTTTTGAGTCAGTCGACCTCAACCGTGAGTTGCCTACTAGCTTCTCTAGGTGTTCTTGCTTACTCTCCTAGTCCTTCTTCAACTTCTCGGCATCACTGGTCTTCTTCTCAAAGACGGTAGAGGCTCAGTCAAGGACTCAGCTTTCCACCGGCTCACCATGACCAGACTGACTTCATACTTCCTGACGATTTCGTTGACGGTCTCCTCCTCACGAAGGACCTCCAGCACAACCTTGTCTTAAACTCTGAGGTATATCGGTTCCGTTTTTCCATAGTCTTATTATAACTTATTTTTCGCCCTCCCGTATCTCAACCTAAGGGAGCAATATATTCAAGCTAACAACTAAGCGGAACTTAACGATTTGAAAAACGATTATATTCTTTCAAAATTTCTGTTGTTTCACCCTGTGCTATCAGTTTACCTTTATCAAGCCAAATGACCTCATTACACAACTCTTTGATTTGTTCCTCACTGTGGGAAACCATAACAACGGTACGATCGGAATTAATTAATTCTTTAATTTTTGCACCGCTTTTTTTACGAAATCGAGCATCCCCGACGCTAAACACTTCATCAACAAATAACAAGTCAGGATTTACATGGCTGGCAATCGAAAAGGCGAGTTTAGACTTCATACCTGAAGAATACGTGCGAACCGGGTTAGCTAAAAATCCCCCCAATTCGGAAAAGACTGTAATTTCTTCAAACTTTTCATCCAGTTCTTTTTTACTAAGGCCTAGTAATAGACCATTAATATATATATTCTCCAACCCAGAAAGATCCGATTTAAAGCCAGTTGCTAAAGTAAGTAACGAAATAGAATCCGTATTAATTTTAACAATACCTTCATCTGGTGCATATACATTTGCTAGTACTTTTAAAAGTGTTGACTTTCCTGCCCCATTCTCACCAATTATACCTACCGTTTTCCCTTTTTCTATATTAAAGGAAACGTCCTGCAAGGCTTTAAAAGTCTTTATCTTTGATTCTTTCTTGCCTAACGAAAAGGAATTACTGGCCCATTCTTTAAAACTTAAACTTTTTATAAAACGATAATTAAGACTTAAGTTTTCAACTTCAATGATATATTCCATAGAATAACTCCTACTAAATAATTTTGGAGTAACTACGATCAAATTGATAGATTATTCGAAGTCCAACATAAATAAGAAATAAACTAATTACATCCCATATAAGTAAGGATACATAATTAGGGGATTCATTATACATAATTACATTTCGATAGCTCTCAAAAAAAGCTGTATTCGGATTTAACCAAAACACCCATCTGAATTTTTCAGGAATAATATTCAAACTGTACATCCCTGGAGAAAGGTACCACCAAATACGTGTGAAATGTCCCAAAAAATTCTTCAAATCAGTTATAAAAACCCCAAAATGAGTAAGTAGCAAAGAAACAGCAAAGATAAATAAATAATTTGAAATTATAATCGGAATAACCCCAAGAAAATGAATTGTAGGCATAATTTTAAAGAAAAAGAGCATTGCAATTAATATTATAAATCCAAACAAAAACTTAATTAAATTTACCGTAGTCTCCTGTAATGGAAACAAAAACTTTGGCACATAAACCTGATTCAATACGCCACTATTTGATTTAATGCAACTTGCACTGTAATTCATGGTTGAACTAAACCATTTCCAACTTAACAAACCGCAAAACACAAATACCGGAAAGTTAGCCTCTCCCCGACGAAAAACGAACTCAACTATAAAGGAATATACTAACATATGCAGTAAAGGGTCAATTAGCCACCAAAAATACCCTAAAAATGTATTGGAAACCTTTAGTCTAAGGTTTATTTGTACGTTATAAGTAAAATAATCTTTATATTTTATGAAATCCTGGATAGCATGTTTTATCATTTACTTCTCCTGTTTCATATAGAAATTGGATGCTAAAAAGTATTAATAGTTATATACCTATATGACCTAACTATGCCTTTTCCATGCTTTTCGTACCAGTTAATATCTCATTTGTAATTAACTTATTATAAGTTCTTTTTATAAACTTGTTACTTGGTTCATCTATATATCGATTCATTAAGGCTGAAAGTCCAAGTATACTAACTATTGAAAATAAAAATATTATTAATGATGACATTGCATAACTCATATGAGTATTTAGTTTAATAATTAAATAAGAAGATATTGTTCCAATAAATATGGAATGGATTAGGTATATTGAATAAGATATCCTACCCAAATATACAAATATATGATTTGAGAAAAATCTTTGTAAAAAGCTCAAATTTAGAACTGAAAAAATAAATAAAATAGCCCCAATTATATGGATTTGTTCCGAATCCATATCTAGAATTTTATTTACGATATCGTATATTTTCGTCCCTCCCTTATAATGTGTTGGATATGAGGCCAAGAATAAACCTGACAACATAAAGAAAATATTGATCCTTAAACCTTTTAAAAATAGAGGTTTTCTTATATTAATATAGTCTGCCATCATCATACCAGCAATAAAGGCTAAGTAGTATGAATTAAAAAAAATAACTAATAAAATTATATATATAATCCATCGAAACTTGAAACTACCAAATACAGCCATGAAGCCAAAAAGAATAAATGAACCTAAAAATTCCCATTTCATAGTCCAAAGTACATTATTAAATTGATTATTCCCCTTCACAAAGACATCAAATAATGTAATTTTGAGCATTTGATATAAAGAAGGATCAAAAGTCCATTGTTTCCCTAGCCAAGCAGATCCTGTTAACTTTGCAGCTTCACCATTGTAAAACAAATTTGCCTTCATTAATAGATAAACAACGGTAGAAGTTACTATAACAGGTATCATTAAGCGGAAATATCTTCTAACAGCTATTGAAGTTACTTCATCCTTATTATTAGTCTTAAAAAATTTGTAACTTACAACAAATCCGCTTAGAACAAAAAAAAGAAAGACTGCAAAATTACCATTGTAAATTAAATTCAAGGGAGAATTTCCAATGCTCACCTCGAAACTACTTAAATGAATTTGTTTTTTATTTAGGTAATTTGCAGCAGGAAAAAAAACAATTACAAAGTGAGAGAGCATGACGATGACTGCTGCTAATCCCCTTATTCCTTCTAAAAAAACCTCTTTTGATTTCTCCAATGTTTTGAACCCCGATTCTCTCAATTCTCTATATTAGTTAGAATCATTATATTTAAAAGCGACAATTTTACAAGATTATTATACAAATGTTCTTTCATGTATTATAAACAACTCAACTTTCGCAGCTTGAATTACCGAATAAACCCTTGATGTAGGAGGGTAAATCAGCCATCCACTGCTGGAGTTGACACAATACGTTGTTTCAAATAGCTTTTGGTTACTTTAATACTCCACCGCATGCCATAAATGCGAACAATCTCATTCGGCACTAAAGCAAGATCCCTACTGAGAATAGCCAGCCATTCGCGCAGCATATTGCGGTTTTGAACGAGGGCGAGTTTCACGGCCATGCCACAAGAAGATTGGACATCACTGAGCTCCATATTAACGTTTGCTCGTTCTTTGGCAGGATTCGGTATAGTTCACTCAATGTCAGTCGTTGTTATTCGTACACGTAGCGTTGTTTCATTTCTTTGACCATGCCAATCGTAGCGAGCCCTTCAGCCGCTAGTCCTCGATAAGCGGCATCTGAGTAAATCAGCTATCCATTAGTACGTAATCTGCATGGAAACCAGCTTTCATCGCACGTTTAATCAAGCCAAGGGCAATATCAGGCTTACGCGTAAGCGACTCGACACGGCGCTTGTACCCATGACAACGTTGCGTGATTGTTGTCGTCATCTCATTTAGACCATTCATAAAGTTTGGTAGACGAGAGCACGACAAAGTCAATCGGGGCGAAGCTGAAGCCATCAGACCAGCCAAGCGTTAGCAAGGTGTATCCTTTAGTAAATCGGCCCGTGGTATGGCCGAACACTCGAGCAAGCAGCTCCGCCTTCTTACTGCGATTGCGCTGAAGCGAGGCGTTTTTTTGTCAAGTCTAGTTAAAAAACAGGCTCAGTCCTTACAACCGCAAGGTATTCAGTCTGATTTGCAGCTGCGAAAGTTGAGTAAATAACTCGGGCACAATGACGAGGTAAATAACGAGTATATGATGATGTCTAGCTTAGCGTCCATAATTAATGATAATTATCAACGGTGAAACATCTCATTTCTTTCTTAACAAGTAATAATATGCCCTTACTTTCTCTACTATAGAGATATTAGCATTAACAATTCCACCGTTTTCATTGAAAATTTTTGCTGCAACGTATTTTTTTGAGTAGGACTTAACCATTCTTGCGTAATGTCTTTTGTTCTTAAGTGAAATATTTGACTTTGCCAATGATGAAATGGCTTCTACAAAATCATCTCTATGCAATATACGTAATACATTAATTCTCCGCGGGAATTTCATATTATTTACAACTACTATACCTTTTTCAAAAGTTATTGGGTTCTGAGTTTTTCTTTTCAATGACAATCTACCAACATCCAAATAATTCTCAAAATTACTATAAAGCATAGAGTGCCCCTCTATCCAAATACTTCTATCGGAATTATCTGCACCCTCTGGAACAACAATATACCTTTTAGAATGCCCCGCATAAGCATTATCAAAAATCATACCGCTCATTAGCTTCGCTTCCGTTAAAGTAGGATTTGTTAAGATAACATTTAGCCAGTACGACGCAGAGTTTTTTTCTAATTGTGCAAAATAAAGGTTTTCCCCGAATTTATCAATCCAACTCTCCACAAACATCAGTACACCTTGTTGAATAGAACTAACCCTAGAGATATGTTCACTTGAACTCATTTCCTCCCGAATAACTTTAATCTCATTATCCGAGTGTTTTATGACCTCAACCAATGAACCAACAGGCTCATTTATAAGAGTTTCTATAATTAAGTTATGACTTAGAAACACATCAATATCCTTTATAGTTGGATTTATATTTTCCAAATGGTAAGTTTTAGCATTATCCATAGGTTCAAAACCAAATCCATTAGAGTATGTCATAAAAAAAGCTGGAATAAACTTCCCAAGGAATAAATTCCGAATCATTAAATGAGTGGAACCCTTATATCCGAAATCTACAGCCAAGGTGTCTTGATCTAAATCGACCCCCTGTTCTTCAAGATAACTTTTATAGATTTCTCGTTTCATTTCAAGGTCGTTTTTAATAACGGTCCAATTTTCTTTTACATGTTCATATACAATACCAAATATGGCAGCTGGTGTTAGTTTAGCAACTGGCATATGGATATCATCGATATTCCAACGAGATAAAATATCTGTGGAGATCGTATCATAACTTAAGCCAAATCGTTGTTTCAATAATAAAGAAAAGGGATTTTTTCTTGAATAATCATCTATACGAACTGTCAAGTAATCCTCTGGTTGCAAAAAATTCAGTCCCATTAATCCCTGACGCGAAGTGGAAATATAGTGTAACTTAAGGTTACGAAGTTCAGGTCTCTTATTAATTATCATTTGTATAATTTTATATGGTAGGTAACTATCTCTTGCAAAGAAAACAATTGACTTACAGTTATTAATTAATGACTGTTGAATAATCCATTCCGAAAAAGAATACATAACAGGGCCTAAAGCTAAATAGCCAAGTTCAATACCACTTTCGATCAACTCTCGGTTCTGGCTAATGGTAGAATTTTCAATTTTATTGAATACATTACCGCCATAAAATTCTTCAGAAAATAGTGAAAAAGCAGTTCTTAAATAAAAACTTTTATCTAATACTTTCAAAGGAATATCTCGATTCTTTAAAAGTTCAACCGCTTTCTCTCTTGCAGAACTGATACGAATAGCTTTCCATCCACATTCATGTGCGCGGGTCCAGTCTCCGATGGGATTATCACCAATATGCAAAATTTTATCGCTACTAACCTTTAGATTTTTTTCTACAAACTTAAATAAATTTCCACTATGCTTTTTTTTACCAATGGATGAAGAAACATATAATTTTTCATATCCTTTAATTCCGCATTTATCCAATGCCTGAACTATAAAATGCTCATCATGAATAAAATCACTCACAATAATAACAGTTTTACCCTTATTAATAGCAGTTTGGAAAAGCCACTTCCCAATTTTCCGTGCAGTCAAGACACTCAATTCCACTTCCTGCTCAATCTTAATTAAGGCATCAACCCCATCAAGATTACCTCCAAATCGATTTATCATAAATTTATATACTTCATTAACTGTTATTTCTTCACTTACATCCATCCCTTGCTCAAGCATTTCGTCCCGTTCTTGACGCAACTGCCTTTCAGAACCCGCCCTCAGACTTGCAAAAGCGTTAATTACTGAAGAGGGGAGATTTGGATTGTTCATAGATTCTTGTAATCTACTCTGAACAATTTGAAAAACATCTTCCGGTTTAAATACACTTCTGCGTAAAAGAGTATCAAAAATATCAAACGAAACTACTGAACAGTTATCAATTTCCTGTAATAATACTTGTAAATCATTCTCTTCAAAACCAATATCACTAGCATTAATTTTATCTAATTGACGCAATGCTACTTTAGTTGATGAACCGCTCATATAGTGATATATATTATCTTCAATATTGTTTAATAGATTTTTATTGAATAGCAAGTCCAATCCCATTTTTCCCTCAGCACGGTTAACATATATTCCAGTTAATACTGCCAATAAATAATCCGGCTCATTAATTAGTCGAGACTCTAACATGGTTTGCCTGCTTAACAACAAGGCCATATTATTATCATTTAAATCATCTTTTTTATTGAATTCAGAAAGATTAGTGCCGTCTGCAAAGTAGGCCAAGTGCGAGCGAGAAGGTGAAATTAATTTGTTACCAAAGAAACGAGCTTGTAAACCAATTGTTGAAGATACCGAAACAGTAGCTTCGGTCCATGGCACAATAAATTGTGATATATTGTCTACTTTTTCAAAATCAATAGAATATAGGAAATTTGGAAAATTCGAATACAAAAAATCTATATTTTTCTCATTAATTGCTTTTTCTTCAATAAACCCACTAACATATTGGGTCGCAATAACCCCTACATCTGATGGAATATTTCTCAAACTATCGAATAAAAAATCGAATTGAGAACTATACTGACTATTTTCATGGAATCCGAAATAATTTGATATTTGTAAAGGAATTAACGCAAATCTTTGAAATTGATCTGCTCCTCGTAAGCTTGATAGTATTTTCTCCCTCGAAGAGTGCTTTGTATAAAAAGTTTTGTAGTGATCTCGAAGCCCGTAGTAGAAACTTATTTCTTTATCTGTAGCCTTCGTGGGATTATTATCTTGCCATTTAAAAATTGAATCCTTATATAGCCCTATGGGGTCAAAAGAAATAGTTCTTGGGTATGGTGGTCTCATAAAAAGTCCGGGCATTAAATCAATTATCAGAGCATTAGGAAACAGTGATCGAAATATCGTAGTTGGAAATTCCCAGGAAAATATTAAATCAGGCTCCCATTCTTGGAATAATTCATGAAAATAATGATATATTTTCGATAATTGATCTCCTGTAAAATTATTATTATAGGAGAGGCTAACGAATTCGTCACCTAATCCAAAAGTTTGAATATTCTTTTGATAATCAACGATATAACTATTATTTTGATTGATTTTGCTAGAGGTATTACCTTTTCTCACTGATTCAAATGAATGTCTAGAGATCAAAAAACGAACTTCTGTATTTGTTGCTCTTGATAAAGAATTGGCCAACGGTTCTAAATACTTTAGATAAGCTCCAGTCCGAAAATTAGGATCACCTAGATCAATTGTAAAATTGGACATGAATAGGGTCTTTGAGAATAGTCCCTTACCTTTTTTCACGAACTTCTTCCTTTCTTTTCTATCGCCTTGAGTTTATCGACCTGAACATAAACCCATTATTTTATTGCGTTATAAACCTTTTAACACATCGTGAACTCTTAAAGTACCCATATAAACATCTCCATCCATCACAGGTACAACCGATATTGCTCTTTCTCCTTGTTCCATCATTTTAATGGCATTCCTTACCTTGGTACCATTCTGAATAACAATCGGATAAGGCACTTTAATGTCCCCTGCTAATAACGAAAAACATTTTTCCTGATGCTTATCCAGCAACCTTTTCAGGTCTCCATCCGTTATAATACCAACAACAGTTTCACCGTTCATTACGACGGTAGCGCCGATTCTTTTAGATGTCAGTTCAACAAGCACCTTTTTAAAGGTATCCGTCTCTTGAACAGCTGAATAACTATTTTCTGTAAGCAAATCCTCAACATTTAAGGTTAAAATACTACCCAGTGCTCCACCTGGATGATAAACAGCGAATTGGTCAGCATCAAATCCCCTCAGTTCAGCTGCAATAGTGGCAAGCGCATCTCCCAAGGCTAATGTTGCAATTACGCTGGAGGTCGGCGCCAAATTTAAATGGCCAGCTTCTTTACTATTGCCTATTTTAAGGACAATATCTGAATATTCAGCCATTTTCGACAATGAATTAGATGTTATCGATATAATATGAGCACCTAAGCTTTTGATTGCCGGATATATAGTAATCAGTTCTTTAGAGCTTCCGCTTTTACTAATACCAATAACAATATCATTCATTTGAACAATACCTAAATCCCCATGAACGGCTTCCGCCGGATGAAGATACACTGCTGTAATCCCGAGACTAACCATGGTAGCAGCCATTTTTCTGGCAGCATGTCCAGATTTACCAATACCAGTTATGATTACCTTACCAGTACAATCTTTCAACAGCATAACAGCATCTCGAAACGATTCATCCAGCAGATCTTGAGTTTCTTGAATTGCTTCTATCTCTTCCTTTAACAAGACAGCAGCTTTATCTAGAATCATGTCTGTCGTTATTTTTGAAAGGTCTGTAAGCACAGCGTTCCCTCCCATTCAATTATCTTCATCCAGAATGAACCGATCGACAAATTCCCTAACAGCTCCCCTACCTCCTTCAGTCTCCAGCACCACATCTGCCAAAGCTTTAGCTTTGTTATGACCGTCCCTTACGATGGCTAATAAACCCACTTCATCTTTCACTACGATATCATTGACATCGTCCCCAATAAAAGCTACTTCTTCTCTGGACAAGTTGTACTTAGCCTTTAGTTGCTTCACAATTTCAGTTTTATTGCTGCAATCCTGGTATATTTCCGTTATATTAAGTTCCTTGGAACGAATGGAGACTATTTCCGATTCACGTCCAGTAATTATCGCAAACTTCACGCCTTCTTGTAGGGCCAGGCCGATCCCCATACCATCCTTTACATTAAATCCCTTAAATAATTCCCCTTCAGAACCAACATAAATAGTCCCGTCTGTCATCGTCCCGTCCACATCACAACAGATTAATTTTATGCAGCTTTTCATCTGTTCATTTTCTCTTTTGTAATTTGATCATACTGTTGCAATTCGGCAAGTAATTCCTTAAGTTGGTTTAATGGAACCATATTAGGACCATCACTAAGTGCATTATCAGGATCATGGTGAATCTCCATAAATAATGCTGCCACCCCTACACTAACAGCAGCTTTTGACAAAGCAGGTACATATTCACGCCGTCCGCCCGAAGTTGTACCATTCCCTCCTGGAATTTGTACACTATGAGTGGCATCAAAAACTACAGGGTATTTATATCCCTTCATAATTTCAAGTCCTCTATAATCTACAACAAGATTATTGTATCCAAAGCTACTCCCACGTTCGGTTAAGCACAGGTTTGTTGCTCCAGCTTCCTCTAATTTCTCAACGATATTTCTCATATCCCATGGAGCCAGAAATTGTCCCTTCTTTACATTGATAGCTTTACCCGTTTTAGATGCTGCAACAAGTAAATCAGTCTGACGACATAGAAATGCAGGAATTTGTAGTACATCTGCCACCTCCCCCACAATTTCAGCCTGATAGGATTCGTGGATATCAGTCACTATGGGCACACCAAATGTATCCTTTACTTTTTGTAAAATTTTGAGCCCCTCTTCTAGTCCATATCCTCGAAATGAGTTGCCCGAAGAACGATTTGCCTTATCAAAAGAAGCTTTAAATACATATTGAATATTCAGTTCTTCAGTAATTTTTTGAATCTGCTCAGCTAAGTGCATAACTACATACTCGGACTCAATAACGCATGGCCCACCAAATAAAGCAAATGGGGTATTATTAGATAGCGTGACATTAGGGCTTACTTTTACCTGCTTCATTTTCATTACCATCCTTTATAATGTTATTCACAGTAATACCTATTTTACCTTATTGGAAAATACAAATGCTTTTAGACTTAAATAGCCTCACTATGCTAAAATATTACCCGTATCTACTAGTAAAGGAGCAAAATACGTGTCGAATCCAGTATACGGGAAAAAAGCGGCAACGTCGAGAAAGCGGGGGAATTTCCCTGCGGCGCTGTGGCTATTGATTGTCGGATTGATTATGTTTCTGGTGTGGGCTCCGTTCCAGGCTGGACTATTTAACGGATTGGTTCAAAACTTTGAAGGCCCCATCTATTGGTCTGGACTAATCGGAGGGATCCTCGCGCTTGTATGGATATGGGCGTACTTCAAAAAATTCAAGTTAGAGGATCAGCGGGACTGGACGGCGGTTTGGGTCTTGCTCATTCCTGCTACCTATTGCCTCGCTTTGATTTCGGCGGCCAGTCACTATTTTGCCATGAATGCAGTGCTGATTCAGGGGCTGTATGCAATCATTTTTGTAATTGGACTTTATACTTTGCAAAATAGATCTGCTAACGTCATCATCGAGACATCTCTCATCAGTGTTTCTTATCTTATTGTCTTGTTCGGTCTATTCAACTGGCTGGGGCAGGGAAGAACGGTGTCGGCGCTAGTCGGTTGGTTTACCAAGACGGTTATTGGGGGCCAGTACAATCAAGCCATATGGATCGATTCCAACGGTCCGCGGCTGGCCTCCGTTTTCCAGTATCCGAATACCTATGCGGCGTTCTTGATGGCTTTTCTGTTTGTAGCTGTGTTTGCTATTACTCGTTCTACAAAATGGTACGTCCAGGCCATTCATGCCTTTATGCTGGTGCCGATTATTCTGTCGTTACTGCTGACCTTGTCACGCGGCGGGCTTGTCTTCTTGCCGGTCGTGTTCATCTTGTTGCTACTGTTCCTGAAGCCGGCCAAGCAAATTCTGTGGATTATCTATGTCCTGATCTCTGGTCTAGCCACACTAGCTATCGCTAAGCCTGTTACAGAACTCGGACAACAATTCCATTTGGGGGAGATTAACAATCCGGCGAAGGGCTGGGGGTATGTACTTGTTGCCTCCTTCATTGTAGCCTTGCTGGCTTGGGTCATCCAACGCTACGTGTCACCTTGGTTAGACCGAATTACAGAACGCTGGGCTTCCAAAAAGCTTGGCGGCCTATGGCTGCCTGTGGTTTCTGTTCTGGCCTCGGTTGTTCTTGTAGCACTCTTGCTCGGAACAAATCTGAAGCATGTTCTTCCGGGCAACATCGGCGACCGTTTGGAGAATATCAACTTCCAACAGCACAGTGTGCTGGAACGCTTTACGTTCTATAAAGATGCCGTTAAGGTTATTAAGGATTATCCGATACTGGGTGCCGGAGGAGGCGCCTGGGCTTCCATCTATGAGAAATACCAGAACAACCCTTATTCAAGCCGTCAAGCACATAGCTTTGCCATGCAATACCTGGTAGAGGTTGGTCTCTTAGGCTTTATTGTTCTCTTTGCTGGCATCGGATTCATCTTTTACAAATATATTCGCGGATATTTTAAATCCGGGGAAGCACAGCGCAATTCGTATTTCGTGTATTTTATCATCGTCCTGTCGATCCTGATTCATAGTCTAATGGACTTTAACATGAGCTATGTCTTCATTGGAGTATTAGTCTTCCTGGGTCTTGGGGGCATGTCTGCAGTAATGGATGCTCAGCCGGTCAAACGCCTTTCACTGAAAGGTTCGACTGCCCGCGTGCTATATAACGGTGTTATTGTGATCAGTTCCTTGCTGTTGATTTTCACTTCAATCCGTTATGTCCAAGCGAACAATGCCCTGCAGAAGGGGCAGGAGTTGATGGCAACAAGCTCGAACTTCCAGGAGATTCAGACTCCTTTTGCCCAAGCCCTGAATAAGCGGAAGAATCACCCAACGGCTGTGCTTAACTATAATGTCCTTCTGCGATCCGCCTATGAGCAAACACAGGAAGAGGCCTTTTATACTCAAAATCTGAGTTTGTTGACAAGCGCCTTGAAGCAAGAACCCTTTGATAAAAATCTATACGCCCAGCTTGCATCGTTATACAAAAGCAAAGGCGAGTACGCTAAAGCCTATGATGTTCTTAAGGACAACGCGGGCCGCTATGCTTATGATCAAAACTGGTATGAACAGTTGATTGTTGAGTCCTATGAACTCGGATACCAAAGCCTTGGCAGTGGTGCAGTTGAAGAGAAGGAAAAGTATTTCTTCTCCGGACTTCAAGCCTTCGATCATGTCGTAAAAGGCGTAGAGCATTTGAAGTCCCTTCCTAAGGGACAAAAACAAGGTAATCCATTCGCAGTTACCCTGAATATGGCACTTCATGCCGGTAAGATGCAGTATATGATGGGCGATCCAGCTAAGGCGGCTGCCATCTTCCACCAAGGACTCCCGCAGGACTTTAGTGATCCAAACAACCGGGAAATTGCCCGGTGGTACCTGGCTGCTTTACAAGTCTCCGGTGGCAGTGATCAAACAGTTTATGATCAATTGATTCAGGCAGATCCTGGGGAGGAAGCTTCCATCGACCAAATCGCACAACTAACTTTTTAAATTAGCAAATTAACAAAAAATCGGCTTCTCCTGCTCAGGAGAGGCCGATTTCATTTTGGAGCACCAGCTCCGCCAAATATTTTAATAAGTCATCATGCAGCTCTTCTCTTTGCAGGGCATAGTGAATGCTGGTCTTAATAAAACCAAGTCTTTCGCCCACATCATGTCTCAAGCCATCAAAATGATAGGCAAGAATCCGCTCACGCTCACCTAGCCGCGCAATTGCATCTGTTAGTTGGATCTCACCGCCGACACCCTCCTGCTGAGTATTCAGGATATCGAAGATTGCAGGTGTGAGGATATAACGTCCCATAATTGCCAGATTAGAGGGAGAAGAGCCCACAGGCGGCTTCTCTACAAGCTGCTTCGTCTCGTAAACACGGTTCTTGATCTCGACTCCATCCACGATTCCATATCGGGACACATCATTCCAGGAAATCGGCTGAACTCCCACTATAGAAGCCTGCTCCTGATTGTAAACATCGATCATTTGCTTAAGACAAGGCTCGTCAGATTCCACGACATCGTCACCAAGCAGTACAGCAAACGGCTCGTCTCCTATAAATTTGCGGGCACACCAGATGGCATGGCCCAGACCACGAGGTTCCTTTTGCCGGATATAATGAATGTCTGCTAAATTAGAGGATTTCCGAACCTCATTCAGCATATCCCATTTAGATTTGTCACTCAAAAAGTATTCCAGTTCAAACGAATTGTCGAAGTGATCTTCAATGGCCCGTTTGCCTTTCCCTGTTACGATGATGATATCCTCGATTCCTGAAGCAACAGCCTCCTCCACGATGTACTGAATCGTTGGCTTGTCCACGATTGGCAGCATCTCCTTGGGCATCGCCTTGGTTGCAGGCAGGAAGCGGGTCCCCAGGCCGGCCGCAGGAATAATGGCCTTACGGATTTTCATTGTTCTCCGGTCTCCTCTCACCACTCAAACTCTCTTTCTCGACATTATAGCATATCACCAACCACGAACCGACATCCGAATAGGTAAAAACAAAGACGCCCCCTGCAGAACAAGATCTGCAAGAGGCATCCAGGCGAGAATGTTGAGCCGCAATCGCTATAGCTACCACACTATTTTTTTGAAGGGGCTCTGCTCAATCTAGTTAGATGGTCCAGAACTTGAAGCGGGATACGAATGACTGAGGCGCTTCCTCGGCATGGCGTCTGCTTCCTGGCTCCGGTGTATGAAGATGGCGTTCTGTACCGAATTCGAGCTTGCGGTAAGCTTGATCGCCCTCAAGTTCTAACCGTCCATGAACCTTTGTAACTACCGATTGCATTTCGAGGAATCCTTCAAACATCACATTCACCCTCCTAGACCCGAAAAATTTTTACTCATTCCTTACTTCCTGTGTACGCTTTTATTATATCATCATCAAGATTTTTTTGCTTGCTGATAAATAGGACTTATCACCCTATTTTAAGTGCTTTTCACAATTTATTCACAGTAAAAAACGCCTAAATAACGCGGTTTTTAAGCATGTCTCCGGATTATGAACAGCTGTCCTCGTTTGGAGAACGATTTGTATTTAGAGACAAATACAGGATATTCAACCCTTTGTCTCCGTGGAATAGACTCTCGTCCGTCCTAAAAGTATACATATTTTTCTAGTCATATTTATCCATATAATTCATGTCTCTATACACTTAATTCTGATGGCTAAACCATTCCTAATCAGCAAAAAATATAAACGCCGTCTGTGATAAACATCATTGCAAAAGCGTTTATGTTCACATTTCGTTCCTTTTTAACGTGACCAGTATCACAATAACTTGCTTTTACATGTTCCTATACTGTTTAAGGAATCGACAATATCGCAGAAAGAAGGGTTCGATTATGCTCGATGCAAGAACGATTGAAGTTATCAAATCCACTGTTCCGGCACTCGAAGTCCATGGGCAGACGATTACTACACAATTTTATCAAATGATGTTTAAAAACCATCCTGAGCTGTTAAACATTTTCAACCACGCTAACCAGCGGCAAGGCAAGCAATCCGCAGCACTCGCCAACGCGGTATATGCAGCCACGGCTCACATCGACCGTCTGGAGGAGATCCTTCCTGTCGTCAAAGGCATTGCACAGAAGCATCGCGCACTTGGTATTATGCCTGAGCATTATCCGATCGTTGGCCAGAACCTATTAGCCGCCATCAAGACTGTGCTTGGAGATGCCGCGACTGATGAGATCATGGATGCTTGGTCCCAGGCTTACGGCGTTATCGCCGATGTATTCATCAGTGTGGAAGCTGAAATGTACCAAGAGGCCGAGCAAAAAGAGGGTGGCTGGCGCGGTTTCCGGCGCTTTGTCGTCGAACGCAAGGTGAAGGAGAGCGATGTGATCACCTCCTTCTATCTGAAGCCGGAAGATGGCGGCGAGATTGCCACGTATCAACCAGGACAATATATTACAGTGCGGGTAAAACCGGAAGGCCAGGAATTTACTCATCTTCGTCATTACAGCTTGTCTACTTCACCAGGTCATGCTTACTATCGGATTTCGGTGAAGCGAGAGGATGCCGTCGGGAACCAGCCTGCCGGTGTCGTATCTGTACACTTGCATGACAAGGTGAAGGAAGGCGATGTGCTGGATATTAGTGCGCCGGCCGGTGATTTTACGCTTGATCAGTCGAAAAGCAGTCCGGTCGTCCTCCTCAGCGGCGGTGTCGGTCTCACTCCGATGATCAGCATGCTGGAAACGCTGTTGACAAGCAGTGACAAACGGGATGTCGTGTATATCCACGCCGCCCGGTGCGGAAGCCATCACGCGATGAAGGAGCATGTCGAACAGCTCACCAATGACCATGCAGACCAGCTCCGCTCTTATCACGTCTACGAAGCCCCGGCCGCGGGCGAGAGCTGCCACAAGACCGGATTCATTGACCTGCCATGGCTCCAAACAGTAACTAATAATAACGCCGACTTTTACTTCTGCGGACCTACACCGTTCATGAAGGCGATCAACCACGCTTTGAAAAAATGGGGCGTACCTGACGATCGGATTCACTTCGAATTCTTTGGTCCGGCCTCCAGCCTGAATAACGAGGGGTAGGCCCTCTTGCAACTAAAAAAGTCCAGCCAGGAATAAATATCCTTAGCTGGATTTTTTGTCGCAGGGATCGACTTGCCTGCATCGTTACATTTTTAAGCTTTGATAATTATTTTATCAGTTGACCGCGCGTTACGCCGAGTTGATTCGTCGCCTTCAACGTCTTCCATACCTGTGTCCCGCTAATCTCTCCGCGCAGAGCCTGATTATACAGAGAGATCACTTGCTGCACCTGCTCCGGTGTCTCCTCCAGAAACTCAACCCGGTAACTAGGAACACCCAGCTCCAGAAAATGACTCAGATATTCTGCGCCGGACTGCTCAATCGCGTTATACACCGTATTACGGCAGCCCTCATCGACGCGCACCGGATGACTCATGCCAATCCTGTCTTGAAGAGAAGCACGCTGCTCTTCGCAAGGACGCCCACAGTTCGTATAGTTCGTGCCCTCACTCAGGAAAGTACAGTATACGCAATGCTCCGTATGGAACATCGGTAAATGCTGATGAATGACGATCTCCATCTTCGAAGTTCTGCTCTTGCCCAGCAAATCCACCATCTGCTGAATGTTCAGGTCATAGGACGGTGTAACCGTGTCGCAGCCGGCCTCCAGGAACAACTCCACCGCTTTGTGATTGGCGATATTCAGCGAGAAATCGCCAATTAGCCGCGGATGAACAGCGGATGGGTTCTCTTGCCGGTGGCGCAGGTAGTAATATAGCGCGCCGGTATTGCGCACCAGCACTGCGTCAGGTGCAAGACGCAGGATGTTGTTATGGTAGCCGTTCTCGCCCGGCATATGGATGCGCGGTGTCGCCAGCGCAATCTGTTTGCCGGCAGCCCGAACGGCTTCCACGGCTGCCGGGAACTGCTTGATAAATTCGAAGTCGGCGTAAATGAACTCCACGCCGGCCTCCAGTGCAGCCTGCACCTGCAGCAGGCTGCGACACAGCGCGGTGAGCTTCGCCTCACCGCGCGCCAGCGGCGCGCCCTGCACAGCAGCAGGCGCTGCCGCTACCCGGGCCGCCCGCGCGTACACGGGCGGCTTTGGCCGCTCGCCGGCTAGCAGCTCCACTGCGCGCCGACGAACGGCATTCAGCTCTCGCATGGGAAGGATCACGTCGCCATGCAGCTCCGTGTCCAGCCGCTCAAGCTGGAACACCGTGCCGCCGAGACGGCCAAACTGCTCTTCGAGCAGGGCATCGTCCATCGGCCGCTTCTGCGCGGTCTCGAGCAACAGCTCCGAGTCCACGCGCACCGTCGTCCCCTTCTGGATATCCGTCCAGAAGGTTGCCAGCGGCTCGCCAGCCTGGCCGGACACCTGCACATGTACCGGGAATACCCGGTACGGCTTGTCGGTCTCATAGCTTTGGCGCAGCCGCTTGTCGAGTGCCGGATCATTCGTCTTCCAGATCCGATCCCCTACATGCACCCGGCGCAGATCGATATCATTGCGTCCCGGCACAATATCGACGATCCACGTCTCGTCGGCCTCGCCCTCCAGCTTCACGCCCTTGCGCCGCAGATCGTAGATGCGTCCGCCTTCTTCCTTTTTCGTCGGATCGCCCGCATCAAACACGATGCCATCCCCGCGCTTCACCGGCGCTTCAAGCTTGCAGACAACGCCGTCACGCAGCACCTGCTCTACCCGCCCCAGGTAGACGCCGCGGCTCTTCGGGAACGTCCCGTCCAGCAACTGCTTGTTGTTCGTTCCTTCCAGGAAGCCATGGGTGAACCCGCGCGAGAAGCTTTGCTGCAGCTCGCGGATTTCTTCCTTCGAAGGCGGCGTGCTGTCTCCGTCAAAATACCGGTCAATCGCCTGACGGTACTTACTCACCACATTTGCCACATACTCCGGTGTTTTCATCCGGCCTTCGATCTTGAACGAGGTGACGCCGGCTTCGATCAGCTCAGGCATGATATCAATGGCCGCAAGATCCTTCGGGGACAGCAGATAAGCTACGTCTCCCATCGGCTTCTGTACGCCGTCTACGATCAAGTCATAGGGTAGCCGGCAGGCCTGCGCACATTCTCCCCGGTTGGCTGAGCGCCCGCCCCACATTTCCGAGGTCAGGCATTGCCCTGAGTAGGACACACAGAGCGCTCCATGCACGAATACCTCCATAGGCAGCCTCGCCTGCTCACCGATCGCCCGGATCTGCTTCAGGTTGTTTTCCCGGCCAAGCACGACTCGCTCCATCCCCCACGGCTTGGTAAATTCCACCGCCTCAGGCGAAGTGATCGTCATCTGGGTTGAGCCATGGATCGGGAAATCCGGCGACAGCTCGCGAATCAGCTTCACCAGGCCCAAATCCTGTACAATTACCGCATCAACGCCTGCTTCCATACACGCTTCAATCAGCTCCTGCGCGTCCGCAAGCTCATTTTCAAATACTAGAATATTGAAGGTCAAAAACCCTTTAACGCCATAGCTATGCAAAAAAGCCATAATCTCCGGAAGCTCGTCCATCCGAAAATTGTTCGCACGCGCCCTTGCATTAAATTTTTCCACACCGAAAAATATCGCGTCCGCTCCATTCGCTACCGCCGCCCGCATGCAATCCCAATCCCCTGCGGGGGCGAGCAGTTCTACATCCTGCCTAGTCAAGGCTACTGCCGACTTGCTCATCTATTTCCTCCTGAATGCCGAATGAACTCGGCTAATCGATTTCTCCAATAACCTAACTATTTTAGCAGACATTCCTCTAACACTCTAGCAAGCAATAACTGCTAAAAACGCTTATTACTCCCTACTCGTTCCCATTCCCCGCCACCCCCCCAAAGGTAAGCGCACAACATTGCAGGCTAAGAAACTTATGTGATGATTCTAATGTGTGACGATTCAAATGACGTAAGGCAATAATTCGCTAATACAGGCGCGCGTACGACGAATTTAGTGACGTATTTTTGCCTGTTGGTTGCTTCAGTTCATTTAAGCCTATTCTGGCTGTTGGCTGGATCACATTGTCATTGTATTGTAGAAATTGCAACTAAAACCTCGACATTTCCATATATCACAGGTTTAAGTGTACCGCCTACAGCTAAATGTCTGTTTTTGTTCAAAATCGATGCGTTTTTGCGAATCTAAATGCACTCTATACAGCTATATTTAAATGCAGAGCCCAAGTTCAGAAATTAGGTGTACCTTTTACACTTAAACCGCTACCCGAGGTTGAATTTAGACTGGAGTAAGGATCCTGTTGGTTCAACCCTTGTTCCTCCACCCGTATAGCAGGTGATTTTCTGTTTCCACACGTTTCGTATACTCAATCGGCTAAAGCCGCAAATGAAATTGCTGACGCTACCCTCATGCGCAAAATTAATATGCCTTTCGGCATTAATTTTGCCTGCGTGGGGCTCGTGTTGAGCTCCTCCGACGAAACAAGCAAAAGACACCTTATCCCTTCCGGAACAAAGTGCCTCCCTCAAAGTCCAAGTAACACAGCTTCTGAACGTCATTCAGTCGTCATTCAGTCATCGCGGAACCATCACCTAGTTCCACTGAATCATCAATCAGTTCCACTGAATCATCACCCAGTTTCTACTGAGTTATCATTCAGTTATTGCTGAATTATCACTCAATCTCATTATCCAGCTATCCGCGAGCCATCGCTCAAGCATCGTTCAACTATCCTTCTTCAGTGAAACGCACCGCCGGAACTCCGGCTGCATCTCACTGACCCTAGCTGAACCAGGCCATCACCATGACGGCATCGGAAGCCAAAAAGACGAGCAGGCTAAATAGTCCGAAGCCGATCGCAAACAGATTCTTTTTCGGTTCCTTCAGCAGCCGTAGTACGCCGATCAGGATAACAATCGTAAACAGGATCATGAAAATATCAAACCCGTTAAAGGTTGTTGTGACTTCCCCAGGTGCAGCGAGTAACATGGCAAGCCCTCCTCAGCATTGTTCACGGATTATTCCATCTTCTTCTATGTTAGCGGTTCATTCAAGCGCTTGCAAGTGAAAAGTCGATAAATTGTTAAAAATTTCGCTGCAAACCCGCATTTATTGTGAAATTACTTATTGATTTTATTCGCTACCTGATTCACCTATTCGTTTCATTCCGATGCATCTACCTGCTTCGTTTCATCCAATCCTTTAGTCCGGACAGATTGCGATTAGACCACAGCAATTGATGGCTCAGAGCATATTCAATAGCTTCATTCTCATCTCCTATCCCGATATACTGAGGACGTTGCTTAGGAAGCCGTTTTTTACCCAACAAAAAGGCAGGGACGTGAGGATTTGACCGTTTCGCCTGCTTATATAACGTATCCAGATCGCCAAGGAAACCGTTCTTTAAATAACTCAGCACGACCCGGTCATAGCAGAATGAAGCGGAATCTTCCATGTCAAATTGCTGCATAAGCTTCTCTGCACGGTCAAGCTTCTGATCGGCAAGATAGAGCATCAACAAATCATATCGTGCGCCTATATTATCATTCGGACAGAGCTCCAGCATCTCTTCAAGCTCTTGCATAGCCGCAGCGATGTCTCCCTGTTCCTTCAGCAGATCCGCATAGCAGAACTTCAGTCTCATATAAGGCCGGGTCTCGATCAGTCCCCAGAAATGGCCCTTGTTTTCTTCAAAATATCCGGGACCCAGACTTGCTGCGGCTGCCTTCAGACCTTCCTTAGCCACTTTCAGTGCCTCAGGAAGCGTCTTTGCTTCCATGGCCAGCATCACATAAGCATCCCCATTTCCTTTGTCCAGCCTGAGCGCCTCTTTGACAAGCTGAATGCGTCTGGCCGGAAGAGGCTCCTGCTCCGCCTTAACAAGCAGTTCTACCGCTTTCTGCTCATCGCTTGATTCCGCATCTACCAGCTTGTCTATATGGTCCATATGTTGACTCAAAAAGGCATTGACCTCATCCGGAGATTCAAATTGCTTCTCTTCTATCAGTTTGGCAAGCTGATGCATAAATTGCTCGTTCTCCAATAGGGAATAAGGCGCCGTTCCTCCGATGTTAGACATACCTTCTTCAAATTCAGGGATCAAGCCTTCGGCAAGCATTTTTTCTTCAGCAAAATCCATCAAATTCCCGTAACAGCGCGATAAAGTTCCCGTAGACACCCTATGCTTGTCCGCGAGCTCCGTTTGTGTGACCCATTGTCCCCTTATGTTCGTTACGAAGTACTCCAAAGCGGCTGCAT
This sequence comes from Paenibacillus apis, assembly GCF_018333295.1. Lineage (NCBI taxonomy): Bacteria > Bacillati > Bacillota > Bacilli > Caryophanales > Paenibacillaceae > Paenibacillus > Paenibacillus apis. The sequence goes on from NZ_BORS01000005.1 coordinate 52,627, forward strand.
ATCCGCCTGGCTTACGATACTTCGGTTGCTTCTGGCTGGAAAAATCATTCCATAGCATTACAATGCTCATCAACTCGTCCAGATCATCCTGGCGGCGCATCCGGTATTCCTTCCAAATTTGCGGAAAAAGACTCAGGGCCAGCTCCTGATACTCCTGATTTTCCCATTCCAATTCATTCGAAATAAAACGCTTCAGCTCATTGACAAATTTATCCGCTTCCTTGGAGGCTTTATTTCCCCCAGGAAAGGGGATCACATTGCTGATTGACGCGCCGCGTTCCTGTTCAGCCAGCCTGTCCTTTTCAAGACAGCATTTTTTGTACTTTTTCCCACTACCGCAGTGGCAAGGCTCATTCCTGCCCAAGGTCATGATTGAAAACTCCTTTTGCTTGGTTTTGTTAGTTATATTATACATTATAAAGTAAAGGAACCTTTCCACCTCATTCACGTACTTATTTACAAAGGAGTTGATGTCATGTACGTGTTCTTAGGACTGGTGGTTATCGGGATTGGTTGTCTTAATCTCTTCTTCCCTTCCTTGGGCTGGCATATGAAAGAAGGCTGGAAGGTCGATGGGGATTCAGAGCCAAGCGACAGCTACTTAGCGATGACGCGCCTTGCCGGACTATTTGCTATTTTCGTCGGGTTTATTTTTCTGGTTACCCAATTTTTCTCTTGAGGTGCCTCATGTACCTGTGCCATATATTTAATATTAAAACTCCAGCATTTTCGCGCAAAAAAGCTCTCCTGGAAATCGGCAATTATGATCTCCAAGAGAGCTTATATTATGTTATGTTCGTCAAAAAAGGACTGCTACGAATGCGCCTTGATGGCCCGTGTCCGTTCCGTATCGCGCTGCAGAACCGGCGCAAGATAGCGGCCCGTATAGGATTCCTTCACCTGCGTGACCTCCTCCGGCGTACCTGTAGCAATGATGGTGCCGCCGCCGCTGCCTCCCTCGGGTCCCAAGTCAATGAGATAATCCGCGGTCTTGATCACATCGAGATTATGCTCAATGACAAGCACGGTCTCTCCGGAATCCACGAGCCGATGAAGCACGTTCAGCAGACGATCGATATCATCGACATGCAGACCTGTGGTCGGTTCATCCAGAATGTAGATGGTTCTGCCCGTACTGCGGCGATACAATTCGGAAGCCAGCTTGACGCGTTGGGCTTCCCCGCCGGACAGCGTAGTCGCCGGTTGTCCCAGATTGATGTACCCAAGGCCAACATCGAGCAAGGTTTGCAGCTTCCGGTGAATCTTCGGAATATTCTCGAAGAATTGGGTCGCATCCTCCACCGTCATCTCCAGCACATCTGCGATGCTTTTTCCTTTATATTTAACCTCCAGTGTCTCCCGGTTATACCGTTTACCCGCACATACTTCACATGGTACATAGACATCCGGGAGGAAATGCATTTCGATCTTGAGAATGCCGTCTCCGCGGCAGGCTTCACAACGTCCGCCTTTAATATTGAAGCTGAAGCGGCCCTTCTTGTAGCCCCGAACCTTGGCTTCGTTCGTCTGTGAGAAAAGATCCCGGATATCGTCAAAGACACCGGTATAGGTCGCCGGATTGGAGCGGGGAGTCCGTCCGATTGGCGACTGGTCGATATCAACTACCTTCTCCACATGCTCCAGGCCGCGAATCTCCCGATACTGCCCCGGTCGAACCTTCGCACGGTTCAAATCTCGCGCCAACGTTTTGTATAGAATCTCATTCACCAGCGTAGATTTGCCCGAACCGGACACGCCGGTAACGGCCGCAAACACACCGATCGGGAACTTGACGTTAATGTTCTTCAGGTTGTTCTCCTTGGCCCCGCGCACTTCGATCCAGCGTCCGTCCGGCTTGCGCCGCTGCTCGGGCACCTCAATGAATTTCCGTCCGCTTAAGTATTGGCCGGTCAAAGAGTTCGGGTCCTCCATAACCTCCTGCGGAGTACCTTGGGAGACAACCTGGCCGCCATGAATCCCCGCCCCCGGGCCAATATCAATAATATAATCGGAAGCCAGCATCGTATCCTCATCATGCTCAACGACAATTAAGGTATTCCCCAAATCGCGCATATGAGCCAATGTCGTGATCAAACGGTCATTATCCCGCTGGTGCAGTCCAATGCTAGGCTCATCAAGGATATACAATACGCCCATCAGACTGGAGCCGATCTGCGTTGCCAGCCTGATGCGCTGCGCTTCGCCTCCGGAGAGTGTTCCTGCTGCACGGCTCATCGTCAAATACTCGAGTCCTACGTTAACGAGAAAGCCCAGTCGGCTATTAATCTCCTTCAAGATCATATGAGAAATTGCCTTCTCTTTCTCATTTAACTCCAGACCGTCAAAGAACCTCATGGCCTCGCCGATGGACAGCGATGTCACATGAGCGATGTTCTCTCCATTCACGGTAACTGCGAGAATCTCCTTTTTCAGGCGATGTCCTTTGCAGGTACCGCATGGTTTGGAGCCCATAAAACCTTCGATAAACTCCCGAATTCCTTCGGAAGCCGTATCCCGATATCGGCGCTCCAGATTATGCACGATGCCTTCAAACGTAACATAAGCATCCTTGCTGATGCCAAAATCGTTCTCATAGCGGAAGCGCACCTTGGTTGTGCCCGTTCCGTACAGGAGCTTGTCCATTTGATCCTTGGTCAGCTCCGATACCGGCACATCCTGAGGAATATGAAAATGCTCGCACACCGAGCGAAGGAATTGCGGATAGTAATTGGACGTACTTCCTGCCCACGCTTCGAAAGCGCCTTGTTCAATACTTTTCGACGGATCAGGAACAAGCAGCTCCGGATCGATGATCATTTTCATACCAAGTCCGTCGCATTCCGGACAGGCTCCGAACGGACTGTTGAATGAGAACATTCGCGGCGACAGCTCCTCGATGCTGAAGCCGCAGATCGGGCAGGCGTAATTAGAGCTGAAGCGGAGCTCCTCCTGGCCGATAATGTCGACCAGCAGTTGACCTCCTGACATTTTCAGCGCAGTTTCGATAGAGTCCGCCAGGCGGCTTCTGACATCCTCCTTCACCACGATCCGGTCTACGATAACCTCGATGGAATGCTTCTTATTCTTTTCAAGCTCGATATTCTCCGACAAGTCCCGCTGCTCACCATTCACCCGTACGCGGACAAAGCCCTGCTTGGCAATTTCGCTGAACAGGCTCTTATGCTCTCCCTTCTTGCCAGAGATCACCGGGGCGAGAATCTGCAGACGGGTACGCTCCGGATATTGCATAATCCGGTCAACCATCTGTTCCACGGTCTGCGAGGTAATCTCCACCCCATGCTCCGGACAATGCGGATGGCCGATCCGGGCAAACAACAGACGAAGATAATCATAAATTTCCGTCACTGTACCCACTGTAGAGCGGGGATTCCGGCTTGTTGTCTTCTGGTCAATGGAGATAGCAGGAGATAATCCTTCAATCGAATCCACATCCGGCTTCTCCATTTGACCAAGAAACTGGCGCGCATAAGCCGACAAAGACTCTACATAACGTCGCTGTCCTTCTGCATAAATCGTGTCAAATGCAAGCGAAGATTTCCCCGATCCACTCAAGCCGGTCAAGACAACAAACTTATCACGCGGAATCGTAATATCTATATTTTTCAGGTTGTGCGCTCTCGCACCTTTAATGACGATATTCTCAATGGCCAAGTGGTTCATCTCCCATTATCTATTTAATCCGCTATCTATTTAATCCGCTGCACGCAATTCCATAATTGCATCGCGCAGTTCAGCGGCCCGTTCAAATTGCAGGTTCTTGGCGGCTTCCTTCATCTCGGATTCAAGACGTCCGATCATCGCTTCGCGGTCACGCTTGGACATCTTGCTCTTAGCCGCATCAGCCAGATAATCACTCTTGCTCTCAGCCACCTTGGTAGCCTCGATCACATCCCGAACCTTCTTGCGAATGGTCTGCGGAGTGATGCCATGCTTCTCATTATAAGCGATCTGGATCGAGCGGCGCCGCTCTGTCTCCTTGATGGCCCGATCCATGGAATCGGTAATCTGATCCCCATACATCAGCACCCGTCCCTCGGAGTTCCGCGCAGCCCGGCCGATCGTCTGAATCAGCGACCGCTCCGAACGAAGGAAGCCCTCCTTGTCGGCATCCAGAATCGCAACGAGCGAAACCTCCGGCAAATCAAGGCCTTCCCGAAGCAGGTTAATGCCGATCAGCACATGGAACGTTCCGAGCCGCAGGTCCCGCAAAATACTCATCCGCTCCAAGGTCTTGATATCGGAGTGAAGGTACCTTACCTTAATACCGACCTCTTTAAAATAATCGGTCAGGTCCTCGGACATCTTCTTTGTCAAGGTGGTAACAAGCACCCGTTCATCGCGATCGATCCGCTCGCGGATCTCGCCGATCAGATCATCGATCTGCCCCTTGGTCGGACGAACCTCGATAATCGGATCCAGCAATCCGGTCGGACGAATGATCTGCTCAACCATCGTATTGCAATGCTCCAGTTCATACGGACCCGGTGTTGCAGACACGTAAATCAATTGATTGGCCTTGGCTTCGAATTCCTCAAATTGCAGCGGCCGGTTGTCCAGCGCCGACGGCAAGCGGAATCCATGGTCCACAAGCACGGTCTTCCGCGCCCGGTCACCGTTATACATCGCACGAATCTGCGGCAGCGTCACATGGGATTCGTCAATCACGATCAGCATATCATCCGGAAAGTAATCCATCAGCGTGTAAGGGGTTGCCCCCGCTTCCCGGAAGGTCAGGGGGCCCGAATAGTTCTCGATGCCGGAGCAGAAGCCGACCTCCTTCATCATTTCGATATCATAACGGGTGCGCTGCTCCAGCCGCTGCGCCTCCAGCAGCTTGCCCTGCTCGCGGAACAAGGCCAGACGCTCCTCTAGCTCCCGTTCGATGTTACCGATTGCGATCCGCATCGTCTCCTCCTGCGTTACAAAGTGAGACGCCGGGAAAATGGCAATATGCTCACGTTCGCCAACCAGCTCGCCAGTCAGGACATCGATCTCGGTAATCCGTTCAATTTCGTCGCCGAAAAATTCCACTCTCACCGCCTGTTCTCCCCGGGAGGCCGGGAAGATTTCCAGCACATCGCCGCGCACGCGGAACGTGCCGCGCACAAAATTGATGTCATTCCGCTGATACTGGATATCCACCAGCCGAGCCAGGATCTCGTTGCGCGGCTTTTCCATTCCGACACGCAGCGACAGCACCAAGTTCCGGTACTCCATCGGAGAACCGAGACCGTAAATACAGGATACACTCGCAACAATGATCACGTCGCGCCGTTCGAACAGCGAGCTGGTCGCAGAGTGTCTCAGTTTATCAATCTCTTCGTTGATGCTGGAGTCTTTTTCAATGTAAGTATCTGAGGATGGAATATAGGCTTCCGGCTGGTAGTAGTCATAGTAGCTGACAAAGTAATCAACGGAGTTATTGGGGAAGAATTCCTTGAACTCACTGGCAAGCTGTGCGGCCAGCGTCTTGTTATGGGCAATGACCAGTGTAGGTCTTCCAAGCTTCGCTATGGTATGAGCAATCGTGAACGTCTTGCCGGTGCCTGTAGCTCCCAGAAGGGTCTGGTGCTTTTTTCCCATTTTTACCCCTTCCACTAATTGGTCTACAGCCCGCGGCTGGTCGCCCTGTGGCGAAAAATCGGAGATTAGCTCGAATTTATTATTACTGAAGACAATTTCACTCATTGTCCAACATCACCCTTATCGTCTAAAATGGAAAAGTGAATTTCTATGTTATGGTTTCTCTATCTATATTAACCCTATTTCATTAGTTTCAACGGAATACTAGACAAGCTGTCTATCTTTGTAAAATAAAAATAAGAATAAGTGTTCCCATTGATTATACCTTCTTTGCATCCGGGATGCAACCAAAGTCAACGAATGGAGCTGTGTGTGAACGAATGGATATATCCACAATTATTGGTATTATTATCGGCTTGGCCGCGCTGATCGGCGGCTTTATCTGGGAGGGCGGAGAGCTCGGCGGGTTGATGCAGTGGGCCGCTGCCTTAATCGTGTTCGGCGGCACCTTTGCCGCAGTCATGATCAGTTTCCCCTTAGCGAAGCTGAAGACGATTCCCAAGGCTCTTTCGTTAGCCTTCACCAAGGGATCGCAGGATATGGAGGAGCTTATTTCAGATTTGGAAGGGATGTCCGTGATTTCCCGGCGGCAGGGCGTTCTTGCGTTGGAAAAAAAATCGGAGGAGCATGCCGATCCTTTTCTGCGCGAGGGCATTCAGCTTGTCGTGGATGGTACGGAGCCGGCCATCGTGCGGCAGGTGCTCGATCTGGAGATTGAGGCGGTTCATCTTAAATATGAGAGCTATGCCAAAATTTTCGATTCTGCCGGCGGCTATGCCCCTACTATGGGCATCATCGGTACGGTTATGGGATTAATCCACGTCCTGGGCAGTCTGACGGAGCCGACTTCGCTCGGGCCCTCCATCGCGCTTGCTTTTACGGCTACCTTATACGGCGTCGCCAGTGCAAACCTGATTTTCCTGCCGATTGCATCGAAGATTCGCGCCCGCGGCGAGGATGAGACATCACGGATGGAACTGATGCTGGAAGGTATGATTTCGCTGCAAAACGGAGATCACCCGATGCTGGTCCGCCGCAAGCTGGAGTCCTTTTTGACAGATCGGGAGCGGAAGCCGCAGCTGTCGGCCTCATCCGAGGAGTCAGAGCTGTGATGCGCGGCAGAGACAGAGATATCCGGTCAGGTACAGGACGCCGTCGTTCTGCAGGACCGAAAGATACCAAAGACCGCTGGATGATTACCTATGCCGACTTGATCACGCTGCTGTTGATCTTTTTCGTGGTCATGTATGCGATGAGCCGGATTGATGTCGAGAAATATGAAGTGGTTACCCAATCTCTTCAACATACCTTCAAGAACGGTAATTCTCTGCTGGATAAAGGCACCGGTGTTCTGGGCAGTGAGGATCAATACGATTACAATCATCCGCCGGACAGACAAGGCGCCGAGAATGGACAGGGACCGGAAAGTACAGGCGGCGAGGGCAGCGGCAATACCTCTCCCCCCTCCACTCAGCAGCCGTTGACCGAGCGGGAGCTGGCGTTTCGCGAGCAGGAACAGGAATTAGCGACATTAATGGGACGGATTGAATCCTATATTAAAGATAATCAACTGGACGATCAGATCAAGGTAACCGATCTTCCGAAAGGAATTTCGATCACATTAAGCGACCGATTTCTGTTCGACACTGGCAGAGCCGATCTGAAATCCGGATCCGAGGTGACTCTTGCGCAGCTCGCCAGCCTGTTTAAAGAGCTCGATACCGTCATCAGCATCGAGGGACACACCGATAACCAGCCTATCGGCCGGGCCTCCTCCTTTGAGGATAACTGGGAGCTGTCCGGCGCCCGGGCACTGTCCGTGCTTCGTTTCTTCCTGGAGAAAGAGCAGCTTGACCCGGAAGTCTTTCAGTATGCCGGTTATGCCGATACCCGGCCCGCCGCCGACAACGCTACTTCAGTCGGGAGGCAAAAGAACCGCCGCGTAGAAATTACCGTATTGCGGCAGCTGCAGCAATAGACAAAAAAGCACCGTTCGCCTTTTTTCACTAAGGCGTGAACGGTGCTTTTTGTAATCCCCCATCAGACAAGCAACTTTTACACCTAAGGGCCCCAATTTTTTTCCTTCGTTTATCTCTTCCTTCTTACACAATCAGTATGCTTTCCAAAAATTCATCTGAAATCCTATAACTTTTAGGCCTTTGGCTAATCAGGATCACATATCCCTCTTCCTCCAAGTTACTCATCATCTGATTTACTTTATATCTTGACTGTTTGGATATTTCCATCAACATGTTCACAGGAAAATCGGCTTCATTTACAAATACATTAAAGCTTGTCATAATACGCAATAAACTGCTTTCTTCACGGCGCCCATCCCATTTATTTGTCTCAAAAAAATCATTTATGCGTTGAAATTTGGATAGATTCAAGTCTAAATCCTCAATGATCCCCTCTTGACCTGATGAAAGTAAAGCCAGCATATCCATCAAATAAAATGTTAATTCCCCTTTATTCAAGGGCGAAGGAATTTCTTCCAGCGCTTTATAATACTTTGATCTGTTCTTATTAATAGCATAAGAAAAAGTGATTGCAGAATATCTATCTAAGTATCTCGATAAGTAACTGCACACGAGTAAACGCCCTGTTCTTCCATTCCCATCATAAAATGGGTGTATATACTCATAATAATAGTGGGCAGCCATAAAGCGGTATAATTCCGGATGTTGCTCATCATTCAGAAACTTTATTAATGTATTTAACATTTCAATAATTTTATTTTCAGAGATAACGCCTATGTGAGTGGTATGGCTGCCATCATTTACTTCTACGTAGCCCTTTCTAAAAAATTTACCATCAGGTTCATCTTCAGGGGAAATTTCATTAGATACCAAATCATCATAAAGCTTTCTAAAATCTTCAACATTAGTGAAGGGCTTTATTTGATCAATGAATAAATAGGTTTTCATTAATCCTATAAACCGTTTATGTTTACTTTCAGACTTCATTAATCCGTTCAATACTTCTTGCAGCTCCCTTTTAGTACTGCGAATTCCTTCAATTTCATTATTGCTTTGCGCTTCATTAATAATCAATTTTCGAAAATAGGGCTCAACGACAAACTTGGGGAGTCTGCTGATTAAAGCGGATATTTTGGAACTATTCATTAGTACTCTATTATTTAAGGTCATTAATTCATGGATATTTACATAAAACAATGAATAGGTTTCTTTAGTGGTTTGACCTTTTCGAAACCCTTTTATGGTGAATGGGGTCAAATAGCTGCCATAACTATTTTTTCGATGATTAATTTCCTGCGTATAGTCGATCTCGCCCACTTTATAAAAAATCTTCGATAATTTTTCATATCCCATCTAATTCCACCCTCCTTGTTTTAAATTATTGCCGTTTTTTCAAATTATATAACTTGAATTATGTTAATTCAATTAAAAAATTTGATATCCTTCCTGAATGTTTTACCCTTCGGGCGGTATTTCCCCCCACAATGGACTCTCACCACATAGTTGGTCGCCATGCGTGGCACACTGCAATAGGCCCCGCCTGTCTACAACGACAAGCGGGGCCCATTATTTTTCTTATTTGATTGCTTAGTCAATCATCCCGCTCTTCTTCAGCATGCGCTGGATAAGTGCGGCAGCTTCCCCTCTGGTTAATACTTGCTTCGGCATCATCATGCCATCCGGCGAGCCTTCCAGAATGCCAAGACTGACAAGCTCTTCGGCTGAAGTCCGTGCCCAGTCCGGCAAGCTGTCCAGATCCTTGAACAGCAAGCCCGAAGCCGTTGACGAGCTTGTTTGTGCCGTGCTCTGGAATTCTTCTTCCGCTATAGACCGAGCAATAATAACAATCGCCTCCTGACGGCTGATTGCTTGACGGGGGCGGAAGTCTCCAACTGCATCTCCCTGGATTAATCCATGCTCTACCGCCAGTGCAAGCGGATCATGGAACCAATCCGTGACGCTGACATCCTTGAAGACCGCGGCCGGAACAGACGAATCGTACAGACCTAGCGCTCTTGCCATCAAAGCTGCAAACGCTGCCCGCTCCATAGGCGCCTCCGGAGAAAACTGCCCCTCCGCTGTTCCCGTGATAATCAGCCTCGAGGCCAAATCATTCACCGCTTCGCCGGACCAATGGGAGACCGCATCCGCAAATGCTGCCGGCTTCGATATCAGGGCAAACGAGCCATTATGCATGCTCTTCAGCACCGCATGGCGAGTGCCGTCTTCCAGAGTCTCGTGCCGAGTCGGCACCGAGATGACGGTCCCATCCTCCCCAATAAAGACGCCGGTCGTTACATTATCAGCTTGCTCCGGAGGAACAGGCAGGCTGCGCTGCACATACCGTCCCCACTTCTCTATCGGATGAATGTGTTCTCCGACCTGTATGGCCGCTTTAAATTGAACGGGAGATAGCAGCGTTACAAAATGCTGCGCTGCCTCCGCCCGGGCAAGCTGCTCCTGCATTTTGCTCGCGCTGCCGCCCAATGTAAAGGTAACTATGGCCTGACCGGCAGATTCTTTATCCGCCTCAGCCCCATAGCGCTCAAAAGCTTCGGCTAGCTCCCCTGCTGCGAGACGGAAGCCGCCAAGGGACGAACGCAGCTCCAGGGAGCCTTCCCTTTCAGCAAACAATTCCACGGCTTGAGCGTCCATACTCAATTCAATAAGCTCAGCCTGCTGCCCAAGAATGAGGAACAGGCTCGAATCACTCCCGGGCATTTCCATTGCGGCTTTTAATTTTGCGGAATCGAGCCTGAGCGATACAACTTGCTTAGCTCCATCGTTACGAAGTACGGCATGAACGATGCTGTCCTGAGGCTGGTGGTTTAAAAGCACCTGGAGATCAAGCTGCTTCGAAGGCGGCTGTGATCCATTGACCCCGGACGACTGTCCTGATCTCCCGGGCTCGCTGCCTCCGCCCGTACCGCCTTCGCCAGGGTTATCCGGACCTTCTCCCGGATTGCCTGGCCCTTCACCTGGTCCACCCGGACCTTCTCCCGGATTGCCCGGCCCTTCTCCCGGGTTGCCCGGTCCTTCACCTGGTTCACCCGGCCCTTCTCCCGGGTTGCCCCCAGGCACGCTGTCCCGAGTCAAGACGATCCGATACTCCTGTTCCTGTCCATCCGGCGTCTTCACGGCAACCAACAGATAGGCCGCTCCTTCTCCCACAGTCAACTCTTCGCTGGGGTCTCCAAACACCAGCGGCACCGGCCCCTGCAGGAGCTGTCCGGTCTCCCCGTAGACGCTTGCCGTCACACTGGCTGCTGTGTCGTAGACGTCCGCCGTGACTGAAAGCCGATCCGTAGCTTCAGCAAGTCTAAGGTTGTAAGTGTATTGGTAGCGGCCGAAGCCGGGATTCAATGCCAAATCGCTCTCTTGCGCCGACTGTACGGATAGTTGCCGCAGGGTCGGATCGTGCAGCGGAGCCAGCGGTCTTGTCTTCACGCTCAGCATCGGATAAGCGCTCTTGTTCCCTGCACTGTCCCTGACAATGACACTGAAATAGTAGGTTTGGTCCGGGACAAACAGCTGCATCGCCGCACTCGTCTGATTTTTTTCATAGGATCCCAGAGCCATCCCGTTTTGTTCTATTTGCTCAACCGTGCTTAAGTTATCCCTGCCCGATAAATACAGCCTGTACTCCAGTTCGTCCGGATCATCAAGATTGTCGGAAGCAGCAGCCCATTGCAGCTCTATGGAATCCGTTGTGACCTCGACAGCCTCGATCAGGCCTCCCGGCACCGGGGCTGTAGTATCCAGAATAGCCTTGCTTAACACGGGAACCATGCTTGTACTCCAGCTTCCGTTACCAAGCTGACCATAACCGTTGTATCCCCAGCCCCAGACGCGCATATCCTCCGTCAGCGCCACGCTGTGAAAGCCGCCGGCTGAGATGTCGATCACAGGCGTCAAATCCTGAATCCGGGCAGGAACTCTATCACTGGAGGTGCCCGAACGTCCGAGCTGGCCGTTGTTCCCCAAGCCCCAACTCCATACGGCACCGTCCGCATCCAAAGCAAGGCTATGGTAGCCACCTCCGACAATATTCACAATATTTTCCAAATTCAAAACCCTCACCGGCAGGTTTCGGTTAGATATCGTTCCATCCCCTAATTGGCCCTGACTGTTGGAGCCCCAGGCCCATACCGTGCCATCCCGCTTGACTGCCAGGGAGTGCGAACCGCCCGCGGCAATCCTGATAACATCGCTAAGACCCGCAACCTGCACCGGCAGGAGCTTGTTTGTGAACGTTCCATCGCCGAGCTCTCCATTCTCGTTGTTCCCCCAAGCCCAGACGGTTCCGTCCTCCTTCAGAGCAAAACTGGAATAGCCGCCGGCGGCAATCGCCGTAACCCCGTCTAACCCGTTAACCTGGACAGGCTCACTTCTCTGGAGCTTTGTTCCGTCCCCCAGCTCGCCGCTGGTATTCGTACCCCACGTCCACACCTTGCCGTCCTCGGCAAGGGCCATGCTATGGTATCCCACCCCGCCCGATATAGCCGTAATTCGAATACCTTCCAAGGCTGTGACCTTTATCGGAACGTTCGTATTGACCAAGGACCCGATCCCGAGCTGCCCGTTCTCGTTCATCCCCCACGTCCAGACCGTTCCGTCGGCCCGAAGCGCCATGGAGCTGCGTACGCCGGAATCGATCTCGATAATCTGATCCAGATCTCTGACCAAGACAGGAGTACTTCGATTACCACTCATCCCGTTGCCCAATTGTCCTTTGTCATTCGCTCCCCAGCTATATACTTGACCTCCGCTGGTCAGAGCTAATGTATGATAGTAGCCGACTACGAGCTTGGGAAGCATTGCCGAGGCCGCAAACACCCTAGGCGAGTTGCCCATCCATTGCAAGTGTACGATAAGCAAGCCTATGCACAGTACGATTTTTCCAATACGCTGTCTCATATTATCCTCCTGAAAATGATCTATCAGAAAGAGGCTAACAAAATAAATGAAGCGAAAGAATTGACATTCGTTAACTTTCCTTAAAATTCTTCGTATAATCTATTCTATAGTCTACTTTATTTGATGAATCTACCTTTTTCGACACTGTCAGCAATGTAATTAATCAGATTTACTTGGATAGAAATCAAAATGAGCGAGGTAAGTCTATGCGCCGAACGTCTAGTCCTTTGTTAAAAACTAAATTGTTCGTTCCCGAATCGAAGGACCGGCTGGTTCAGCGGGAGCGCCTGCTCCATTCGATCTCTAAGGGCTTCCAGCTGGGAAAACGCTTAATCGCTGTCGTGGCTCCGGCGGGCTACGGCAAGTCCACCCTGCTCGCCCAATGGGCCAACCATGCCGGAATGCCTTGCGCCTGGCTATCGGTTGATGCACGGGACAATGATCCTGCACGCTTCTGGAGATACTTTACCGCTTCAATCGCCTCTGCCCTGCCCGAGCAGCATCGCCTTCGGCTTGAAGCCAATTGCCAGTTGCAGGACGGGGTCTCCATCTATACTTTTTTGGACGCCCTCATTAGCGGACTGCCCGAAGAAACGGATCATAAGCATGCTTTTGCGCTTCTACTCGACGATCTTCACGAAATCACCACCCCCTCTATTCTTGAGGGATTGTCTTATCTGTTCGACTATATGCCTGATTCGATGCACGTGCTTCTGTCCTCCCGCTCGGAGCTCATGATCCCCGGTATAAAGCGGCTGGCAAATGGAGAAGCCATGGTGGTCGGCATGGGCCAGCTCCAATTCACAGCGAGCGAGACCGAGAGCCTGTTTCGCATGGTTAACGGGGAGCCGCAGACAGAATGGACGTCCGCCCAGCTGGATGAGCTTCAGCGGAAGACGGAGGGATGGATTACCGGACTGCAGCTTCTCTCCTTATCGCGTCCCTTTGGCAACGACAGTCTCATGCATCTGGCCTCCGACGGAGAGTCATTTATTTCCGATTATTTGTTCCAAGAGGTTTTACATCTGCTTTCTTCCGATTTGCATGATTTCCTTCTTCGGACCTCCGTGCTGTCTAGAATGGACGCGCTGGCCTGCAATGCGTTGACCGGACGGACCGACGGCGGGCAGCAGCTGGATGAGCTTCAGCGATTGAATCTGTTCCTGATCCCGCTTGATGGAACGCGGACCTGGTTCCGTTATCACCACCTATTCGCACAGTTTCTGCAAGGCCAGCTTCGACGCAGGGATGAGAAAGCGTATGCTGCAATGCACCGGGCAGCCGGGCTGCATTTTTCTGAAATCGGTGCTATGGAGGATGCTATTGACCACTTGTTTGAAGCCGGTGAGATTATGCTCGCCATCCAGGCCCTGGAGCGACACCTGCCTGCAGCGCTCAGACAAGGGGATCTATCTACACTGTTGAATTGGTTTCGCAGAATTCCCGAGGCCTGCTCCTTGACACTTGAACTGTCCCTGCTTCACGCCTTCCTGCTTGTGCTGGCCGGTGATCTGGAGCGCTCCGGACGGGTATTGGAGCAGCTGGAGGAGGAAATAGACAGACTGAGCCCTTCCAGCCGGCAGGACCAGCTTCGAAGCAGCTTATTGTTCGTCCGTTCGAATTTGGTCTTTTTAAATGGGGACTTTGCAGGGTGGCTGGCCTCGAGCGAAAAGGTACGAGATCATCTCGCTCCGGACAACCCGGTCTATTACCAATTCGACTATAACCGCCAAGAGCCTTATGTCCGGCGCACCTCGCTGGGCATGAAAGGAAAGCTGTCCGAGGACACTGAAAAAGTCGGAAAATTGTTCATCGAGGTATTGGAAGGCCACGGCTGGAAAAACTCCCTGCTCCACCTGTATGTAAAGCAGTGCCTCGCCGAAGGCTATTACGAGTGGAACCGCCTGGTCGATTGCCGCGAGCTGTTGATGCAGCTGCGCAACTCGGACAGGCTGCGGGAGACGCCAGGTCTGCTTATTCCGGTTCTTCTCACGGAAGCGCGGCTGCATGCTGCCGAAGGCAAGTCCGCCTTGGCTTATCATACCCTGGACGAAGCGGCTGAGGCCGCCGCGGCCTGCATTCCTGACGGGGGACGCTGGGGTTGCTATGTACGAGCCGTACGGAGCAATCTGTACTTACGGGACGGTCGATTGGGCGAGGCGAAAAAGGAACTGGCCCCATTGCATATCGGTTCCGGAAGCAAGCCGGTATACAGCCGGGAGACCGAGTTTCTCGCGTTGGTTCGGCTGCTTGGGAGGCAGCACAAGGAAGCTGAGGCTCTGCCGATGCTCGAGCTGCTCAAGCTGCAAGCGGAGCGGGAACAGCAGATCGCCAGCCGGGTAGAGATTACCTGTCTCCAGGCATTGCTGGAAGCTCAGCGGGGCCAGCGCTTGCTTGCCTTCAGCCTGATCGAGGAAGCGCTCGTTCTGGGTAAAGACAACGACTACCGCAGAACCTTTGTGGACGAAGGAGCCGATATGCAGTTGCTGCTGAAGGCTTACCTTTCTGATCGGTACAATGTGCGCGCTTCTGCTTCTGGCTCCGATCAGGGACTAGAGCAATTGAGCCCTCTCCTTGATTATGTGGAGAAGCTGATTCATGCCTTTCCTGGCACACCGGACATCCCTGCACTTCAGAGGAACCTCCCCGTGCTCGACCTTCTCGAACCCTTGAGCAGCAAAGAGCTTCTCCTCCTGGAGCAGCTCCGGCTCGGAGCGACCAACAAGCAAATGGCCGCAGCGCTTGGATTGACCGAAGGCACCATCCGCGTGTACTTGTCCCGCTTGTACGAGAAGCTGGGCGTATCCACCCGCACCCAGGCGCTGGTTAAAACCCAGAGCCTGCCGTTGTCGGGGATGTAAGTAGAGGGATTGGCTGGATAGAGACTGAAAGGAAGCGGATGGGGAACCGGACTGGGAACCGGACAGGGAACCGGACAGGGAACCGGACAGGGAGCTGGATAGAGAGCTAGATGGGAAGCTGGTAGTGGGGAGCTGGTAGTGGGGAGTGGGTGGTGGGGAACTGGTAATGAGGAGCTTGGTGGGAGGAAGCGGGTTTTAGAGAGCTGGCTTTAGCTGTTAGAGGCACTTGTGGAGCAATTTTAGTTGCGTTTGGGTCTAGATTCCTCGCATAAACTCCCGGCCGGTAATTTTAATGCCTTTTGGCATTAAATTCGTCGCATGAACTCCCAAGCCAGGAATTTTAATGCCTTTTGTCACTAAATTCGTCGCATGAACTCCCACACAAGCAATTTTAATGCTTTTTGTCACTAAATTCGTCGCATGAGCTCCCAAGCCAGGAATTTTAATGCCTTTTGGCACTAAAATCGTCGTGAGAGTATATGAGAGTACAAGGTGTAATTTTATCGGCGAAATGAAGTCAGTGAGTAGGAAATCAGCGCTTTTAGCAGTTATGCCGTCATATGTGCTGGCGAATGAACGCAGAGTGAGCCAGTAAAAGAGCCAGCAAAGAAGCAGCCCCTGAGATCCATATGGAGATCTCAGGGGCTGCGCTAATGCCGCAGCGCGGGTCAACGCGCTGCGTCGCTCGCCTCCGCCGGGGACGACCCGGCAGCGGCAGAGGCGGTTGCACCGCCGTGGCGCACGCCCTGCGCACCGCGGCGCGGGGAAAGCAGCTGCAGCAGCGACAGCGGCTGCAGCTTCACAGCTACCGGCGCCTGCTCGTCCGGCGCCAGGATCACGCCGAGCTGATGATGATCGCCGGCGTATATGGCGCGCTGGAGGAACTTACTCTCGCCTGAGAGATTGCGTACCTCCAGCTTGCAGAATGCAGGCTGCATGCGCAGTGCCGCATGCAGCTCTTCCTTCGTGGGAACGGGCACGCCGTTCACACGCATAACCGTCTCGCCGGCGGCAATGCCGAGCTCGGCCGCCGGACTGCCAGGCAGCACCGCCAGCACCTTGAGCCCGCCCTGCGGGTGCACGAACAAGGGGCTCCTCTGCTGCTCCTCGAAGCGGCTGAGCACGATCAGCCCTTCATGCAGCAGAATCGCGGTCAGTGCTGCCACAAGCAGGACTGGCGTCCACCAGTGCGACGCCAGCGCAAAGGCGATGACGACCGTACCGTAGGCGAGCAGGCGCCCGGAAGTGATCCGGGCTTTCTGCTGCGGCAGCAGGCCGGTCGTCACCTCGGAGAAGCCGATGATCGCCGGCAGCGCGATGAGCGCAAAGCCGCCTTGCCAGGCTTCTCCGCCGAACAGCGGCGTCCAGGGAAGGATACCGCCGCTTGTCTGAGCCGGGATAAGCAGCAGCAGCGGCACCGGCCACAAGCTCTGCATCTGGTATCCGCCGACAAGCTTGCCCCGCTTGCCCTCAAAAAAGAGAGGGCCTGCAAAAGAAGCAGCCTGACTCCGTACCAGCAGCCCTTCAGCCAGATGCAGCAGCCCTACCAGTACGAGCAGCGCCGGGATATTCAACTCGCGCACCACCCGGATTGCCGTTCCAATCCAGCCTTCGCCGGCGTAGCCCGGGAACAAATTCAGGACAAACTGCACGATTCCCAATAAGCCCACGGAATAAGCCAGGCAAAAATAGCGGACACGAATCAGCAGCAGCAGAATCGTGACGATCCAGAGACACAGCACGCCCTCCAGTGTGAGCGTCATTCCCACAAAGGCTGAAATCAAAGAAATACAGGCGCCTGCCGCCAATCCTCCCAGCACGGTCCTCCAGGTTTGACTCACCCAATTGTGCAGTCTTGCATGGAACAATCGGCGCTCAAGCAATACCTGTCTGCGGTAAATCAACATAATAACAAGGATTGAGATATAGTAAAACGGCTGCAGCAAGAGCTGCAAGCCCGTATTCAGCACCTTCCACAATGCTTCCAGTAACAGATCCAAAAGAATTCACACTCCGATCTCCGGGGCTCCGGGCATGTTAAATTCTAACACAAGTTCAACTTGAATTGAGTCATAGACAGAAAAAAAGAAGGCTCTTTGGCCTTCTTATTTCTTCGACACCGCTGCACCGATCTCCTTCCGGATAACCTCGATTGCCCGGTTCATTTGAAGATCGTTCTTCGGATCACGGATGTGCTCGATCAACTGGCGCTCCAGAGCTGCGGCTGTCTTTTCATCAATAATCCCCGTGGCCTCCAGCTTCTGATCGCCCTGGAATTTCTTCACCGCTGCTTCGGTCGCCCGATTAAAGTAACCGTCGCTGCGGCCCGGCTCATAGCCGAGTCCCTTCAACATCACCTGAGCGCTCTTGATATCCTCACCGAGCATATCATACTTATACGTATTCTCCTTATTGATCGGAGCTACCGTGAAATAATCCGGCTGCGATACCGCGACATTCGGTTCGATCCCCTTCTTATGGATCCACTCGCCGCTTGGCGTCAGCCATTTGGCAATCGTCACCTTGAGCAGGCTGCCGTCGCCAAATTCCTTCGTGAAGCTCGTCTGCACGGTTCCCTTACCATAAGTGGCGTCTCCAACCAGCGTTGCACCAGCCGATTCCTTAAGGGCCCCTGCAAGAATTTCGGAAGCACTGGCGCTCCCTTTATTCGTCACGACGGCGATCGGATAGGCTTTGCCTGCACCCGAGGAAAATGTCTTCTGACGTTGCTTGTTCTTATCCTCTACCTGGACAATGACCTTGCCCTTAGGTACGAACAGCTCCGTCATCTCCTCCACGATCTGCAGCACACCGCCCGGGTTATTCCGGACATCGATCACAAGACCCTTCATCCCTTGCTTTTCCAGGGCGTCCAGCTCTGTCTTGAAGCGCTCCGCCGTATTCATGGAGAACTCCGTAATTTCAATCACGCCTACTCCATCTGATTTCATCTCGGCATAGACGGTCTCTAATGCGATATCGTCCCGGATAATGGAATACTCCATCGTCGCGGATGCTCCCGCCCGCTTGACCTTGATCTTTGCTTCGGTTCCCTTCGGACCCCGAATCTTGGCAACGGCCTCATTCAGGCTGAGCCCTTCAAACGACTCTCCGTTCACCGATAACAAGATATCCTTCGGCTGAATCCCGGCCTTCTCTGCTGGAGAACCCTTGATCGGCGAGACGACAACAACATTGCCGTTCTCCATCGACACTTCTGCGCCAATTCCGCTGAAGGAGCCTTCGATCTGTTCCGAAAACTGCTGAGCCGTCTCCGGCCCCATATAGGAGGAGAACGGGTCTCCAACTGCACTCATCATTCCGTCGATAGCTCCGTCAACCAGCTTCTGCCTGTCGACACCTTCGACATAATTATTTTCGACAAGCTTGAGCGCCGTTTCAATTTTTTTAATATCGTCTTTATTGGTGCTTGTCCCGGGGCTGTCGGCAAATAAGCCGCTCTGAAGCGTGCTTGTCCCGGCAAAGCTCCATTGCCCGGTAAGGGTTAATGTAAGCAGGCTGCTGACGATCATCGCACCTACTACAACTATGGCTACTGTTCGTTTCTTATACATTATTTCACCGCCTATGTTAGTCTCCTAAGTATATGTCCAGTTTTCCCACATTATAAGAGGTTGTTCAAAAAAACATCTTTTGATCACGAAGTATTTCAAGTGGTTGATTCGACATCGAATCTTGCGCTCACCCTCGAAGTCCGGTACTCTTGTAGGTTTTGCCTACACTCCGTTCCTCCTTCTTCAGGTTCTCGCAACCTTCTCGGTGCTGAAAAGCTGACTTTTTGAACACGCACTTATATGCCCGACCCTAAAAAAGCAATCACGAGCAAAAAACGGACAAGCCGTCTCTGCAAGACGTTTATCCGTTTCCATCGACTAATCTATTTTATTACAAATACGGCATCGGGTCTACTGGCGTCCCGTTAATCCGAACCTCAAAGTGGCAATGCGGTCCTGTTGAGTTGCCGGTGCTTCCGACCTCGGCGATCTTCTCGCCCTTCTTGACCTGCTGCCCCTTCTCGACCTTGATCCCCCCGTTGCGGATGTGGCCGTATAGAGTCCATACATTATCGCCATGATCGATGATGACTGTATTGCCGTAGCCGCTCCACCATTCGGCAACGATAACGACACCGCCAGCCGCCGCGTGAATGTCCGTTCCCTGCGGTGCGGCAAAGTCAACTCCGGTATGTTTCTTTTTCACACCCGTGATCGGATGAATTCTTGTTCCATAGCCGGAAGACAGGCGTGCTCCATCTACAGGAAGACCCATGGAACCGCCATTTCCTTTAAAGCCGGAGGAGGACTTTTTATAGGTATAGACTTGAGCTGCCTTCAGCTTGTTCTTTTCCTTCTCCAATGCAGCGCGCTTGGTGGCGAGCTCAATGAGCAGCGCTTCCTGCTCCTCACTGATATCGTCGGATTCCTCAATCTCTGCATGATACTTCGCAATCAGTTCCTGCTTTTCCTGTTCCTTCTCTTCCAAAATGCTCTTCCGGTTCTCCGCATCCGCATAGAGCGCCTTGACCTTCGCATAGTCTGCTTCCAGTTGCACCTGCTGCTCATCCAGCAGCTCCTTGTCATGCTTGTGTTCGTCCAGCAAAATATGATCCTGGTTAGCGATCGCCTGCAGCGAATCCGCACGCTCCAGGAAATCCGAGAAGCTGGTCGACGACAGCAGTACATCCAGATAGGAGACGGTTCCATCGGTATACATCAGTCTCACACGGGAATCCAGCAGTTCGGAGCGCTCCGCAATCCGCGCCTTGGTCTCCTCCAGTTGAACCGCAGTATCTCTCAGGCTATGCTCGGTATTTTCAATATCTACAGAAATTTGGGCAAGCTCATTGCTGACCGCGTCCATTTGTGCCAAAACCTGCTTCAAGTATTCCTGGTTTTTATTCACATAATGCTCGGCATTTTGCTTTTTCTCAGCAGCAGCTTCCTGCTGCTTCTCGGCTTCCTTGGCCTGTTGCTGGAGCTGCTTAAGCTCCTTATCGATCTCACTGATCGTCTTCGACTTGGCCAAGCCCTCTGTAGGCTGGATGACAGCAGCGACTAAAGCGACAACGGCAACAACAGTAATCCATTTTCTCAAGTTCGTTTCCCCGTCCTTTTGTTCATCTTCTATAATCTGACCTGAATCTGACCTGCCCGGCAGCCAGAGGCTATACCTTCAGGAACTTTCGAATCGACATGGTGCTTCCCCATATTCCGATCAAAATCCCTAATCCAATCAACAGTCCGGCCAGCTTCAGATCCACTTCCTGCAATGGAACCAGCGTGAAGGCCAGCGTAATATCAGATTGCATCGTCGTAACCAACTGACCATAGCCAACAAACAATAGCGCTACCGTGACGACGGAGCCAGCAATCCCGATAAGTGCGCCTTCCACGAAGAACGGCCACCTTATGAACATATTCGTTGCGCCAACCAGCTTCATAATGCCAATTTCGCGGCGGCGGGCAAGAATCGTGACACGAATCGTATTGGAAATCAGGAACATCGCCATCAGCGTAAGTCCTGCAACAAAAGCAAATCCGATATTGCGCACCATATTGGTGATCTTGAACAGCTTCTCTGTCGTTCCCTGTCCGTAACGAACCTTATAAATCGGCAGCTCGTCCGCATATTTCTCATTCAGGGCTTCAATTTTACCTGCCACATAGGGCACGGTAGTCGGTTCAATCACTTCTACTTGAAACGTATCGGGAATCGGATTGGTTGTCTCGTCGTACCCTTCCAGCAAATCCTTGCCTTCTTCCCCGAGCTTTTCCCTGAAATCCTTCAGACCCTGTGACTTGGGAATCAGTGTCACCTTGCTGACTTCCGCCATCGCTGCAATGTCGCTGTTCACCTTCTGAAGCAATGCTTCATCCACATTCCCAGCCAGGAAAGCCTTGATCTGAACCTGACTGTCCGCCTCATCCGCGAAGGAGTTAACGTTCAGCACCAGGAGAATGAATACACCCAGCATGAATAAGGACACTACAATTGACGTAATAGAGGCCAGGGACATCCAACCGTTACGGATTACGCTCTTCGCACCTTCACGGATGTGTCTGAAAAAGGTGCTAAAACTCATATCCGTATTCCCCTCTCTGCTGGTCTCGCACGATGTTGCCATGCTCAATGGCGATAACGCGTTTGCGCATCGTATTCACAATATCCCGGTTATGCGTCGCCATCACAATGGTCGTCCCCCGGAAATTGATCTCATCCAGCAGTTGCATAATTCCCCAGGATGTCTCGGGGTCAAGGTTCCCTGTAGGCTCATCCGCCACAATGACGGAAGGGTTGTTAACGATCGCTCTGGCAATCGCAACACGTTGCTGCTCTCCTCCGGACAGCTGAGACGGGTCCCGGTTCGCCTTGTTTTTCAGCCCAACGAGCTCCAGCACCTCCATCGTCCGCTTCTTGATGACCTTTTTCGGCGCCTCGATCACCTCAAGGGCAAAGGCGACATTTTCAAAGGCGCTAAGCTTGGGCAATAATCGGAAATCCTGAAAAACCACGCCGATATTTCGGCGGACATACGGAATTTTTCGGGCCTTCAGCTTCCCTATATTAAATCCGTTAACAGAAATTTGGCCTTTGGTGGGCACCTCTTCACGGTAAATCAGCTTCATAAAGGTCGACTTCCCAGCTCCCGAGGGACCGACAAGATATACGAATTCATTGCGGTCGATTTTGACAGAGACTCCCTTCAGGGCATGCGTCCCGTTCGGGTAAGTCTTCCAGATATCCTGCATTTCTATCACTAGATCACGTCCTAAACCTTGATTCCTTACACTTGGCTGTCTGCTTTAACATTCGACATGTTCGCGTCAATTCCTTTTCAAGACGAGTTATTTCTTCGATAGGCGGGGCTTTTCTGCCGCAAACGAGCGCTTTCCTCGAGTGCCGAGTCTTTTCTGCCGCAAACGATTCCTTTCACCAGTCCGATTTATATTGTAACAAATATGTTACCAGTTGAGTACCAGTAGTTTTCCAGAATTGCTATTTTAATATATTTGGAGCGCACATCAGCAGTTATTTCGTTAAATCCTGTATTGATACGTCAACTTTTCATATGATAAGGTAGTCTCATCGCATTTCTCCGACAGAGTACGACTGAATAGGATAATCCTGACAAGCTCGTGACAAGAACATGACCGGCTCCCGCCAAGTGTCTCTGCGGAATATAGAGAGGAATTCATGCCAAATGTCATCTCATGATCCATCATCACAAAGAAACGCCGGTGTACTGACGATAGTAGCCGTGCTATTAACCGCCGCTGTACTTCGTTCTCCATTAACAGGTGTGGGGACGCTGATTACAGAAATTCAAGCCGACACGGCTTTATCCCATACTCTGGCTGGCCTGTTGACGACGCTGCCGCTCGTTGCCTTCGCCGTATTTGCACTAGTGGCGCCGGGCCTGTCCAGCCGCTATGGCATTGAAAGAACGCTGCTCTATTCCACAGTCCTGCTAGGGGCCGGCCTTATCGTCCGCTCGCTGCCATCTATTCAGCTCCTGTTCGCAGGAACCGCCTTAATTGGCGTGGGGATCGCTGTGGCTAATGTACTGATTCCTGCCATGATCAAGCAAAGCTTTCCGCTGCGCATCGGCTTGATGACTGCTTTGTATACCTCATCCATGAATCTCTGGTCAGCAATCGCTTCGGGCATCAGTCTCCCCCTCTCCCGAAGCGGACTGGGATGGCGCGGTTCGTTGGCCTTCTGGGGGCTGTTCGCCGTTGCGACCGTGCTTGTCTGGATCCCGCTCACACGCCGGGTGCCTATGCAAGACTTGCAAACAAAGGGTATGAAACAGCCTGCAGCCGCTGGAGGCGTGCCCACTGCGAGCATCTCCGCTCAAACGGACGGCTCCGGGCTCACTCCATCGCCTAGTCCTGCAATATGGCGCTCACCGAAGGCATGGACGATCACTTTATTTATGGGATTTCAGTCGATTATGTTCTATGTAGGCGTATCCTGGCTTCCGGAAATCCTGCATGAAAAAGGAATGAGCATGGATAGTGCGGGATGGATGCTCTCCCTGATGCAAATCCTGAGCATGGTTGGGTCGTTTTTCATGCCTTTCATCGCAACGCGAGCAGAAAGCCAAAGCTTCCTTACCGCTTTGTCCGGCGCCTTTTTCCTGTTCGGGTTCGGCGGAATCTGGCTGGCTTCCGAAGCATGGTCGATCTTGTTCATTTCTCTGATCGGACTTGGCTGCGGTGCAACCTTCAGCCTGGTTATTCTCTTCTTCAGCCTTCGTACTCACTCAGCCAAGCAGGCCTCTCAATTATCAGCCATGGCTCAGTCTCTGGGCTACTTGCTGGCCGCTGTCGGTCCGACCCTGTTTGGATTCATTCACGACCAGAGCGGCGGCTGGAGTATTCCGCTTGCTACGATTACAGCCCTGTCCGTGATCACGATTCTTCTGGGCTTTATCGCCGGCAAAAAAGGCCGGATTTCCGAGCTTTAATTGCTCAAAATGCAACTATTACGATAAAGTGTGAGCCGATTGGGAGATTAACTGTATTTCCTGCAACTATTACCCTTCATTTAGTGGAGAATGACATCAACATATCAATGTAAATGCCTTTCATACAACTAGATCTACATTTGCAGCCCTTGGTTAGAGCTTTAATTGCAGTTTCTACAACTAAGCAATTAAAGAATTAATCAACATAGATTTTTTGGACGCCCCATGCAAAAATCCCCGGTTCCCTTCGTGAAAGAGGGACCGGGGATTCTTGTTCTACTTGCGCTACTTGTTCTTCTCTTTTTACTTGCTCTTCTCGGCATATTCCTGCGCCCATTGGGCGGTTGCGGCAAGGCGCTCCTCCGCCCGTCCAATCGCGGCGCTTACTTGCGCTGTGGCTGTGCCGCCGTACACATTGCGGGCATTCACCACGGTCTCCGGCTGCAGCACCTCATAGATGCTCTCGTCAAAGAGCGGCGAGAATTGCTTGAATTCCTCCAGCGTGAGATCCAGCAGGAACTTGTTCTGCTGAATGCAGTACAGCACCGTCTTCCCGATGACCTCATGAGCCTGGCGGAACGGAAGGCCTTTGCCGGCAAGGAAGTCGGCGATGTCGGTCGCATTGGAGAAGTCCTTGTTGACCGCCTCGCGCATCTGTCCGCTGTTCACCTTCATGGTGGCAATCATAGGAGCAAACAGTTGCAGCGCGCCGCGCAGCGTCTCCACCGTATCGAACATGCCTTCCTTGTCCTCTTGCATATCCTTGTTGTACGCCAGCGGCAGCGACTTCAGCACGGTCAACAGCCCCATCAGGTTGCCGTATACGCGCCCCGTCTTCCCGCGCACCAGCTCCGGTACGTCCGGATTCTTCTTCTGCGGCATAATGCTGCTGCCTGTGCAGAAGGCATCATCCAGCTCCACGAACCGGAATTCCGTGCTGCTCCACAGAACGAGTTCCTCGCTCAGACGGGAGAGGTGCATCATCAGGATCGAAGCGTCCGCCAGGAACTCCAGGATGAAGTCGCGGTCGCTGACGGCATCGAGACTATTTTCATATACGGCGTCAAAATGCAGCTGCTCCGCCACAAAATGGCGGTCGATCGGGAAGGTCGTGCCTGCCAGCGCCCCTGCTCCGAGCGGCAGCACATTGATCCGCTTATAGCTGTCCTGCAGACGTTCGATATCCCGCTGGAACATCGAGACATAAGCCATCAGATGATGGGCGAACAGAATCGGCTGGGCCCGTTGCAAATGAGTATATCCGGGTACGATGGTCTCCAGATTGTCTTTGGCTTGTCCGATCAAGGATTCCTGCAAATCATGGAGCAGGCCGACGAATTCCACCACCCGCTTGCGCAGGTACAGGTGCATATCCGTAGCCACCTGGTCGTTGCGGCTGCGTCCGGTATGCAGCTTGCCGCCAACCGAGCCTACCTCATCAATCAGGTTCTTCTCGACATTCATGTGAATGTCTTCATCGGAAACCGAATACTCCAGCTCTCCCCGGCGGATTTTGCCGAGCACCGCATGCAGTCCTTCCTTGATCTTCTCCACATCTTCTTCCGGTAAAATCCCGCATTTGCCCAGCATGGTCACATGTGCCAGACTCCCCTGCACATCCTCCTCGGCCAAGGCTTTATCAAATCCGATCGAGGCCGTATACTGCTCCACCAACCGGTTCGTCTGCTTCGTAAAACGTCCGCCCCACAGCTTGCTCACCTGACTCACTCCTTAGTCAATATTCTGTTGATCTACAACAAACAGCCACCCATCCGCATAACCTAAATAGCCCACATTTCCCATGGTTACGTCGTCCCTCTCGACTCGGGCGCTTAACCGATCGCAAGCGCTACACTATTCACACCTTACACTATTCACAAGCGCTGCACTATTCACGACCGCTACTCCAATCGCGGGTGCTAGGCCTGCAGTGAAAAAAGTTACCTTAAATACGCGCAAAATGGTGAAAAGGCGGATATAGTGAATTTTTTTCGCTTAAAGTTCGCTGGATCGGCTCTTAAACCAGTTTTCGGTTATCTAAGGTCATTTTTTTCACTAAAGTTACAATATAGGGTCGGGCGAGATTTCTAAGGTAAATAATTTCACTAAATCAGGCCCATATCATATATTATATCAACTTAAAACGCCCGCCGTCGCGGCAGGCGCATCAAGTTGATACAGCGTAACGCACGCCCTGTTCAGCAGCCTTGTCATTGGCTATATAAGTTCAACTAATGATTGTCCACTGGAGGCAACGTGTAAAGTGTTCTTACAATCACTGTTGTTCGCGGATTTCTTGGATTGAACTAGGCCATAAAGGATGAACTCCGCTCTCAAAGGCGAACGCTGACGCTTCTACAGAACACTTTACACTTATGCCTTTTCTGTGCACTCTTTAGTTGAACTTATATAAACCAGCCATGCAATTGAACGTATGCAACTGAACGGCATCACGCAGCTACTGTCAATTCCTGCGGCCTTGTTCCTGCTCCACACCTGCGCTAACCTTCAAGCGCAAGGCATTCAGGCGGATAAAGCCTGTAGCATCGCCTTGGTCATAGGCCTGGGTCGGATCAGCCTCCATCGTAGCGATCTCCGGATTGTACAGGCTGACCGGGCTTTTCACGCCTGCGGCAATAACGTTGCCCTTGTACAGCTTCAGACGTACTGTGCCGGATACATTGCGCTGGCTTTCGGTTACCAGTGCTTGCAGCGCAAGGCGCTCCGGAGCAAACCAGAAACCATTGTACACCAGGTTGCTGTAACGGCTGATCAGGCTGTCACGCAGACTCATGACCTCGCGGTCCATGGTCAGAGATTCCATTTTCCGGTGAGCGGTGAACAGAATGGTGCCCCCCGGCGTCTCATATACGCCCCGGCTCTTCATGCCGACAAAGCGGTTTTCCACCATATCTACACGTCCGATGCCATGCTTACCGCCCAGCTCATTCAGCTTCTCCATCACACTCAGCGGATCCAGCGATTCACCGTTCAATGCGACGCAGTTGCCTTGTTCAAATTCAAGCTCGATCACCTCCGGCTGGTCCGGCGCATCCTCAGGCGATACGCTGAGCAGGTACATCTCTTTATTCTCCGGTGCCGAGGCGTCAAACCACGGATCCTCCAGCATGCCGCTCTCATAGCTGATATGCAGCAGGTTGCGGTCCATCGAATAAGGCTTCGCTGCCGATGCTGTAACCGGAATGCCATTCGCTTCGGCGTAGGCGATCATTTCAGCACGTCCCGGGAAACGGTCACGGAACTCGCTAAGCCGCCATGGCGCAATCACTTCGATATCCGGCGCAATCGCTGCAGCGTTCAGCTCAAAGCGAACCTGATCATTGCCTTTGCCTGTCGCACCGTGGGCAATTGCTGTTGCCCCTTCCGCGCGTGCGATTTCTACCATCCGCTTGGCGATCAACGGACGGGCAATACTCGTACCGAGCAAATATTGTCCTTCATACAAAGCCCCGGATTGGAACATCGGGTAAATAAAATCCTTGGCGAACTCCTCGCGCAGATCATCGATATAGACCTTCGATGCCCCCGTTGCAAGCGCCTTTTCCTCGAGGCCGTCCAGTTCCTCCTTCTGCCCGATATCCGCCGTAAAGGCGATAATCTCGGCATCATACGTCTCCTTGAGCCATTTTAGAATGACCGATGTATCCAGACCGCCGGAATAGGCCAGTACAATTTTTTCTTTTGCCATAACGATATATTCCTCCTGTAAAAAGATTACCTGCTACAAGCACCGTCTTCTTGTCCCTTCAGGACATGAATGCCAGGGTGTCATGCATCATGCTAGGACATCAATGCAACCATAAGCGCCTTTTGCGCATGCAGCCGGTTCTCGGCCTGGTCAAAAATAATCGAATGCGGCCCGTCAATGACGCCTTCGCTGACTTCCTCGCCGCGGTGGGCCGGAAGACAATGCATGAACACATAGTCCGGCTTGGCATGCGAAGCCAGCTCTTCATCCACCTGATACGAGGCAAATGCCAATTCCCGCGCCTTCTGCTCCTCTTCAAAGCCCATGCTGGCCCAAACGTCGGAGTAGATCGCATCCGCATGCTGGACTGCAGCCTTCGGATCGCGCACGACTTCGATTACCGCGCCCGTCTCCCTGGCAATTGCCTGAGCTGCAGCAACAACCTGAGCATCCGGCTCATAGCCCTCCGGACTGGCAATACTGACATGCACGCCGAGCTTGGCTCCTCCGATCATAAGGGAATGCGCCATATTGTTGCCGTCTCCCACATAAGCCAGCTTCAGACCGGCCAGTTTGCCTTTATGCTCCAGAAGGGTCTGATAGTCTGCCAGCACCTGGCACGGATGCGCCAGATCGCTCAAGCCGTTAATCACGGGGATGCTCGCATAGCGGGCCAAATCCACCACCTTGTCATGCCCGAATGTCCGGATCATAATTCCGTCCAGGTAGCGGGACATAACCCCAGCCGTATCGGCGATCGTCTCGCCGCGGCCGAGCTGGATATCATTCTTGCTCAGAAAGAGCGCATGGCCGCCAAGCTGGAACATGCCGACCTCGAAGGATACCCGGGTACGGGTCGAGGATTTTTCAAATATTAATCCGATCGTCTTGCCCTTTAGCGGCTGATAGACTTCCCCGGCCTTTTGCTTGGCCTTGATATCGATAGCCAAATCCAGCAAATAACGAATTTCTTCTGACGTATAATCATCCAGCTCCAGCAGATCGCGTCCGCTCAAGCTGTTCTTCAATGGTTTATTTTCGGTCAGGCTCATTGGTTCTCCTCCTTTTCCGCCAATGCTGCGGCAGTATGGGTGTTAATCAGCGCGGCAAGGGTATCCACCGCCTGATCGATCTCTTCCTTGGATACCTTCAGGTTCGGCAGCAAGCGAATCACATTCGGGCCGGCGGTAACGAACAACAGCTTGTTCTTCTGCCCCGCCGTCACCAGTTCAGCCACCGGCGCCGCGCATTCGATGCCGATCAGCAGGCCGAGCCCGCGGATTTCCTTCACGAACGGTTGATCCGCAAACGCCTCGCGCAAACGCTGCTGCAAATACTCTCCCATTTCCTTGACCCGTTCCGGAATTTGCTCCTCCAGCATCGTCTCGATCGTTGCCGCAATGGCTGCCGCCGAGACAGGATTGCCGCCAAAGGTAGAGGCATGCGTTCCGGCCGTAAAGGCTTCGCGGAGATAGTCCTTGGCAAGCAGGGCTCCGGCAGGAAGACCGCTGGCAATTCCCTTGGCCGAGGTGAAGATGTCGGGCTCAATGCCGTATTGCTGATGCGCAAACCAGCTGCCAGTCCGGCCCATGCCGGTCTGTACTTCATCAATGATCAGCAGCAGGCCTTCCTGCTTGCACAGGGCCGCAACTTGCTGGACAAATTCCTTGTCCACCGGATATACGCCGCC
This sequence comes from Paenibacillus apis, assembly GCF_018333295.1. Taxonomy (NCBI): domain Bacteria; kingdom Bacillati; phylum Bacillota; class Bacilli; order Caryophanales; family Paenibacillaceae; genus Paenibacillus; species Paenibacillus apis. Next base: position 81,878 of record NZ_BORS01000005.1, read on the forward strand.
TTCGGCCAGCACCATTTCCAGCATGACGGCAGCAGTATGCGGACCGATGGCCGCTTTGAGCGCCTCCAGATCATGCAGGGGCACAGTAACGAATCCGGCAGGAAGCGGGAGAAAGCCGTCCTTGACCTTCTGTTGTCCGGTTGCCGTCAGGGTCGCCAAAGTACGTCCATGGAACGACTGCTCAAAGGTAATCACTTCATAACGCTCTTCACCTTTGACCTTCTGGTGATAACGGCGAGCCAGCTTGATCGCCGCCTCATTGGCTTCAGCACCGCTGTTGCAAAAGAACACCGCGTCCGCGCCGGTCACTTGGGTCAGCAGACGAGCGGCCTGCTCCTGCTGAGGAATGCCGAACAGATTGGATACATGCCAGAGGGTATCGAGCTGTGCCTTTACTTTTTCTTTGACTTTTTCAGGAGCATGCCCCAGGTTGGTTACGGCCAGACCGCTCATAAAATCCAGATACCTGTTGCCTTGGTCATCCCATAGCCAGCTTCCATGTCCTCTTACCAGATTCACCGGATAGCGGGCATAGGTCTGCAGCAGGGCGCTGCCTCCTGCCTCCGCCGCCGCATGGGCCGCCTGATCCTTTACCTTGCCTGCCGGCGCTGTCCCGTTTGCAATGGAGTCCGTGCTTGCTGTGCTGTCCTGTAATTTGCTATGTGCCAACCTGCTCATCTCCTTTTTTTGAAAATCACTTTACATCCGGACAATGCGGGTTCCTACAGAATCCCCGTTCAGCACCTTGCCGAGAATGCCAGGTACGCTGCCGTCCACAATAATCACTTCATTTACCTTGCCGCTGATGCAAGCGATCGCCGCGCGCACCTTCGGAATCATCCCGCCGTAGATTTCTCCGGTCTGAATCATATCCTCGATTTCCTGTACGGTGACGGAAGGAAGCACTCTCTTCTCGCCATGGACCATCTTCATGATGCCCGGCACGTCCGTTACTACGATCATTTGCCGCACGCCCAGCATGGAAGCCACGGCTCCAGCCGCTGTATCCGCATTAATATTGTAACGCTGTCCTTCCTTGCTGACACCTACCGGTGCAATGACCGGTAAAAAGCCCAGCTTCACAATGCCCTCGATCAGTTCCTGATTCACACCGGTGACTTCGCCGACCAGACCCACCTCAGCCGCATTGGCAACCGGCCTAGCCTGAATCAGAAGTCCATCGGCCCCGGACAAGCCCACGGCCTTGCCCCCTGCCCCGGTGATCCGGCGCACGATCGATTTATTGATGCTGCCAGCCAGGACCATCTCCACAACATCCAGCACTTCCTCTGACGTATAGCGAAGGCCGTTCACAAAATGTGTCTCAATGCCCAGCTTGCCTAATGTCTCCGAGATTGCCGGTCCGCCGCCGTGCACGATTACCGGCTGAGAGCCGCTCTCCTGAAGGTCCGCCAAATCCTTGAAAAAAGACTCCGGCAGCTCCTGAAGCGTGCTTCCTCCGCATTTCATTACAAATGTACGCCCTGCCGACAGGCTCAGGCCGGCAGCCGATAATTGGCCGCCCTCCAGTACGATTCTCATTGATTTGACGCTCCTCTCTTTGGAAGTCGGGGTGATAAGCTGCCCTAATACCAATACCTATATCGTTGAACTAAAGATTGTACACTGGAGGCAACGTGTGAAGTGTGCTTACGATCGCTGTTGTTCGCGGATTTCTCTAATTGAACTAAGTTATTATAAGGTAGAAATCCACTCACAAAGGCGAACGCTTACGCTTCTTCAGCACACTTCACACTTATGCCCTTTCTGTGTATTTTTCTAGTTCAAACTATATAGATGAAGTAGGGAGAGATTTGTACTATTTTTCGTACAAATCGTTCTCCAAACCCACTCGAATCGGGCATGTTGTACGAAAAACCATATAAAAAGCAAACCCCAGCACCCGTCAATCGAAAAGTTATACGGTTTTTCATATAAAATACCCGTCATTGCCTTGAAATGCCCGTTTTTTGTACGAAACATCGTATAAAACTGGCCCGTCGTCCCTGAGCACGCACCAACAAATATTATCAGGGGCATACCGCGCTAGAATGACCCATTTAAGTGCGGTATGCCGCATTAATTCGTACGTAGTCATAAGTAAGGTCGCAGCCCCACGCGGTGGCTGTGCCGCTCCCGTGATGCAGGTCGACATGGATGTGAACCGTGTCGCCCTGCAGATAGACGAGGGCTTCGTCCTCGTCGAACGGCACCGGGCGTGAACCCTCCAGCACGACGATATCGCCGAGGCGGATATCGACCGTATCCGGGTTCACGGGCTCGCCCGCGCGGCCCACCGCCGCGATGATCCGGCCCCAGTTGGCGTCGGCCCCGAACATGGCCGACTTGACCAGGCTGGAGCCGATCACGGTCTTCGCGATAGCGCGGGCCGAGAGGTCGGTGACGGCGCCCTGCACCGTCACCTCCACCAGGCGCGTGGCGCCTTCACCGTCGCGGGCGATCGCCTGCGCGAGATGCTGGCACACGTGCCGGAAGGCGGCAGCGAAGGCCGCCCAATCGGGATGGCCGGGCTGAAGCGGGCGGTTGCCCGCCAGGCCGCTGGCCATCGCGACGAGCATATCGTTGGTGCTCGTATCTCCATCGACCGTGATCATGTTGAAGGTCACGTCGGTCACTTCACCGAGCAGCTGGCGCAGCGCCTGCGGCTCAACCTCGGCATCCGTCGTCATAAAGGCGAGCATCGTCGCCATATTCGGATGAATCATCCCCGAGCCCTTCGCTGCGCCGGCAATCACCACCTCACGCCCATCCACCGTGAGGGAGACGCAGATCTCCTTCTTCACGAGATCTGTCGTGAGGATCGCCTGGCTGAACTGCTCCGCACCGTTGCCGTCAGCGGAGATTGCCGCCGGCAGGGCGGCAATCCCGCTGTGCACGCGGTCCATCGGCAGAAGCTCGCCGATGACGCCGGTAGAAGCGACGGCCACGTCCTGCTCCGCCAGGCCGAACGCGGCCGCAGTAGCTGCGCGCATGGCGTAGGCATCGGCCTCGCCCTGCTGGCCGGTGCAGGCGTTGGCGTTGCCGCTGTTAACGACCACGGCCCGCAGCCGCCCGTCTGACGCGATACTCTCTCGCGTCACTTTCAGCGGGGCAGCCTGGAACACATTGGTCGTGTACACTCCCGCCGCCACCGCCGGCACTTCGCACAGAATGACGCCCAGGTCATTCCGGCCTGATTTTTTCAGACCGCAGTGCAGTCCGCCTGCCTGGAATCCTTTGGGAACAGTAACCCCGCCCTCTTGCAATATATGAAATACAGCAGCTTCTCCAACTCCCATGACGAGCCGCGCCCCCTTCGCAAATTCATTCTTTTATGGATACACCGGACTCAGCTTGAGCCCGCAATCTTCCTCCCAGCCCATGGCAAGATTCAAATTCTGAATCGCTTGCCCGGCCGCGCCCTTGACGATGTTATCAATGACAGAGATGATGGTGACTCTTCCCGTCCTCGCATCAACAGCAAAGCCGATATCGCAATAGTTGGAACCGAACACCTCTTTGGTTGCCGGCCAGCTCCCCGCCTCACGAATCCGGACAAAAGGACGTCCTTCATAACGCTTGCGGTATAAGCCGATCAAATCCGCTTCAGTGTAGTTCCCTTTCAGTGTCGCATACATCGTACTCATAATCCCGCGTGTCATCGGGGTCAGGTGGGTGGTAAAAGTTACGGTTACATTCTCACCTGCCGCTTCCGACAGAGCCTGTTCTATTTCAGGAATATGCTGATGACGGTTCATTTTATAAACCTTCAGGTTTTCATTAATTTCGGCATAATGGGTCATCAGGCTTGTTCCTCTGCCTGCGCCCGATACCCCGGACTTGGCATCGATGATGATAGACGCCGGGTCAATCCAGCCAGCCTCGACTGCTGGAATTAACCCTAGTAACGTAGCCGTAGGATAGCAGCCGGGATTGGAGATCAACTCTGCTCCCTGCACCTGTTCCCCAGTAATCTCGGCAAGTCCATACACGGCTTGAGCAAGCAAGTCTGCCCGAGGCGCCTCATGCTTATACCAGCTTTCATAGATTTGCCCGTCCTTGATCCGAAAATCTCCGGAAAGGTCTATGACCTTAAGACCGGCATTCAGCAACTCAGGAACAAGCTTGCCGCTAACTCCGGACGGCGTCGCTGTGAATACCACATCCGCCTTCTCCGCAATCAGCTCGGGATCCACGCCATCCAGGTTTTGCACGATAATCTCCGTCAGGTGCGGAAAGCCTTCACTAATCGGAACGCCGCTGCTGGACGATGAAATGACCGAGGTGATCTCAACCAGGGGATGGCCTAATAAAAAACGAATCAGTTCCACGCCGCCGTACCCCGTGGAACCGACAATGGCAACCTTCACTTTTTCTCCGCTCACGATTTAACTCTCCTTTGCTGTATAACACCTATAATCAAATAATCAAAGTCGTTTATCCGAATAGTAATTACGAATTATTATACATTCTTATTAATATATATACAATGCTGTTTCAGAAATATGTTTACTTCATTTGTTATGTATTTCAGAAATGAATGGAAGCATTTGGATTGACTGACTTTCCGATTACAATTATGCTTGGACTGATTGGATTTACAAATGATGGAGGAGGAATGAAATTTAATGATTTGCTTGAAGTGTGGTCACGTTTTTGAAAATGAACAAGGCTCCATTACGGAATGCCCGGTATGCGGTGCGGCTCTGGCTCCTTCCTGGAATGAGAAGACGGGAGAAGCTAGCGCCCGAATCGAATCTGCAGCAACCGGAGAATCTTCATCGGAGATCGGAACTGAGTCTGGCCACTCAGGTGCCCCTGCTCCAGGAGGAAAGGCTTCCGGCGATCTCACATGGAAGCAGGTCAAAGAGAGTCAGGCCTTTCAACAAGGCGCTGAAATCAGCAAGCAGTACGGCGGATTTTTCCTGAATGCGCTGCTTCATCCGTTAGCTTCTTCCAAAAAAATTGATAGGGCGCATTTTTTGAATGGAATCATCACTATGGTAATCATCGCTATACTCCTTCCGCTTGTCCTATATATACCAAGCCTGCGCTCTGCTTTTCCTGATGCGTTCGGTGCCGGTTATCTCCGCCCCTTCATTCTGGTTGTGCTCGCCTTTGCGGTTGCCGTCTTTGCGACCTATGGATTAATGCGGCTTGGAAAGGTTTCAGCGGATCCTCGTAATATCACGGCCAAGCTCGGCACATTGCTGGTACCCTCGACAGCCGCGCTGTTGATCAGTGTTATTTTTCAAATCATCGGCCTTGGGATTGGACTTAGCGGGCTGTTCCTATTCATTACGGTTCTTTCATTCTTCGTAGCCATCACCCTGCTGATTCATCAAGAAATGAGTCAAAGCACTTCTGCCTTGGATCCGCTCTATAGTTCCCTGATTGTCAACGTGCTCTTCGGATATATTCTGTATAGAATTGTTCTTGTAAGTATCAGTTATATGCTCGGCGGATTTTTTAGTCTATAAAATCTAGATAGGCTATCCAATTGCCTTCTAAAAAATTGGACGAGAAAAGGGACCGTCCCCCAATTGTGAGAAAGGGGCGGTCCCGTTTTTCCGTCCAACAGTATCGTTGTCATAATCTAACTACTCGAGGTTGACAAACATTAGCTGGTTTTTTGCTCATTCGCCGCACGAGCTCCTGCACCAGTAATTTTAATGCTTTTTGTCACTAAAATCGTCGCATGAGCACCTACATCAGAAATTTTAATGCCTTACTGCACTATAATCCCCGCAAGAGAGCCCACACTAGTAATTTTAATGCCTTTTGGCACTAAAATCGTCACGCGGGCACTTATACCAGCAATTTTAATGCCTTTTGTCACTATAATCGTCGCATGGGCACCTATACCAGCAATTTTAATGCCTTTTGTCATTAAAATAACCCCACAAGCTCACACGCCAGCCATTTTAATGCCATCCGGCACTTATTTTACTGCACAAGCTCCAACACACATATTTCGCGTGGCGGCAGCTCGTTTTGCTCATTATGATGCACATAAGTACTTATTTCCGCAAAGCATAGCGAAAACCTAACTCCGTTTGAAGCCTTCGCCCAGGACCTCGTGCGCATTCGTAATGATCACGAAGGCTGTTGGCTCCAGCGTCTGTACGAGCGTCTTGAGCCGGGTAACTTCGCTCTGGCCAACCACCACCATCAGGACGGTCCGGTCATCGCCAGTATAACCGCCTTGCGCATTCAGCTTGGTTAATCCCCGATCCAGTTCGCTGAGAACCGCCTTTGAGATGGCCTCGGTATTATCCGCAATAATATAAGCGACTTTCGTATAGCCAAAGCCCAGCTCGATCAGATCGATCAATTTACCGGTGATATATAAGCCGATCAGGGCGTACAGCGCCTTTTCCGGAGATAGAATAAAGCCGGCCAGCCCAATGACCAGGCCATCCATCAGCACTACGCAGACCGAAAGGCTCAGTCCGCTGTACTTCTGAATGATCTGTGCAAGCGTGGATAATCCGCCCGTTGATCCGCGTCCCCGAAAGACGATGCCAAGACCGATCCCTACACCGATCCCGCCATAAAGCGAGGCCAGCAAGGCGTCTGTGGTCGGCACCGGTAAGCTCCGGGTCAGAAAGACAAATAGCGGGAGCACGATGGTTCCCAGCAATGAGCGGATCGCATAATCCCGCCCTAGCAGCAGAAACCCTGCAAAGAATAAAGGAATATTAAGCCCCCATTGGATATAAGCCGGTTCAATCCCGAACTGCGACTGTGTAATGACTGAAATCCCCGATACGCCGCCTGAAGCGATTTCGTTCGGAACCAGAAACAGATTGAATGCCAGCGCCGTAATCAGGGAGCCGATGACTATCATGAATGTATCGATCGTGTGGCGGACAGGGCCGGTGACAGGGATTGCCTGGCTCCATCTGCGTTTGCGAGGTGTAGAAGACACCACGGTTCCTCCTAACTAATCAGAAAGGTGCGCCCGGCAAAGATAACTCGCCTGGCGCACTGTGTCTTGGAATATTATTGGGGGTCGCTCTTGATCTGACTTCGTAGATAGCCGTCGATAAAGGCATCCAGATCGCCGTCCATCACAGCACCGACATTGCCCGTCTCTACAGAGGTCCGATGATCCTTAACCATGCTGTAAGGGTGGAAGACATAGGAGCGGATCTGGCTGCCCCATGCAATGTCCGATTGCTCTCCGCGAATCTCGTCCAGTTCCTTCTGCTGTTCTTCGAGCTTCCGTTCATACAGCTTGGAGCGAAGCATCGTCATCGCACGCTCTCTATTCTTGATCTGGGAGCGTTCGTTCTGGCAGGTCACGACAATTCCGGTTGGAATATGCGTAATCCGCACCGCAGAGTCCGTCGTATTAATATGCTGTCCGCCTGCGCCGCTCGCCCGATACGTATCAATCTTGAGATCCTCAGTACGCACATCGATATCTACATCATCGGTAATCTCCGGAACTACGTCACAGGATACGAAAGAGGTATGTCTCCGGCCAGAGGAATCAAACGGAGAAATACGGACCAGACGGTGAACGCCCTTTTCTGCCTTCAAATAGCCGTAAGCATTAAAGCCCTTGATCGACAGGGTTACACTCTTGATCCCCGCTTCATCCCCTGGCAAGTAGTCGAGCGTCTCTACCTTGAACCCGCGCTTCTCTGCCCAGCGGGTATACATCCGAAGCAACATCTGGCCCCAGTCTTGAGACTCGGTGCCGCCTGCACCAGGGTGAAGCTCGAGAATCGCATTCATTTTATCATAGGGCTGATTCAGCAGAAGCGTTAACTCAAAGTCCTCCAGCTTTTTTACCAGTGCGGATACGGAAGCGCCGATTTCCGCAGCCAGAGCCTCGTCGCCTTCCTCTTCCGCAAGCTCGGCCATCATTTCCGCATCATCATATTCCTGCTGCAGAGCGCCGTATTGGTCCACTGATGACTTGACGGCATTCATCTCTGCAATGATCCCTTGCGCCTTGTCATTATCATCCCAAAAGTCCGGCGCAGCCATTTTCTCTTCAAAGTTCGCAATCAGTTCCTGTTTGTAATCTAAGTCAAAGAGACCCCCTAAGGTTTGATAATTTCTTGGCAATCTCTCGCATGTCTTGCTTAACATTCGGATCCAGCATGCTGTATTCCACCTTTCCAGTTTACATTACAAGTTTGAGAAATCAATTCGTGTTTATTGTGCAGCATTTGTGCGTCTACCACCGATATCCCGGCCCTACGATATATAAGTTGAACTAAAGATTATTCACTAGAGGCAACGTGTGAAGTGTTCTTACGATCGCTGTTGTTCGCGGATTTCTTTGACTGAACTAAGCCCATCATTGAGTAGAAATCTGCTCTCAAAGGCGAATGCTAACCGAGCATATGCTCCCGAAGCAGCTTTCTTGCAGAAAGCTTTCACTTCAGCACACTCCACACTTATGCCTGTTCTGTGTAACTTTCTAGTTCAACATTATATAGTTCTGCAGGTTATAGATAGTTGGACTATTTACAGCTAAACGGGGTCTTACCGGGCCAAGCTATAAGTTTAGTTGTAAAAACAGCACTTCAATCACACAAATTCAAGCCAGTTAATCTTAATTCAGTGATTATAAGTGTACTCTTTGCAACTAGAATAGATGTGCGCCATCTATTTCATAAGTTAAGTGCTGTTTCTGCAATTATTCTCTTGCAGTCGCAACCTTACTCGCACTCCAGGAGGCTTCAGCACTTTTCAAGCGACCATCAAGCCGCTGCATTCCACAGAAAAACGGGGTGCCATCCAAACGGACGGCCCCCGCTGTTATTACGGAGCTTGAGAACAGGAGTCCCCGCCGCTCTTGCTTATGCGTTCTGACCGTGGCAGTGTTTGTACTTCTTACCGCTGCCGCAAGGGCACAGGTCGTTACGGCCAATCTGCTCCCCGCGTTGAACCGGGCGTTTCTCGGCTGGTTCTCCACTGGTCGAGATTTTATCCTCGTCAACAACCGCTTGACGCTCCTGATTGCTCTCCACTTGAGCCTTCATGATGTACATGGAGATCTCTTCCTGGATATTCGCAACCATTTCGTTGAACATCTCGTAGCCTTCGAACTGATATTCGCGCAGTGGATCTGTACCGCCATAAGAGCGAAGGTGAATCCCTTGACGCAATTGATCCATTGCATCAATGTGATCCATCCACTTGCTATCTACAGAACGGAGAGCAATAACCTTCTCGAACTCGCGAACCATTTCGGAGCCAAGAGCCTCTTCACGCGCATTATACTTCGCCATCACCTTTTCGAAGATGAACTCCGTAATTTCAGGCGCTTCTTTGTTCCACAGATCTTCCTTCGTAATCGCTCCTGCATCGAGCATCTTGCTGTTCACATACTCGGCGATATCCTCCAGCCCCCACTCCTCCGGGAGCTCCTCGCTGGTATGGGCTTCCACAATACGCTCAATCGTAGCCTTGAGCATATCCACAACAATCTGCTTAATGTTCTCGGACTCAAGAAGCTCACGGCGCTGCTTGTAAATGATCTCCCGTTGCTGATTCATTACATCATCATACTGCAGGACGACTTTACGGATATCGAAGTTATTCCCTTCCACCCGCTTTTGGGCAGATTCAACGGCACGCGTAATCATCTTGCTCTCAATCGGCTGGTCCTCTTCAAAGCCAAGACGATCCATCATATTCAAGACATTATCCGCACCAAAGCGCTTCATCAATTCATCGCCAAGGGACAGATAGAATTGAGTCGATCCAGGGTCACCCTGACGGCCAGCGCGGCCGCGGAGCTGGTTATCGATCCGGCGGGATTCATGGCGCTCAGTACCAATAATATGCAAGCCTCCGACTTCGGAGACACCTTCGCCGAGCAAAATGTCCGTACCGCGGCCTGCCATGTTCGTGGCAATCGTCACGGCGCCAGGCTCACCTGCACGGGAAATAATCTCAGCCTCTTCGGCATGATATTTGGCATTCAGGACTTTATGCTGTACGCCTTTGCGTTTCAGCATTTCAGATACCCGCTCGGAATTCTCGATAGATACCGTACCAACCAGTATAGGCTGGTTCTTTTTATGACGCTCCACAATCTCGTTGACAACGGCCTTGAACTTGCCGTCTTCACTCTTGTAGACCACATCCGGCATATCCTGGCGCTGGTTCGGACGGTTCGTCGGTACTTGCAGCACTTCCAAACCATAGATTTTCTTGAATTCTTCCTCTTCCGTCTTGGCCGTACCGGTCATTCCCGCGAGCTTGCGGTACATCCGGAAATAGTTCTGGAACGTAATCGTTGCCAGGGTCATGCTCTCATTCTGTACCTCGATGCCTTCCTTCGCTTCAATTGCTTGGTGAAGACCATCGCTGTAGCGCCGGCCCTGCATGATCCGACCAGTAAATTCGTCAACAATCAGTACTTCGTCTTCAGTCACCACATAGTCGACGTCACGACGCATAATCACGTTTGCCTTGAGGGCCTGTACAACGTGATGGTTCAGTGTAATATGTTTAGGATCGTAAAGGTTGTCGATACCGAAAGCCTTCTCTGCTTTGGCTACGCCATTTTCCGTCAGTGCAACTGCCTTAACCTTAATATCAACAGTATAATCCTCTTCCGCTTCCAGGCGCTTCACAAACCGGTCCGCTGCATAATACAGCTCGGTCGATTTCTGAGCTTGTCCGGAAATAATAAGCGGTGTCCGCGCTTCATCAATGAGAATGGAGTCCACTTCGTCAATAATACAGAAATAGAGCGGGCGTTGTACCATTTGTTCTTTGTACAGCACCATGTTGTCCCGAAGGTAATCGAATCCAAATTCGTTATTCGTTCCATAGGTAATATCACAAGCATATGCTTCCTGTTTCTCAGCATGTTCCATGCCGTTCAGGTTCACACCGACGGTCATGCCCAGGAAGTTATATATCTGGCCCATCTGCTCGCTATCCCGTTGAGCTAAATAATCGTTTACTGTAACTACGTGCACGCCTTTTCCAAGCAGCGCATTCAAATAAACCGGCAGGGTCCCAACCAGGGTTTTACCTTCACCGGTTTTCATCTCTGCGATCCGGCCCTCATGCAATGCCATCCCGCCGACCAACTGCACATCAAAGTGACGCATGCCGAGCGTTCTCTTGGAAGCCTCCCTAACGGTTGCAAATGCCTCCGGAAGCAGCTCCTCCAGCGTCTCTCCCTTTTCGATGCGTTCCCGAAACTCTACAGTCTTGGCCTGCAATTGCTCGTCCGACAGGGCCTCGAATTCAGGTTCCAGTTTATTAATATGGTCTACCGTCTTCATCAGACGTTTGACATCACGTTCGTTAACGTCGCCAAAGATCTTTTTCACTAATCCTAGCATGGTTTACCCCTTTCACGCAGAAACAGATGATTTGCCTAAATTGTAACAGTTTGTAACGAATGCCGCAACACAGACGCTTACAGCCGCGGCCAAAATATTCCACCATCTATACGAATAAAGAGCCCCATCCGCATGCGGATAAAGGCTCGTTCCTTGTGCTTCAATTGTAACAATTACCACTCATAATCCAACATTCATGAGATTAACGATTGCGTCGGATCACACTGCGGCTCTCAGGCTTTCTCGATCAAGCCGTATTTACCGTCATTGCGCTTATAGACTACGTTAACTTCCTGGTTGTCGATGTTGGTAAAAACAAAGAAGTTGTGACCGACCATATTCATCTGCAGGATTGCCTCTTCTACATCCATAGGCTTCAGATTGAACCGTTTGGTTCGGACCAATTCAAGCTCCTCATCGCCCTCGTCCAGCGTGGCAACATGACCATTGCCTGCCGTGCTCTCAACGAACAACGACTTCAAGCTGCCTTCTTGGCGGAATTTGCGGTTCACCTTCGTCTTATGCTTACGGATCTGACGCTCCAGCTTGTCCACGACGGCATCCATCGATGCATACATGTCATCACTGCGGTCTTCAGCCCTGAGCATAACGCCGGTCAGAGGAATCGTTACCTCTACCACGTGCAAGCCTCGTACGACACTCAAGGTAACAGTACCATCCGAGGTAAGGGGTGCATCAAAGTACTTGTCAAGCCGGCTGAGCTTCTTGTCCACGTAATCTCTCAAGGCCTCAGTCACTTCAATTTGCTGTCCACGAATACTATAATTCATAGGGCACTCCTCCTTTGCTTTGCACCTTCATTATATCACAACTGTTAACGCAAAGTAAAAATCATCAGCAGGATGTAAAGGGAGGCTGCAATGACTCTGGAGTAGCGCCATCTATCCTATATAAGTTGAACTAATAAATTTTACGTTCTTGGCAACGTGTGAAGTGTTCTTACGATCGCTGTTGTTCGCGGATTTCTCAGATTGAACTAAGCCATCATAAGGTGGAAATCCTCTCACAAAGGCGAACGCTTACGCTTCTACAGCACACCTCACTCTTATGCCCTTTCTACGTAGCTTATTTAGTTCAACTTATATAATAGCCAGGCTTTCCTCGCAGCTTTCTGCTTCGCCAACGAATCAACAATATTGTGAATAACCCTCCACAAATTGCTCCAAACGTATCAAGCAGAACATCTTGCACCAGAGCCGTTCGCCCCGGAGTCAGACTCTGATGCAGCTCATCTGAGCAAGCATATAGAAATGACAACAGAACGGAGTAAAAGAAGAGAGCGCGCAGCTTTTTTCCTGAGAAGCTCCTCTTTTTATCAGCAGGCGCGCTTCCCATCAAGGCAAAGATAAACAGGGCAGCCAATAGCGCATAGCAGAAAAAATGAGCAGCCTTGCGGATGAAAAATTCTATAAAGCTCGCTCCGCCCACACTCTCCACACTGATCTCATGCCCGCCGTAACTAAAGCTAAGCTCGCCGAAAAAGTCAGCGATTGATCGCTCTGAGGTGCTTTTTTCAATATTCGGTACCAGCGTCTGTTCTTGGTAAGACTGCGAAGAAGAAAGGAAAAGGAGCGACATCAGTGTGACCGCCGGCAGCCAGCGAAGCCAAGAATACATATTGCGCAGAAAAATCACCTCATTTGGAAAAGGAGCATAAAACGAGAAAACCCCGGGTTTCCCCGGGGATCTGCTAGCGAATCTTCAATTGTTAACCATCAACCCGTTATATGTAGGTCGGCTGTGCCGGATGATTACAGTTTGATTACGTTAGCTGCTTGCGGTCCGCGAGCGCCTTCAACGATTTCGAACTCAACGGATTGTCCTTCTTCCAAAGTCTTGAAGCCTTCGGACTGGATCGCGGAGAAGTGTACGAAAACGTCGCCGCCTTCTTCAGTTTCGATGAAGCCATAACCCTTCTCAGCATTGAACCATTTTACTTTACCTTGCATGCACTAACATTCCCTTCATTATCAAATAAGAGTGTGATCCTGTAACCAAGCCTCACATTTCTGACTATACCATTCAAGCTTCTCCAGTGTCAATTACCAAGGATTAGGTTTTACTGGAAGAAAAATGTAGAGTCTTGTCGTTTGGGACGACATAAGCATTCTATGCGCAGGTATTTTACAGGATACTTTATTTATTTACCCAGCTTAACTCAAGTTGAAACAGGGAGGTTCGTGCTTACCTTCTTCGATCCATAAGAACACTATCCGAAGCGTAAACCACATCATAGGCATTACGCTGTGCCTTGGCTTGGCCGCGTTGCTGCAGCCAGTTAGCCGCCTCTGTCTTTTGAGCTTCCATACTACGCCGCAGTTTGTCCTCATTCATCTGAATAGATGCGAGTCGGTTTCTATGTTCAGGCGCTAATGGACTTGCTTCTGCCCGTTGAATCAACATATCTACGAGTTGTTGCCTATGATCCATAAAATCCAGCCACTGTTCTGAGGAAGCCTCATCCCTATTCAGAATCATTTGCTTATCCAGTTCCTCTAGCCGGGTTAGCAGTTCATCCATTTGAATTCACTTGCTCCTGACCTGAGATTACGACCTTCGAGGCTTGAATCCAGCTTTCTCTCAGATCAACGAGATAATCTACCGCTTCTGTTGCTTTCGCTGCATCCTTCCGAATGTTGGCTTCAATAAGCAAGTAATTAATATATTCGTATAGCTTATCTAGTTGTGCAGATATCTCATAGCTATGATTCAAGGTTGCTCTCAACTCACTCACAATCGCTTGCGCCTTGCCAATAAGCTCATTTTTCTTCTGAATATCTTCCGCATTAATCGCTTCTACTGCTCCACGTATAAACCGAATTGCACCATCATAGAGCATAATTAGCAACTGAGCCGGCGTAGATGTCTGTACAGAAGACTGCTTGTATTTCTCATAAGGGGATGTGATCATGATTGTTCACTCCTTGTTACTATTCTCATTGTGATAAAAGATTCGTGATGCTGGCAGATTGAGAGTTCAGCTTGTTGATTGCCGTTTCCATAGCCGTAAATTTATTGTAGTAATTTGTCTCTAATGTTACCATCTTTTTGGTTAATTCACTGATGCGCGTATTTAGAGTTCTAAGTTCCTTCCCCATTGTACTTTCTTCATTAAGTGCTTGGGTAATATCACTGCTATATTTAGATGTGCCTGATTTATCCGAGATTTTCCCCAATGTAGTTAAGGTTGAATCATAAAGTTTATCAAATATTCCTGGAGTGCTTCCATCAGCAGAACCTATGAAAAGCTCCATGATCTTATCAGGATCTTCTGATATAGCTTTCTGCAGTTTTTCCTCATCTAAGTAAAGCTTGCCGTTTTCAGTGTAAGTCCCTGTTGTAATTCCGATATCGGGTAAAGAAATGGATCGGTTATCAAGCTTGACAGAAGAACTAATGAGGATGTTGCGCATATCCATGAGTCCTTCACTAATAATTGTATCTCCACGCAATAGCCCGCTTTGCGCCTTTTCTGTCCAAAGCTTGATGTCGTCCTCATTCATTTCCTTCTTTTGCTCTGATGTTAGTGGAGTATAATCTGAATATCTTTTTTCGCTAATTTTGGAATTCAGGCTTTTGATTAGTGAATTATATTCCTCAATGAATGATTTAATCGTCTCAATGGCTTTCTTACCATCTGCCTTGGTTGTAATATTGGAAGTAGCGTTTTCTGCACTCTTTTGCAGCAGAGTGATTTCAACGCCGTTAATAACCGTCATATTCCCAAAAAACTTAACTTTCGTACCATTAATCGTAACATCTGCTTCTTCTTCGGCAACACTTTTCAAACCATAGTTCAGACTGCCGCTCATTGTAACATTACTACCGAATGTTTTCGATTTAATTACAATCTGCCTTGACACTTCATCAAATGTTGCTGTGACATTGGCCTCCTTATCACCATTAAGCTTATCAAGAACATTCTTAATCGTATCAGTGCCAGAGAATGTATAGGATTTCCCTGAAATATTAAGCGTATAGTTGCCAGTAGCCGTGGTTTGATCCGCAGTGGTGCCATCTTCTTGTGTTGCACTCACCGAAAGTCCGCCTAATGTGGAAGAAATAGTTGTCCCCTCTGCGAAGCTTGCTGATTTGAGCATAGCAGGTGAAGCAAGACGATTCACCTTTACATTCATTTGTGTCAAGTTAGCTGTATTTGTTGCTCTAACACTTATTGCCTCTTTGTCACCTGTAACCTCTGAGGAATACATGCTCATAGATGCTGCTTTCCGATATTCACTTAGCTTATTCTGACGAAAATCAACAAGGCTGCTATTGACTTGCTTGTAGTTATCCCGGCGCCACTCTAAGATTTGCTTATTTTGACTCAATTTATCCAGAGGGGCACGTTGTGTTAACATATACTGCTTAACAATACTATCAATATCCATCCCTGTTGCTAAACCAGATACTCTCATTCCTTAATCCTCCTTATAAACGCTCATCAATGATGAGACCTGCAAATTCCATCATCTTCGCTACAATTTCCAATGTTTTTTCCGGTGGAATTTCACGGATCAGATCCCCGGTGTCCTTATTCAAAACCTTAATCATAATTGCATTTGTTTTCTCGTGCACACTGATTTCTACTGTCGTCTCCGGGCCTTGCAGCGCCTTCACTGCCTTATCAATGGAACGGATCAGTTCCTCTTCTCCCAAAGAAACAGAACGTCCTTGCAGTTCCGCATTTTGCAGCTCTCGTCCATTTCTAAGCGGTAATGTATCTTGTATAGCAGTCTTAGGTGGTTGAGGATAACTCCCTGAACTCATACCTTGAGTTCCTGAAAATGAAATTTGCAGATTCATCATTACACCTTCTCTCAAATGATCCTACTATTTGTTATATCGGATGATGGGGTGAATTGGTTTAGCAAAACACAAAAAAAGAGATTCCGAAAACTCGGAATCTCTGTAAGGCAAATACAAATGGATCTTAACGAAGCAATTGCAGTACGCCTTGTGGTTGTTGGTTTGCTTGTGCCAACATTGCTTGAGCAGCTTGAGTAAGAATGTTGTTCTTTGTGAAGGACATCATTTCTTTCGCCATATCCACATCACGGATACGGGATTCAGCAGCTGTCAGGTTCTCGGAAGTAGCACCCAGGTTGTTGATGGTGTGTTCCAAACGGTTTTGGTTCGCACCCAACTTAGAGCGTTCTTCGGAAACTGCGTTCAAAGCGTTGTTGATTGTAGTGATTGCCGCATCTGCTGATTTTTGAGTAGAGATATTAACCCCTAGCTCATCACTTTCAACACCTGCATCAATAGCACCCGCTGTAGCATCCATAGCCGCTGCAGCATCTGTACCATCCACACCATCAGCAAATTTCACATCAATACCAGCAGCTTGTAATGCTTTGAGAACATCATCTTTAGTAGCAGCATTTTCAAACACTGCTGGATCTGCTGCTGTTGGTTTATTTGCAAGAGTTACAGTCACATTTCCATCATCGTCAATTGCTGCAGTTGTTTTTGCAACAGCTGCAGTTGTATCAACTGCCTCAATAACAACAGCAAAGCCAGCGCTTGATCTGTTTGTAACTACGAAGTCACCCGCAGTAGTTTCCGATTTGTATCCGTTAACGCCCAATTCCTTATTGCTCATATCCCCAATGGACAATCTAATGCTTTGACCGGAGTTAGCACCGATATGGAATACTTTATCGTTAAAGTCGCCATTCAGCACCTTTTGGTTATTGAACTCCGTGTCTGTAGAAATACGCTTGATTTCTTTGGACAATTCGTCAACTTCGGATTGAAGCTTTTGACGGTCAACGCCTTCGTTGGTATCGGAAGAAGCTTGAACTGCCAGCTCACGCATACGTTGAAGAATGCTGTGTGTTTCAGTCAATGCGCCTTCAGCGGTTTGAATCAAGGAAATACCGTCTTGAGCGTTCTTTTGAGCCATGTCCAAGCCGCGGATTTGTCCACGCATTTTCTCGGAAATAGCCAAGCCGGCAGCATCGTCACCAGCACGGTTGATGCGAAGACCGGAAGACAATTTCTCCAGGTTCTTGGAAGATGCGCCAGTGTTAGCGCCCAGTTGACGGTGAGTATTCAGTGCAGCAATATTGTGGTTGATAATCATTGTAAATTTCCTCCCTGAAATTAAATTATTCCACATCCTTGTGGTTGTTTGCCGTGACAAACTTGCTGTAACTCTTTGTCACGGCACGTTAACGATTAGATACCATTTCTTAACGAAGCAATTGCAGTACGCCTTGTGGCTGTTGGTTAGCTTGTGCCAACATCGCTTGAGCAGCTTGAGTCAAAATGTTGTTCTTCGTGAAGGACATCATTTCTTTCGCCATATCGACATCGCGGATACGGGATTCAGCAGCTGTCAGGTTCTCGGAAGTAGCCCCCAGGTTATTAATGGTGTGTTCCAAACGGTTTTGGTTCGCACCCAGCTTAGAGCGTTCTTCGGAAACTTTGTTCAGTGCATTGTTGATTGTAGTGATTGCAGCATCAGCCGTTACTTGAGAAGAGATGTTAACACCTACTTCATCACTTGCTGCGCTTGCAGCTGCAAAAGTAATAGTTCCTGCTGCTGCTGCAGCTTCACCAGAAGTTCCAGTTGCAAATTTCACGTCCAGACCGGCAGATTTCAAAGCATCTAACAAATCAGAGTTCTTAGCTGTAGTTGCCGTACCATCTTCAGAAGCTAAGGTGACAATAATCGCATTAGGATTAGATGCATCAACTGTAGTTTTTTCAGTATTTGCAGCTCCCATGTTTACAGTCACAGTAATATCTGCGCTAGTTCTGTTGACTCCTTCAAAGCCTCCAGAAGTTGTCTTGTTATAAAATCCATTAACACCAAGTTCAGTATTACTCATATCCCCAATGGACAATCTAATGCTTTGACCGGAGTTAGCACCGATATGGAATACTTTATCGTTAAAGTCCCCATTCAGCACCTTTTGGTTATTGAACTCCGTGTCTGTAGAAATACGCTTGATTTCTTTGGACAATTCGTCAACTTCGGATTGAAGCTTTTGACGGTCAACGCCTTCGTTGGTATCGGAAGAAGCTTGAACTGCCAGCTCACGCATGCGTTGAAGAATGCTGTGCGTTTCAGTCAACGCGCCTTCAGCGGTTTGAATCAAGGAAATACCGTCTTGAGCGTTCTTCTGAGCCATATCCAAACCGCGAATTTGTCCACGCATTTTCTCGGAAATCGCCAAGCCGGCAGCATCGTCACCAGCACGGTTGATACGAAGACCGGAAGACAATTTCTCAAGGTTCTTGGAAGATGCGCCAGTATTAGCGCCCAGTTGACGGTGAGTATTCAGTGCAGCAATGTTGTGGTTGATAATCATTGTAAATTTCCTCCCTGAAATTAAATTATTCCACATCCTTGTGGTTGTTTGCCGTGACAAGTTGCTGTAACTCTTGTCACGGCACGTTAACGATTAGATACCATTTCTTAACGAAGCAATTGCAGTACGCCTTGTGGCTGTTGGTTAGCTTGTGCCAACATCGCTTGGGCAGCTTGAGTCAAAATGTTGTTCTTCGTGAAGGACATCATTTCTTTCGCCATATCCACATCACGGATACGGGATTCAGCAGCTGTCAGGTTCTCGGAAGTAGCACCCAGGTTGTTGATGGTGTGTTCCAAACGGTTTTGGTTCGCACCCAACTTAGAGCGTTCTTCGGAAACTGCGTTCAAAGCATTGTTGATTGTAGTGATTGCCTTGTCAGCAGAAGATTGAGTTGCTATACGAAGACCTGCAGCATCATCAGTAACTGTTGGATCTGCATCGTTAATTGTAATATTTCCTGCTGTTGCTGTAATCGCCTCTGCCGTAGTGTTATCAGCATCTTTGGTAATAGTAATATCTGCACCAGCTTTAGAAACTGCTTTTTGCAAAGCGCTCAATATTTCATCTTTAGTAGTATTGACAACACCATCAGCACCTGCATCTTGTCTCAACTTCAACGTAAACGTTTTAGTATCTTTATCATAAGTAGCCGTTGTTTCTTCAACACCAGTATGAGTTGTACCCGTTGCAGCTGCATCTGTTTCAATAGTGAACTCTGCTGTTTCGTAGCTACTAAAACTTAATCCATAGTGAGTAGTAGCATCTTCATCTGCTCCTTTGGATACTTCAGCTTTGTAACCATTAACACCAAGTTCAGTATTACTCATATCCCCAATGGACAATCTAATGCTTTGACCGGAGTTAGCACCGATATGGAATACTTTGTCGTTAAAGTCGCCATTCAGCACCTTTTGGTTATTGAACTCCGTGTCTGTAGAAATACGCTTGATTTCTTTGGACAATTCGTCAACTTCGGATTGAAGCTTTTGACGGTCAACGCCTTCGTTGGTATCGGAAGAAGCTTGAACTGCCAATTCACGCATACGTTGAAGAATGCTGTGTGTTTCAGTCAATGCGCCTTCAGCGGTTTGAATCAAGGAAATACCGTCTTGAGCGTTCTTCTGAGCCATATCCAAACCGCGGATTTGTCCACGCATTTTCTCGGAAATAGCCAAGCCGGCAGCATCGTCACCAGCGCGGTTGATGCGAAGACCGGAAGACAATTTCTCCAGGTTCTTGGAAGATGCGCCAGTATTAGCGCCCAGTTGACGGTGAGTATTCAGTGCAGCAATGTTGTGGTTGATAATCATTGAAAATTTCCTCCTTGAAATAAATTTATTCCACATCCTTGTGGTCCCGCTTGCTTTCGTTAAGGTCGGCCGCCCCTCCGAAATAGCGTCTTATACATATATCGACATGAATAATTCGGAAATTTAGAGCAAATGGACTATTTCCCCTAAAAAACAATCAAGATTCAGAGGACTGACTAAATCTCTCCATCAGCTTCGCAATATCCGCCTGTCCATGTGCGATAGATTGTCTGTTCAACTCCTGGATCGACAAATAAATTTCTTTGCGGAACACTTCGACTTGTCTAGGGGCTTTAATGCCTATGCGAACATTGTCCCCCTCAATACCCAGGATGGTTATCTCGATGTTATCCTGAATAACGATAGACTCACCTTTTCTGCGAGATAGTACAAGCATATTATTCGGCCCCCTTCTCCGGCGCAGAACTCCCCCACAACAAATGACGCGAGGTGTAGGGACTGTCATGCAGAATGACTTGTCTGGCTACGTTGCTTGCTGTATTGAAGACCAGCGGCGCAAGCAAATTCAGGGTGGATTGCTGCATCTCACCCTGCAGGGTGACAATATTGCGAATCTGAATCTCTGTACCCAGTTCTAGTTCTTCAATCACCGAGACGGGCAATTCAAATTCATAATCTTTATAGAACACAAAAGGATCGGTAATCAGAAGTGATATCTCACGCTGGACTAAAGACTGCAAGTATGAAAAAGGGGTGCCTTCTATGTCAATAATCGCGAACCGGTCGTGTTCTTCGAATCCGGGAATTCCTTTTGGAAAACTATAAATTTGCGAATCCGCTATACCTATTCTTCCAAATTGCGCTGTTTCAATTTCCATCGTAATCAACTCCATCGCTTGAACTTGTATTGAAATAGAAATAGCTATAGCCGGACTGCAAACCGCTATAGCTATCTTTCACACATGTGATAATCTATTATACCACTACATCCAGTTCAGGAGGGATGATCTCTACTGAGGCATACTGCTTCACTTGAACATCAAGCTTCCCTGGATGGTAATTAATATCCGGTATATAAGCCTGCGCACTAATCTGTGGCGGATTCGCCTGAGCCTGTATGACGGGGTTATTGCGCTGTACATGTATATCCACATTATCATAGGAGGCAGGCGCACGATATTCAACGAAGGGATCCCGCTTCCAATCTCCTCCATATACCTCTGCAATAGAACCGCCGGGCTGATGGAACTGTGCCAGTTGATTGCCTTGCTCTACCCTTTTTGCCAGACCTTGCAGGAACAGGCTGGGCAGGTTGGAATAAATCTGCTGATTCATCTCCAACGGATGACCGCCTGTATAGGCGCGCCACGCTTCGTGCTGATCGATCTCCATTGCAGGTCTGGGTTGTTCTATATGCAGGTCGGCTCTTCGGGTTTCAATACTAAAGTCAGGTCGCTGTTGGTGTATTGATAGCGAAGCGTTCGTAGATTCAATGGACAACAGCGCAGGTTGCTGGCGAATTTGAAGTTGAGGGATCATAGAACCTTCACCGCCTACCTCAGGAAATCAGCTAATGAGTTAGAGATTATTTTGGCTCCGGTAGATAAGGAGGCATTATAGATGCTTTCTTGAATCTTTGCATTTAAAATAGCCTTCTCATAGTCTACATCCTCAACACTTGCCTGCATATCGTTCAGGTTAACTTCAAGATCAGTTAGCCTGCTTTGCATCAGCTCGACTCGATTCGTTTTTGCTCCCACTTGCGATCCGGCAGTTAACACCTTGTCCAGTCTCGTATTGATGAGATCTAACTGATCAGAAATAGTATCAAAGTCACTTGCTTCAAGCGCCACACTGAGTCTATCCAGCATCGTAAAGATATGATCGCCGTCCGCATCAGCGGGACTACCGAAGATATCATTACCAGTAACATTCACGCTTAATTGAATGTTGTCTCCAATAAAATAATTAATCTCGCTTGCATCTGTTGCCAGATCTCCTGCAGCGGAGGTATCGGATAAATTATCTGCTCCTTTAGGAAAGTCGTATGGCTTCTTGTCATAGGTCTGACCATTAAAAATATATTTCCCATTTATTTTACTGTTTCCGATATCCAGCAATTGCTCCTTGAGCTGCTTGATCTCCGTATTGATGCTATCCAGTGCAGAGTCTGGATTCGTTGAGTTAGATGCCTGAACGGTTAATTCCTTCACGCGGTGCAGTATGCTCCCTACTTGATCAATTGCTGTGTCCGTAGCCTCAAGCCAGGATTGGGCGCTATCCACGTTCTTCTGATACTGCTCATTCGAGGACAGCTCCGCCCGATAGCGCATAGAGTACGTAATGCCGACAGGGTCATCCGAAGGCTTGTTAATTTTGCGGCCTGTAGCTAGCTGGGTCTGTAATTTATTTAAATTCACGCCATTGCGATTCAAGTTAAGCAGCATTTGATTATTCAGCATATTGGAGGTTACACGAATCATCTATTTCACTCTCCTTATCTACCTACTATACCAGTAGAGTTAATTAATTTATCCAGCAACTGATCGAAGGTGGTCATGAAACGCGCAGCAGATGTATAGGCATGCTGGAATTTCATCATGTTAGAGAGTTCTTCATCCAGAGAGACCCCGCTAATGGACTGACGGTGTGACTCAACCTGTGTCACTAATATGTCTGAGTTCTCGGCCTGCCGCTGAGCTTCTTCCGCCTTGACACCGAGTATTCCCACCATCGCTGCATACTGCGAATTTACTGTCGATTGTGTTCCATCAGCAGCTGTGAACTTGGCTTCATTCAAGCTAGACATAAGCAATGCCAAGGTGTTATTTCCCTTAACTACCGCGCCAGTCCCCGCTCCCTCCGTACGAAGTGAGGTCGCAAGCAGATTAGAATTGCTAAGAATAGCCGGGTTAATCCTCAAACTGCCTGCATCTGTTCCCACAAAGAACGGCAAACCGCGATCCGTGGTTCCATTCAAAGTAAAACCAAGCTGATGCAGGCCATTAAATCCATTCACATCAATTGTGGTCGCGCTCTTCAAAACGCTATTAGCCGGCAGAGGGCTTCCGGCCGTAACAAGCTGATCTGCACCATTAACGGTTACAGTTGTATCCTGTTTTACGACAGTGCCTTCTGGCAGCATAGAGCCTGCAGGAATAGGTATATTCTCAATCCGGCCATTCATAATTGTATTTACCAGATTGTTCAATTGAGCCTTGCTGTCCACAACATAACTGTCACGGGAATAGATAATGCCATAAGCTTCACCGCCCTGCAAAGTCCCTGCCGCATAGCCTTGCATCAGGAAGGACGCGGAAGGATCCCCAGCCGGCGCTTGTTGCACCTGCACCGCATTTCCCTGCAGAAGCGGGGTAGTGCCCATCATAATGTTGTAACCTGTCTCTTCTTCAGTAACTGTAATATTCACAATTTTGGACAGCTTGTCTGTGAGCAGATCGCGTTGATCCCGGAGATCGTTAGCATCGTCACCAAGTCCCTCCAGCCTTGCAATGGAAGCGTTCAGGTCTGCAATAGAGCTTAAATAGCCGATCGCTTCCTGATCCTTCATTCCTATGCTTGTTGTCAAATCAGCTGACAGATTATCCAACTGTCGATTCATATAATTAATAGCATCTGTCATCGCCACACCGGTCTCCAGCACGATCTTGCGGGCCGTCGAATTCTCCGGATCCTTGCTTAGATCAGACCATGCCTGCCAGAACTTGTCCAGCACGGCCCTGAGTCCGGAATCAGAGGGCTCATTCATAATACCTTCCAGCTTGGACAGATTCTCCGCCTGAATAGTCCATCTGCCGTTGCTGCTGTTTTCCCCACGGAACTGCCCGTCCAAAAAAACATTGCGAATCCGTGTAATCGAGTCAAATTCAACCCCTGTCCCCAGCTGACCAGGAGAAATCGAGCGATTCACGCCGTAGGCCTCCATCGACAAAGAAGCCTTCATATTCACAACCTGTCGTGAGTAGCCCTGTGTATTGGCATTTGCCACGTTATGACCTGTTGTATTTAACGCCGCGGTTTGAGTAAGTATACTGCGTTTTGCCGTTTCAATCGAATGAAATGTAGATGCCATAATTCCCCTCCTCCATGTTAAGCCCGTGCATCGAAAAATCCCGTTTTTTGTTGCGTTGCATTTTTTGATGCGGGATTCTGGTATGTTGCTTCCTGCTCCCCGTTGTTCCCTAGCAAATTTAATGAGTAATCCACGAAGGCCAATGATTGCTCTATTAACTGTTGGTTCAAATCATTAATGCGCTTTAACTCTTCCAACGTCCATGACAACCCGGATTGAGCTTGCTTCAGCGCTACCTTCTCTTCTGGATCGAACACAAGTCTTGTCAGTTCCGTTAGGTTCAGATTAAGCAGCGATTTAATGCCTTTTTCCTGAAGAAAAACCTGGCACGCTGCAAGTCGTTGCTCATCCAATGCAGAGATCTTCTTCACTAACCGGGATTCCTGATTCATGATTCCGATCAGTGTATCAATGTCGTTGGCCACAATTGCGGTACGTTTTGCTTCTCCTAATGTCAACATGTTCTGATGAGCTTCGTTAAGCTCATTAAGCGAGTCAATTAATTGCCAGATCGCCATTGCAGCCTCCTAATTATCTGTAGATGACTTGAAGTAAGGCAGAAGCTTGTCAACGAGCTTGCTGGTCTCCACCTGATAAGTACCCGTAGATACCAATGTCTTCAGTTCCTCAATCCGCGAACTTCGTTCGGCTCCTTGAACTCCTTCTTGTGCCTTCAACAGCTCCATCGCTTCGCTCGAAATGGACACCTCATCCTTTCGGCGAGTCTTGTTTTCCATATCTTTGCGCTGCGACTCAATATGGCGTTGATAACTATTTATGGCTCCCAGCCGTCCGGTCTCATTAATTTTCATGGGGTTCACCCTTTCTTCCAAAATAAAAACGCCGATAATCTTTACTAAGTTTATCGGCGTGTAATGAATCATATTTAATAGCGAAGCATTGGATGTTCATGAATATTATGCCAAGATAGCTCGTTTTTTAGCGTGAAGGCCCACGGAATTTGTCGACAACTCCGTATGCTCCTCCACCCCGGTTGTCATTCGAGCCCCTGGAAGACTCCTCTTCTTTTGCAACTGCAGATAAATCACGCGCTAATCTTGACCGGCAGGAGTCGCACATATTGCCCTCCCGAATCAGAACCCCGCAAACCTCGCAAGGATACATCATATTCGGATTGTTGGCAATTGAAATACGGCCCTCTCGGATAAACTTGGTAATCTGCTTGATCGAAACCCCCGTCGCTTCTGAAACCTCCTGAATCGTCGCCGTCTTCTCCGCGCGCAAATATTCCAGGCAAAGCTCATATTCCCGCTCTATATCCTTTGAACATGCAGGGCAAATATCTCTGAAGTTTTTGGCAAACAGCTTTCCACAGCGTGGACAATTTCCCAAATTCATATCCATACGATGCTCGTCCTTTCAATTACATCTATTGCTGATAGATTACATGATTTATACATTTTCGTCCATGCCTATTATTTCTTAAACCTCTCTCAGGAGCGGGCCCATGTTAGACTATAGATTTCAGTCTTAACATCTGTTGTCATGAACAACTCCTGCAAAGCGTGTGCGCAAGCATCCACGGTGCTCCCTGTAGTGTATACATCGTCAATAAGCAGTATCTTTAACTCTTTTTTGCGAAGGACATTCACCCTTAACGATTTTACCTGCTCCTCAGCGTCATCTGATGGAATGAAAATACCGTACAGGTCCTGTATCCGCTGTTTGCGGCTTTTACTGCTCTGCTTGTCCGTGTGCCGGGAACGCTGAAGCAGTTCAAGCAGAGGAACCCGCCCAACCCTGGCAGCTTCGACGGCCAGAAGCCTTGCTTGATTAAACCCCCGTTCCAACATCCGTTCACTGCTTATAGGCACATACGTCACGATATCAAAGAATGACGTTTTTTTTCGGCTGCAGCTCAACCTTAATTCACACTCCAGCCGTTTCATGCCGTCACCTACCATTCGAGCGAGGATCCCTCCAAGCGCTTCATCTCCTCTGAATTTAAAACGAGCTAACCAGTCCCGCATCAGCGGAGTATAGGAGACAACACTGCGATTGAGCACAAAATGTCTGGGCTCCAGCGTCTCCCGCGTGCAATCCGGGCAGCCTGCAGCTCTTCCGCAAATGCTGCATTTAATGTGACGGATCCAGGGAATTGAACTATAACAAGCACTGCAAATCTCCGGGTATCCCTTGGCACTGTCAGAAATGATCTTGCCGCAGGCAAGACAAGGATATGCGGGCGGAGCCAATAATTTATGTAACGGGATTAGAGCAGATTCGAGGGCCGAACCCCAATCTATATAAGTATAAGGTACTCGCGAATATTCATGGATCGAGACTTGTTGATCCAGATGGTCCTCAGATTCCTTCTGTCCAGGGGCAGATTCAGTCATAAGCGGTTCGCTCTGTTTTGAAGCGTCGTAGCTGGAAGGGTGCTGATACGTATACAGATTGGAAAATTTATGGAGACCGCCGTTTTTAAAAAGAGCTTGTCTATAATTATTCGATGGGTGCACGTTCTTATTTGAAGCATTCGACATATGACTACGCCCCCTCCCGAATCAGATATCCTTGCTTAAGGGCAATTTTGTTCATGGTGCGAATCTGGCGAATCGCCCCGCGCTGTGATTGGGTCCACTCCGGAGAAGCGAAGAGCACCTTTCCCTCGGGGTCCCCCTGGGAACGGCCCGCCCGGCCGGCCATCTGGACCAGTGAGGCTTCATCGAACAGTTCACTATGTGCATCTAATATGTATACGTCACTTTTAGGTATGGTGACTCCTCTTTCCAGTATCGTAGTTGTTACCAATAGACGAATCCTGGAAGCACGAAATTCCTCCACCTTGCTGCCTCTCTCCGCATCTTGCGAGGAGGTGCCGCCGATCGGATAATCCGGAAAACAACTCTGCAGCAGCAGCACTAAAGGAGCAATATGCCGGATTCTGGACACAAAGCAAAACACCTGGGCTCCACGTTCCAGCGAGCTCCGCATTTTTCCTGCCAAAGCAGAAGGGATTGCCTGCTTAGTCAGGCAATGATTAACCGGCCGCATAGAGATGCGCCCTGGAACCGGGAGCGGGTAGCGATGATAACGAACAGGCACTCTGGCGTAAGGCAAATGTCCGGATCGGGCTTCCCGCTGTAGCCCGGCAGGTGGAGTTGCCGAGAGATAAATAAAGCTCCCTTCCAGCTTGCAGCTTGCCTCTGCCGCATAAGCCAGCATAGGGTCGTTATGATACGGAAAAGCGTCCAGCTCATCAATAACAACCAAATCAAAGGCCTGATGAAACCGCATAAGCTGATGAGTCGTGGCCAGATAGAGCTTGCCTTCCCCCCAGCGGTTCGGACTTCCTCCGTATAACACCACCGGCTGCGTCTCCGGGAAAGCCTTGGCCATTCTCGGAGCCAATTCCAGTACTACATCCCGTCGGGGTGTTGCTACTAGAGCCTTTCCTCCGCGAGCCAGTGTATATTGAAGCAGAGGGAAAATCATCTCCGTCTTGCCTGCTCCGGTAACGGCCCACAGCAGAAAGCGCCGCTGGTGCTGTGCCAGGGAATGCAGCGCGGCGGACGCCGCAACGCGCTGCGCCGGGCTTAGCCCCCATCGGTCCAGCATGGACCCGGTGGGGCTTCCCGCCGCCGCGGGCCCTTCGGGCGCCCGCGGCGACCAGGCGCTGCTGCCGCGCAGCAGCAGCGCACAAGAGCGGCTGCGCCCCATTGCGAGGCAGGCCTCGCAGTAGGCGCAGCCGCTAAGGCCGCACGACCCGCAGGGCGTGCGGCGATTCACCCCGCTGCCGCAACGCCGGCAGCGGAGGCCCTTGCCCCGCCGGAGCAGGCGGCGGGGCCGGCCGTGGGCGTCGCCAGCTTGCGCGACGCCCGGGCCGAGCAGCACGCGCCCTTGCAGGTATGCGTGCTGCAGCGCGGAGCGCCATGCCGGTGCCAGATCCGGCATGCGCTCCGCAAGAAGCTGCTGGAGCTCGCCTTCCAGCAGCGACCGACCGGTCAGCGCGTCTGCCAGGCGCGACGCCTGCTCCTCCAGCGCTGCCCAATGATTTCTGCCTGCCCCTCCCCTTTCCTTCTTGTCTTCCTCCCTCCGCGCTTTGCTGGCCTCTATTTCTTGAATATGTATCATCTTTTCTAACAACGTGCTACTTGCTTCCCTATGACCTAACCTTTGCTCCATAGCAAGCTCGGCATGCAATTCCTTAACTATGTATTCCTTCCACTGTTTAAATGCCCATCTGTCATACATTACGGACGGCTTAAAGCGATCGCGAAGCCGCACAGCCCATCCTAAGGGCATCGACTCTGACAACAGAATAATCCGGTTAGTCAGCCCTCCCCTATACCCTTTGTTATTACCCGAACCCTTCCTCCTGCCGATTGAGCTGTATTGCTGCATGTGCCCCTTCTCTGTCCACCACAGGACGTCAACTCCCAAGTCCAGACTAATTTCCATCTCCCATCCCGCCTTGATTCTGACCACATACAAGCTGACTCTCATAAATTCCCTCCTCAGTTTGTTTACTAGTCTAGCTACTAGAATAAGAAAGCTCTATTCTGCCTGACTCCTGTTTCTCAGCATTCTAGCTAATGTTTTTCCGGCTTATGTCCTAATCCTGTCCTCCCAACACCTACATTCGCTTATTATCTTTTCTACCACCTTTCAACTATATTCTAGTTCTTAAGTCATTATAATCCATAATATACCACAATATTACATGACATATATATCAAAATGGGATTTTTTAATTTAATTTATTGGGCTATACAGGAAAGTTTCAGAATAGACACAAAAAGGCACACTCTCAGCATTGAACTGCTCAAGAGTGTGCTTCACGTCCTGCATGTAGCTATTTTAATTATTTCGTTATATTCGGGAATGGACATAAGGGATTTTAGCCGCCTCCTGCGGCACGCGCAGATCAACGTGCACTCTGTTCTCCCTGTCCGCAGATTCTGGACTCTTGTTGAGTACTTTGTCAGCCGTATCAGACATATCGATGACATTTAAGCGAATTCCCGACTCATGATAAAGCCGCCTAAGAATCGCAAGTGTGTCATCCTCCGAGGCCTGATCCAACACCGTAACACGGATACATTCTCCACGAATTCTCGCATACCAGGATAGTGCCCGGATATACCATTCCAATTGAAGCTCGTGATTACGAGTCACCAGGATATAATGCGTTTCCAAGACATCCTTTTGTGTCCTCCGAAGAAAACGTCTATGCAAAAGATGTACCAACAATGCGGCAAGTCCATAACCGACCACAATCCAGCTCATGTAGGTGAACATGGACACCCCTCCTTTAAAAGGGCTGTTCAGAGATTACTGCAGTGCAGCACACTAAACAAATCCTCTATAGCGACAATATATGCCGCAGTCGGCAGGTCGGTTCATGGTCAAGAGCTTCAGAATCTGTATGTATACCATCGAGCATTCAATCAGCTCAACTTTTACATAAATTCAATCTATTCCATACAATCCTACAGGGTTACCCAGCCAAATTTAATGGCATTGATTACCGCTTGCGTACGATCGTCCACATCCATCTTCTGTAAAATACTGCTAACATGGTTCTTCACAGTCTTCTCACTGATAAACAAATGCTCGCCAATCATTTTGTTACTGCGCCCCTCGGCCATCAATCGTAATACCTCGGCTTCCCGGCGAGTAAGCGGATTGTCTTCGCTCGGTACGAATTTGACGCCAGCCTCACGGATTCTATTATCCTCGGCAATCGCACCCGTTTCGCTTAAATACTCCATTCGGCGAAGCTGCTGAATCAATTTACCTGTTACCTTCGGATGAATAAAGGCGTTGCCCTCTGCCACCGTGCGAATCGCATTAATTAATGATTCGGCCTCCATATCCTTGAGCAAATAACCTGTTGCACCTTTTCTAAGGGTCTCAAATACATAGCTCTCGTCATCATGAATCGATAAGATGATCACCTTAATGTCGGGATGCAGCTCGCGAAGCTCAGCGGTAGCATCCACCCCGTTCAATAATGGCATGTTGATATCCATTAATACAATCTCAGGGGGCTGCACTTGGCAGAACTCAAGCACCTGGGTGCCGTCTCCACATTCACCTACGACCTCAATATCCTCCTCCATATTCAAAATCCGTTTCAGACCTTCTCTGAACAGCTGATGGTCATCCGCTAGAAGAACCCTGATTTTGTACTTGCCTTCAGTAATAAGGTTGTCCATTCCGGTTACTCCCTTCTTTTTTCTGTCTTTGTCGGAATGTGAATAATGATCTTGGTCCCTTCGTTCGCTGTTGATTCGATATCCATTCTACCCTCAAGCAGCTCTACCCGTTCCCTCATTCCGATAAGCCCAAAGTGCGTGTGTCCCTTGTTCCGCTCCTCCAGTTGATCCACTTTGAAGCCAAGACCGTTGTCTTGTATGACAATGCGAAGCATCTCGCCCTGATAGTTGATATCCACACCGACAAACGTGGGAAATGCGTGCTTTGCGGCATTGTTTAGGGCCTCCTGAACCAGCCTGAAAATAGCCGCCTCCATCGGAGAGGACATGCGATGCTCTTTGCCTCGGGTCTCAAAGGTCGTACGAATTTTAGTCTTTTCCTCAAAGTCATGGACATACTTTCGGAGTGTCGGAATTAATCCGAGGTCATCCAGCGCCATCGGACGCAAATTAAAGATCACCTTACGCATTTCTTCCAGACTTGAGCGTACTTGGCTCTTTAAGTCTATTATTTCGTCTTGCACCAGCTTGAAATCCTGCTTGGAGATCATTCTTTCGACAATTTCCGTCCTAAGAACTAGATTTGCCAGCAGTTGGGCAGGACCATCGTGAATCTCTCTCGAGATCCGTTTACGTTCTTCCTCTTGCGCCAGAATAATCTTCAATCCAATCATTTGGCGGTTTTTGGCCGACTCAAGAATCCGACTGACCTGACCAAGCTCTCCAGATAAGTACTCCAGAACTACTGCCATTTGCGAGCTCACCGTTTCCGCACGTTCAACGGACTTCTCGACATTTTTTGCCCGCTTCTGCAATTCATCCCGTCTGGCTTTAAGATACATTTCCTTCTCCCGATAGATCATCAGATCCAATTGAAGCTGGGTTGCTCTCTCATAGGCTTGCTTGATGTCCTCTTCCTTATAGCGCACAAAATCCCGGCTGACTTCTGTCAGCCGGATCCGGGACCTTCTAAAATTTATCTCAAGTTGATCAACCTTCTCAACCGTCTCAGCGGTTTCCTTGATCACCTGCTGCAGCTCATTATTGAGCGTATTCAGCTCGCTTCTGGCTGCCTCCAGAATTTCAAGGATCTGCAGCTTGCTGTTTTCCATGACGCCAACAGCATTTTTAATGACGCGGTCAATTGCATCAGCTTGGTACTCTGCCACTTCATCCTTCTCCATTCCCATGCTTAAGTGTCCGTGCACTAAGAACTATCATATCATGATTGCAGTGTGATAGACTTGGTTTTCTGTTCCCAATTTACGGTAATACCAAGCTGCTCGGAAACCATGCGCAATGGGACTAAAGTCCTTCCATTTGTGATTAACGGTGTTACTGTTCCTTGTTTGGCAGCGCCATTCAGCAAAAATTCCTTCTTGCCTACAGTCAGCTCCAATACTGTTAATCCCCGTGTGACCGTGATTTTCTTCGAAGCGGCTGTCCAGGTTGCCTGTCCGCCAAAAGCATCTACTACATATCGAATCGGCACATAGGTGACTCCATCCTTAATGAGAGGAACAGCATCCATCGTTACTTTTTTCCCGTCAACCGTCATCGTCTTCGATCCGGCCACCATTACAGCCGTTGCGCTTGGCAGTCCAGTATCTCCGCCCGTGACGGGTGCAGTAAAGCGAATGTTATCAAAGGATATGCTGCCCGTAAGAGCCCGTTCATCCTGGCCATCCTCCAGATTCACAACGTACAAGCGCTTCAGCTTGACCGGGTGCTTCAATGCGCTTGCTGTTAAATCAGCCGTTAGCGTTCTCCAGCCTGTGAAGTCAAGCGGACGAATCAAGTCGGCATAAACCGCCTTTCCATCGGCGTCCTCAAACTCTGCCCGCAGCCAGTTCAGGCTGGCATCGCCTAGCACATCTACCGACATAGAGGTCGCTCCCTCCGGTATCGTTCTGCCTGTCGTACCGTTCAGTTGGGCATAAGCAAACTTGTTGCCGGTACCTAAGGTAAGATCATAATCCAGTTGAAGGACCTTCGATTTTTCACGTTCCCCAGTACCTTGAACAACCGATACTTTACCTGTCGCCTCTGCCGGCAATCCGGTAAAGCTAACAGGGTAACTAATATTTTCAAAGGTCTCCCATACTTGTTCTGCAGATACCGAGAACACGATCGGCGTTCCGCTAAAGCCGTCATAGCTTGGCGTCGCATAGGCCACCTTGGCTCCATTATTAATGGACTGTATCGTCAAGACACCATTTTGCACTGCGGCTTTCATGCCGCTGAATGTCCATTTCAGCGACTCATCCGGAATATTGACCGTACTTCCGCTCTTCAGCTTCGCTGTAACCGGTACGGAGACGCTTGTTCCCGCTTCTAACGGTGCATAAGTAGTAACAGGAGTGAGTGTGTCAAGGTCTGTTCCTCCAAGCACAGTCACATCCATACTGCTTGTTGCGGACCCGCTGGCAGCTGTAATTTTAGCCGTTCCTGCCTTCACTCCCTTGAAGCCGTCCCCCGTCCAGCTTACATTGCTGTTGCTGGCGCTCCAGGTCGCTTGGATGCCTGAAGTATCAATCGGGTTGTAGTAATTATCGTAGCCTTTCAACGTATAAGGAACCGTCTGCCCAATAAGCAGTGTCTTGCTGCCGCTTACCTTCAGCCCCTGCAAGGTCCCGACAGGCGCAGTGGAATAAACCCCCAACCCATTCACAACGGCGCGCTGTCCTGCGGAGCCATTCGAGGTGGTGAAGGTCAATTGTGCGGTATTCTCCGCCAGAGGACGGGTAACCAATGTCGTTGATCCGCCGCCATCGAGGTTCATTCCTTTCCAAACGCCGATGGATGTCATGAATTTCTGCAATTCAGCCAACGTTAAGCCACTGCTTGCAGAATTTTTCTCTGCCGTAATAAGATAAACCTTCGTTCCATCCTTTGAGTAGCCCACAGCCGTACGAGCTACTGCACTGCTCCCGCTGATCGAGTTCGTTGAGCGGGTGAAGGAAGAGGCAGCGCCTTGGTCCACCAGCAAGGTATGTCCTCCGATAACCATCTTCAGATCTGAAGGGTTATATTCAATTCCACTGCTCCGAGAGACAAGTCGGTAATTCGTATCTACCCGCTGTCCGATCTGCATATGGGATGCAATGAAGTCCGCTGCCAACCCATGGGCGCGCAAAATATACCCATCCGCCGGCACTGTGCCAGGAATGGCAGATTTATAGCTTATTTGCTGAATGACTCCGCCCTGAACCAATACCTCCGTTGGGGTCGTTCCGCTTGCCTTCGGTCTTTCCTCGGATTTCCAGTCACTAGTATAAATAAACATGTTATTAACGTGGCTGTATCCATTATCCGGCTCTGTTCGATAGGACTCCTGATTCATCCCGGTTAGCGGGAATACTGAGCCATCTTCAGTAATCACAGATCCATTAAAGCTGAATTGATCAATCATCGGCGTATTATCGCTCTTCACCGCAAAGGCAAACATCCCTGTCAATTGTGCGGGACTCGTGACAAGCACTCCTTGGGAGACTGCTGCTCCCATCGCAACACCTTGCCCGCTGGTTGCAAAGAAGTCGCCATTGATACCGGCAACTGCCCCTGTCTCTTGGGCCATCCCCTCTACGGACTGCCGAGTAGTCACCTGGCCATTTTTGCCGGTCATTACGTCTAATTGGACATAAGGATTGCTCAGATCCACCTCGACCACATCAGCCAGTACCTTGACCGATTTGCCGGAGCGGGTTGTTGTGTATTGATATTTAACCAGCTTCGCACCAGAAGTAATCATCTCGCTGCTGAGCTGTACGGTCTGACTATCCGCCGCATACGCTGTCGATGTTGTTCCTGTGAAAGACTCCAGCACTGAGAAAGGCTGAATCCAGATCATTCCTGCCAAAGACACCAGCACCAGCTTCTTACCGTGCACCGCCGCCAAACGCGCTATTTTCTTCGTCATCTTACCGTCGTGCTTCTTGTGTGCTACCATTTTTGTGCGCTACTCTCCCATCATATGCAGTCTATCTCAGAGAACTCTCAGTTCAGTTCCCCGGAATCTAGTATACAATTAATAGACTACAATAGAACGGAAAAGTTACGAAAAAAAGCAAATTTCATGGAAAATGGTAGGGGATTGGGTAAAGTAAAATCGCAGAGGGCGGCAGCATGTCTATCATATTGATGTTGATATTCCATATTGATGTATGCAGTACAGCTATTTCTGCATGTTAATGCGGCCGAGTTGCTTATAATTGCTAAATGTACACTTATATCCATCATATTCATTCCTGCAGTCCTTATATTAGACAGATAGTTGTACTCGCTACAACTAATACTCCAATCTATTCCCCAAAGCTGCGTTTTAGTTGTATTGGCTGCAATTATCCAATTGAGCAATTAGAAGTTTCCCTTCCCCCTTATCTATCACCATTGCTCTCCCCTTTTGCCCGGGATTAGCTCGTAATAACGGATTCTTTTTCCTTCCCCTGTAATCACTGGGCGTAGCCAGCCTTTTCCACAAAGAGAGCGCACGATTCTTAGCACAGTTCGATAGTTCATCTGCATATGAATCGCTGCCTGCTTGGGTGAGAACGGTCGGGATGTCTTCATGGCAAGACGAATAATCTCATTCTCTGCGAGTTGATCCCAACTGACAGGCTGTTCGCTTGCCCGGTATCGCTGTAATAGGGAGTCCAGTAAATTCCTGCACAGTTCCGGCCTACGCTCCACATCATCGTAAGCAAAGGAGGCTACCCGGTAGCCCAATGTCTGTAAATAAAGCTCCCGGTTTAATTCCTTCGAATAACCTTGACGGTCCATTTCATGAACATGTGCCCCGAACCCTTTGATCTCAATGAGCAACCTGAGCTGTCCACCTAAAAATGCAAAATCTCCGTAATATGGACGCCCGCGCCAATCTATGATTTCATACTCTGGATGAAGCTGGTCAAAGTTATTGTATAGCGGCCACCAGACATTGCGAAGAAACATGGTCTCTGCATGCCTGTTCCCCCTTAGCAAGCGTCCCCTTCTCTCTCCAGTTCGTCGTGCCGCATGCAGCTTCATAAATGCCTCATGAGCAATATCAAACTTATCGGTCTTACTCACATCAATACACTCCTATCTGAACTAATTAATGCAAAAAAGCCCTGACCCTCTGATGATTCATCAGAATGCCAGGACGTACCTCGTCACTGTATAAATAACACATAATTTACTATCCAGAATATATCAAATCTTTCAGATTTCGTCAAATTCCTCTACATACATCAAAAAACTATATAGAGCGTCTCTACTATACGAAGTGCACTAAACTACCCAGCGCACATCTACTATCAACGTGCACTAGCCTACATAGAGCCATATCAAGTATACAACGTGCACTAAACTACCCAGACTACAAACAAATAGCTACTTCTAGCTGCACTTCTACACTTATCCCGCCAGTAAGGTCTATCGCTTCGAGGATTAATTGCTTTTTCTGCAACTAGAGCTACTGACTAGGAGTGGAAAATGGGATTTTCTCCGATTTACGTGTACATTTTACAACTAGAGCTTACTGTTCGGGAGGTCTACGTCGGAATAGTTGTATTCCCTACAATTATCCCGCAACTCCTCTCTTATAACCAGCCAACACCAGCTAGAATTCGACTCTTTAGAAGCGTGCTGAACATTAGAGAGCCTGAGTCCAGTATGGGCCTATACTCGTTATTAAACCCGGATCATTGATTCAGTTGGACCTTATAGGGTTAACATCTGGGTTTAAAGGTGATCTCTACCATATCACTAGGATTGCTGACATAGTCATGGATATCTGAATCACGAATAACGTTTCGGCCCACACACACCAGCCCTCAGGCTACTTATTCACCACTCTTTTAGCTCAGGCCCGGCTCTTGCCCTTGCCTTTCTCCCTCTTCCTACTGTGTCAGCTTATCCAATACCCGCTTCAGCATAACCGCTGCTTCTGCACGGCTGGCATTTCCGGCAGGCTGGAACTGGAACCCGGTGCCGACATTCACGCCTTGAATAATCCCTTCATTCACAGCCTTTGCAACCGTGTCCTTGGATTGGATCTTCGCCGCATCCTTGAACCGGGACAGCGTTGTTGACGCACCGTCGCCTGTGTTCATCTTATAGCCCGTATACTCCATCGCACGGACCATCATCAGAGCCATCTGCTCGCGAGTAATATTATTGTTCGGCTTGAACGTCCCATCCGTATTACCGTTGATAATACCCGCTGCCGTAGCCGCGCGTATATATTCGGCTGACGGATCCGATGAGGAGACGTCCGGGAAGCTAAGCGTTCCTGACGAACCAGCGTTGTCAGCGCTAAGTCCCAAGCCCTTCGCAATGAACGTCGCAAATTCAGCTCGGGTGATGTTCCGATTCGGCTCGAATTTATAGCTTGTTCCGCCGCCTGTTGATTCAATAACCATTTTACCCGCAAGGTCAAGGATGTCATCCTTCGCCCAATGGCGAGACGTGTCCTCGAAATATCCGTATCCAAGCGCAGGCCCTACAATCGAGTTCCCGCTCACTGTGCCGGAGAATACACTGCCTGTTCCACTGCTCTTCATCCCCGACAGAATATAATTTACCTTGCGATTAGCGGTATTGTATTTAAGCAGCATTCCACTGACAGAGGAGGATTGTCCGGCCTCCCGAATGTAGATTTTCCCCTTATGACTGGTATCGTGTAATAAACCGCCGCTCGTGCTCGCTCCAACAAATACCTCCAAAGGATCGTTCACGGCACTGACCGTAGCTGTCCCGCTTGAAGGAAGTGATGGCACACTATCACGCGGTATATTTTCCAGCCGCACAAGCAAGTATACTCCATCCAGCGTACTGTTTCCCGTAATGCTTGATATTCCCGAGAAGGAGATGTCCTTAATCTGCTGCACATACATATTATCACCAAACTTCACGCCAATGGACGCGGTTTTCCCGCTGGTAAAGGCATCCTTCAACGGGCCGAGCGGTATGGCTACCGATCCGGCCTTCTCCGTATTAGGAACCTCAAACACCATGATCTTATCCCCTGATGCAGAACTGGAACTATTCGTCAGAAAATCAAGGGCTCCCTTTACCTGATCCGTAGCCAGGGTGTATCTATTCACCGACTTTCCGTAACGCGAGTTGTCGGCGGTCTTCGTAGCAGCACTCTGATCCAGCACATAGCTTCCGTTAATGCCAAAGGTTGTTCCATTCATTAATGTCAGATACGAAGGCTGAGTAGTAGCAGTTCCCGTGCTCGTTCCAGTTGAGGCTCCTGATGTCAGATTCGTTACCGCCAGCCCGCTAAAGCTCTTCATCGCATTGCCCGAAGTATCATATAGCAACACAGAACCCGTCATATACGAAACCTCAACCGCTTGTGAAGCTGCAACCGCACTGGCGAGCTTGAGGGTTACTGTGTCCCCGCTCACACTCACAGACTGGATGGATCGAGGATCCTTGTTCACCGATACATAGAACTGGCTTGCAGGGAACGTCGAAACCGAGCGCAGCGGGGAGCTATACGTAATTGTGAGTGTATCCCCACGGACAACTGCAGATCGAATTCCCTCTATAACTACCGCATAATTGATCGGCTGAAGATCAATGTATCCCGCGAGGTTGCCATTCAGATCCGCAATCCCTCCCGGCCCGGATACATAGGAAATCGTCACATTTTGATCCTTTGTAAAAGAAGAAGCCAATGTCAGAAGCACCCGATCCCCTGAAATTTCCACCTTCGTTACATAGATTGGGGCGTTGTTGACCAGCACCGAGAACTGGCTTTTCATCGGAACACTGGTAGTGCGAAGCGCCTCGTCATAGGTCAAAATAATGCTCGTGCCAGAGCCCTCCACACTTGTGAGCTTCGGCGGAACTGTATCATACGAATTGCGGACATAGTAATCGGCAAATCCTGCAATATTTTGGCCTCTCAGATCCTGAAGCGGATAAGAGCCGGGGGAATAAGAAACTCTGACTACTTCCCCATTGCCAACAGAACTGGACAGATACAATGTAACTGTTGAGCCGCTCTGGGAAATTCGATCAATTCCTTTAGAGTAGCCGTCAGCCGTTATTGTAAACTGTTCATAAGCGTAGGTAGACACACTTTTCATAGAGTCGCTGAAATACAATGTTAGTATACTTCCGGAGACATAGCCGTCCTTCGGCTTCGGCATGACCGAATCGATACCGTTCGTCACGTCCTTGCTTGAAATACCGCCAGCCAAGTTGCCAGCCAGATCCCGAATGGGACGCAGGCTGCCCTGGCTATAGCTAACCCGAATGTTCTGACCGACAGCTACTCCAGTCTCCAGAACCACGTATGCACTATTTCCCGAAATATAGGCGTTGCTGAGTTTTCTCGTCTCTCCATTCACCGTCACAGTGAAGCTGGATGTCAGCAGAGTAACCGTAGAATCCAGTGACTCATCATAGGTCAGACGAATCGTTCTGTTCCCTTCCATTGTGGCCGTTTGCAGCACAGGAGGCGTCTTGTCTATAGACACGGTCTGGAAGGCCCAACTGGAGGCTCCGTTCAAGGCCGTGTTGAGCGTGCCCGTTGCAGTATCCTTCACTGCACCAGCCGCAATATCAATGTAATAGGTGGAGCCTTCCTGCAAAGCACTGGAGGGAACGATGTTTAATCTAGCTCCCGAGGCAGTGATGCTTGCCGGAATCGCCGTAGTCGTTCCTTGCTTGCGCAGCGTCACTTTACTGGCATCCTCCAACGTAATAGGTTTGCTGAACGTTGCATAGATGCTGCTTGTCAGACTAATTCCTGAGCTATTATTAGCTGGAAATACGGAAGAAATACGAAATGTGCCAGAAGCTGAGCTGCTTCCCGTTGTGAAAGTCCAATTACGAGCCTCCGTCGAATTTCCATCCGTATCCTTGAATGCCCCCACAGGAATATCCACGCTGTATGCTGTGGAATAGCTTAGAGCAGGCAGGGTGATCGTAATATTTGAAGTTCCTCCGCCCTTTACATCCGCCGAAGTAACTGATATATCGCGCACCTTCGTGCCATTAGCATTCAAGGACAGAGTGATTACTCCACGATCTGGATAGACCGGACGAGAAAAGTTCAATTTCAGAGTCTCTTTAATCCCAACTCCTGTAGCACGATCAGCTGGCTGTGTTGAACTCCAGGCTACGGCGTTCCCTCTCACATTGACGAACCATTCCTGGGCACTGGAGATCCCTGCAAAGGCCTGACCATCACTATCTACAAATGCCCCTTGATCAACCAATACATAGTAGCGCTCCCCTCTAGCCAAGCCAGTCACTGTCCAGGAGGCTGTTCTGTCTGCGATCATGGCTGCCGTAGCAGCGGCACTGAACACAGTTGCATTTGTAGAAGCGCTCTTAACAGTCACACTGCCTGTTCCCGCCAATACGGGCTTATCAAACGTGAGACTGAACGTAGTGGACGTCCCAGCCAGGTCTACTATAGCACCCGCTGCCGGCAAGAAGGGATTCTCCTCAGCTTTCACTGGCGGCCGGCTGTTTGGATCGCTTAAGCTTGTGAATGAGAATTCGAAGGCAGCACTTAGAAGCGATGGGTCTGCAGCATCAACAAATGCCCCCTCACTACCGATCACATGGTACACTTGACCTTCTGTCAAACGCTTTCCCGCTGGAATATCAATTTCCATACTTAAAGTAGTAAATACCGGTGAAGGCGTCACACCAACTTCATGGAACAAGGTTCCACCTTCAACAATCTGTATGGTTCCATTTCCCGGTTTAACCGGTCGATTAAAATTCAGTACGATCTTATCCGTATCTAGCGATACTCCCTTAGCCCCGTTCGCCGGAACCATACTCTCGATCAACTCGAACGGGTCTCCTGGAGCCGCACTCGCCCCTCCTACACCAACTAGTAGATTCAGCAACAAGCATACCGCCAACAGCAGCGATACCTTTCCTCTTGAGCTCTTCATCCATGTCATTTTGTTCATTTCATCTGGCTCCTCTCACAGGCTTTCAGAATCTGTTAGCATAATCAGTTCTATGTATTTCAGCATAAATAGCCGTTAAGCACATACCTACTTTTATTAACGGCATAATCGGGGTGGTTTTTTAGTGTTTTTCCTGAATCATCCAATTTTAACCTTATCAGGTTCACATTGTTCAGAAAAATACGGGGTTAAAAAATGAGCCACATATTTCAATTACTTTCATTTCGCAAAAAAGCAGACCCCTCTGCCAAGGCAGCGAGTCTGCTTGTTATCAATTATTGCTGTGGCGTCGTGTTTAAGCACGACTTGTCATTCATCAAATACAACACACGCTTCATTTCCTTGCTTACAGTCCAGCCTGCTCTTTCAGCACCCCAGCCTTGTCCACACGCTCCCAAGGAAGATCGAGATCTGTACGGCCAAAGTGACCATAGGCAGCGGTCTGGCGGTAAATTGGACGGCGCAGATCAAGCATGCGAATAATACCGGCAGGACGAAGATCGAAGTTCTCACGAACCAGCTCAACCAGCTTCTCCTCTGGAACCTTTCCTGTTCCATACGTGTCGACATTGATCGATACCGGATTAGCCACACCGATTGCATAAGCTAACTGGATCTCTACCTTATCAGCAAGGCCAGCTGCAACGAGGTTTTTCGCTACATAGCGAGCCGCATAAGCTGCAGAACGGTCCACCTTTGTCGGATCCTTACCCGAAAAGGCGCCCCCGCCGTGACGGGCATATCCACCATATGTATCAACAATGATTTTCCGTCCGGTCAGCCCAGCGTCCCCTTGAGGGCCCCCAATGACAAAACGCCCTGTCGGATTTATGAAATACTTGGTTTCAGCATCCAATAGCTCAGCAGGAACGATCGGCAGGATGACCTGCTCCTTGATGTCCCTCTGGATCTGCTCCAGGGTGATCTCCTCGGCATGCTGTGTCGATACCACAATCGTATCCACCCGCTTCGGTTTGCCATCCACATACTCAATCGTGACCTGAGTTTTCCCATCCGGACGAAGATAGTCCAGCGTTCCATCCTTACGAACCTCCGACAATCGACGAGCAATACGATGTGACAGTGAAATCGGAAGCGGCATCAGCTCCTCCGTCTCATTTGTGGCAAATCCGAACATCAAGCCCTGGTCGCCTGCACCAATATTCTCCGTCTCCTGATTCATCTTCTCCGGATCCCGGTTCTCAAGCGCTGCATTTACTCCCTGAGCAATGTCTGCGGATTGTTCATTCAATGAGGTCAATACCGCGCATGTATTATAGTCAAACCCGTACTTGGCACGGGTATATCCGATCTCCTTCACAGTCTTACGAACAATGGCTGGAATATCTACATACTCTGACTTTGTACTGATTTCCCCAATGACAAGCACCAAGCCCGTGGCTACGGATACTTCACATGCAACACGTGCATAAGGATCATTCTCTAGAAAAGCGTCGAGCACCGCATCGGAAATCTGGTCGCAGATCTTGTCCGGGTGTCCCTCTGTAACAGACTCGGATGTAAATAAATGTCGTCCTTGAATGGACATGAAATTCAACCTCCCCTATACCTAATATGGCGGCAAACGACAATTCCATACAATACAATAATTAGGATATACTTTAGCCGTCCATGAAAAAGGCTAATCAAAAAATGAACCTTCTCCTTGTCGGAAAAGGTTGCATCTACAGTCCTTAACTGTCATATTAACTTATTTGCAAGATGATGTCAAAAATTAGTGCAATAAAAAGTCTTGCTGTGCCTTGGCTACAAGCCTTTTTGTAATCTCTCCGCCAACGGATCCATTCTCTCTGGATGTCAGATGTCCCCAACTGCCTCCATAGCTACTGCTTGCTCCCATGGCTCCAAGCTCTCCTGCAAACTCAGTGTCGGTTGAGCCGCTAATAGCCCCTCCGCCTACAGGAAGTCCAAATTCCGCTGCAATCTCATATTTCCACTGCTTCAGAACCTCACGGCATTCCGGTATGACCTTACTTTTATTCCTTGCCACGGCATTTCCACCTCCATTTATTCTTTCAGGTGTAGTATGCCTGACTAGTAATTGAAATAAGCTGATGAATGTTTGCTACTGGAGGTAAAATGTGTATTCTAACGTATCGAGTACGATCCGCGTACCATTACAGTCAAGCTATATTTATTCCCTTCCAATACCTGAATGCCCCGGCCTTCACGCGGAAAAGAAAGCAGATGGTTATTCGCCACTGTTCCACCATTTTTGATATCAACGCCATCGGTCAGATCCGCTACCCCGTTTGAATCTGAACTATAAATTACAGCCTTGCCTGCTCTGACCACAAACTCTGCTCCAGCTCCGGCAATCAAAGTCTCGCCCGGCTTCACAGTAACAATCTCAACTGCCTCAGCCGAGCCGCTTGTGCTTCCTTCCGTAGATGGTGTTGATGGTGTAGAAGGCGTGGTCGATACTCCGCCGCCTTTCAGCGCTTGTTGGATCGCTTGATCCACATAGCTCTTCGTAACAACTGGATCATCGCTGCTCCCTGGCTGAGAAGCCACACTAGCCCCCTCTGCCGTCAAATTCAACAGCGAGCCTGCCCAAAGGCTTCCGCCGATCACTACAGCGGCCGCTGTATATTTCCATATTGTTTTCATTCATGATCCTCCTCAATAAAATCCTTAAACGTTGATGAATAATAATATTGTAATGTAGGAAAGAATAAGTAGAAATCCCCCCAAAGGAGGGATTTCTACCAATGTGTTAATTATAAAGGTCTGTGTTTACATAAGGGACTGCTTGTGTTGCAATCTTTGTCTTAACTCCTTGATGAGAGTCATAGATTGAGAATTGGAAGGCTCCTGATCTGGATGTAGCGAAGATCAGATCATTGACTACGAATGAGAAATTCAAGTTAGATCCGACTAACATATCCTTTTCAATTTCAACTTCCTTCTCAAATCTTGCACCGCTTGAATCTACGACTTCCAGTACGAACTTATGCTGGAATTCTCCTATTTCAAAGGCCAAGTCACGCTTCAAGTCATACTTCATCTTCACTTCAAGTCCTGACGAGTTCGTGCGTCCTTCTATTTCTCTTACATCTAGCGTGTATGGGAATAATTCTACACCCTTTAACGTGCTCTTAATATCACGGCTTTCCAGGTTTAGTTCCATTGCATTTGCATTTACGTAGCCTGTAGGCTTGCCTTCTGCATCCGTAAATTTGTTTTCCGTAATGCTCTCTCCCACTACAAGATTCCAATTAGAGACAACCGTTCCTTTTGGTACCTTGGCCGAGAATGATACAACGCTAGCCGCCTTTGGACCCACCGTGGTCTTCACTTGGCTTACATC
The DNA here is from genome assembly GCF_018333295.1 of Paenibacillus apis. Taxonomy (NCBI): domain Bacteria; kingdom Bacillati; phylum Bacillota; class Bacilli; order Caryophanales; family Paenibacillaceae; genus Paenibacillus; species Paenibacillus apis. The sequence goes on from NZ_BORS01000005.1 coordinate 125,363, forward strand.
TGCTTTGTAATAATGTCCTTCATCCGTTTGGAAATATCCGGATAACTGAGACAGCTTGTTCTGTTTGTCCTCCAAATTTCTCATAACCAATTCAGTATAGATGATATCATTGGTGCTACCTTTATAAAGGTATGTTTTCCGAGTCATAAGATCTGCCTTTTTACCTGCAGTATCCAAATTATTGTAAGTACCATCAGCTACAACCTTGAAATCCGTTGTTTTTCCATAATTCGAGAACATAATCCAATTACTTGTTTTATCCGTTCCCGTTTTCTGTAGCAGCTGAACTTGCAATTGAGAGAATTTAACACTTTCCGGAACAGTTGCAACTACATACACACTGGCCTTTTCCCCTGGACCCAAGATTTGAGTAGTGTTCGTATTGACCAATTGAACCGAACTATTTAAAGAGGTAAGATCCATCTTGTATGTTCCAACGAATTCAGGAAGCTTGGCCGCTTTGACTCCCTTGTTCGTGATTGTAATTTTGGTTGAAAGCAGATTTCCATCATCCCATGGAAGTTTCTGTATGCTATCAAGTGTTACGCCATAGGTACCGTCATTATTCTTAACCGTTTTCTCTTCCCCTACTGCATATTGCATTTCTGTATACTCCGGAAGTTTATATGCAGCTATAGGATAAGAATTAGTCTCAACTGCTGGTTGCTCTGGAGACGTGGAGTCAGACTCAGTTGGTGCCTTTAGAATTAATTCCATCTCTTCAACATTAGAGACAACCGGAATTGACCCATCAACAGAAATAATTTGTTCGCTGCCTGGTTGAAGTGTCATTCCTTCTAGTCCGCTTGCAGATAGAGGGTACGACTTATTACCTATTTGAATATCAAATGCATAAGCCGGGACTGTTACAACTTTATCTCCCTTATTTCTAAGCGCAAATTGTATAGAAAGCGCACTTTCCCCAAAGCTCTGATTTCTGGAAATACTCTCAATGCTCGTAGCGATACTACTATTGTTAATATTCAGAATTTTTTCTTTAGCAACTTCTGTTGAAGAATTCTTGTTGCTCTTAATTCCTAAATTCATAGATGCTAAACCAACATCGCTCTTAAGACTCTCTTCATTCTGAACTATCATGAGGAGCATATTATTCAGATTAACTATTCTAGGAACTTTTGCAATCAAATTGAGCGTTTTACTTTCTTGAGGCAAAATTTGAACTTTAGAGCTCAGGGAATCAGGATTCAATGCAAAGGGTGTACCGCTTGCCGTTTGAACAATAAACTTCAAATTGGAGCTATCAAGGGTTTTGAACCCGGCATTTTGCATATATAATGATACATTCACATAATTCTCATCACCAAGGCCTAATACACTAACAGAGGTTACCTTTGCATTAACCGTGTTTTCATTAATTGTGAGCTTTTGAGTTGTATTTGCAGGAGCTGCTATCGAGTAACTGGAAGGAACATTAATGCTGCCTAAATGCTGCTCGTATCCTGGCAAACTAAAGTTCCACTTTATTACAATAAAATTCAAATCACTGTATTTTAAGCCTTTTGCTATTTTTGTTGTGTAGGTCACGCTAAGCGAAGAACCTGGCACTACTTTCTTTTTGTCTTTGTCTGTCCCTATAGCCTGTACACTATAAATCGTACCCGATTTAGTCTTAACCTTTGTCCAATAATCAACTAAATTTAAAGCCTTTTTGTCGTTGTTTTGATAAGTCAAGGTATAGGTCAGGACATTCTCGTTCTCCTGGGCTAAAATATTTACGTTGCTTAATTTCACTGTGCTATTGTTAGTAATCTTAACAGCACTTAAATTACTCAGCGTCTTTACTGCAGATTGATTCTGAGTTTTCGTATTCGTTGCATTTGTCTTCGCAGCAGCATCCACTATGTAGCTTCCACTTTGAGCAACCAAAGCAGCAACAGTCAAAGATGCAACAACCAGTTTAGCTTTACTCAAGGTCAAACCTCCTATTAATAAAAGTCGTATATATTATATACGCACAAACTTAAAAAAAGTTTAAAAAAAGATTATGAACTGAGGATGAACTTAGTAAGAAGCATTAGAAAACACTTTATTTCCATCATTAGCGTGAGTTTTTTAATAAGCTTCGTCGTCTTTACTTTATAGTTGTTGGTTTAACGCAGATTATAGGGGGGGTATCCATCCACTCGAGTTTATCTTATAAGGCATGATACTTTTTCGAGGTGACCGGCATATAGCGAGGCATAAAGTCCGTTCAAGAATTTTTTTTCGAAAGTCATATATCATTATGACTTGCCATTAACCACCTTCTCCCATTCTTATACCATAGTAGTTCGAGCACTCCCACTCATCATGAACGTACTAGGTATTTGTAGATATAATCTAAACTACACAACCGCTATGTGGTTATTTTTTGTATCGCTTGCTTCGCAAGCTCTTAAACTGCTAAAAAAAAGAAGCCCCGAAGGGCCTCTTTTCAAGGAAATTAGTTGATGTAATCGTAAAGCTCGTTGACTTCAAATTTCGACAAGGTTTTGCGAGCATTTGAAATGTCGGTAATTGCCTTACTGTAATCAGCAGTGTACTTGAACAATACTTGATCAGTAAGAGCAATTGTGTTGTTGTTATCTGCATGCAGAGCAAATACTACTTTCAATTGATTTGCACCCAGCGTGCTGTCATCAGCAGCAGAGTAAACATTACTAATCGTTGCAGCTTTATCTTTTACTTTTACTTCAAACAGACCTTCCAAACCATAAGCATAGTTACCAGCATTCGATACATCGATGGCTTCAGTGAAAGTCAAAGTAGCTTCATACACAGCAGTTGTAGCTGATGGCTTAATTACAAGACCATTCTCGATAAGTTCAGGTGCAACATCATCTACAACGTTGATGTTTGGTGTTTGAGGAACATTATTCGCAGGATCAGCTACAACCAATTTAACTGCGTTTCCATAAACATCCTGTGTAGTGTGTCTTACAGTAGTTACTTTAAGACCTTTAGTTTCAGCATCAGCCGGAAGCTCTCTGCCGGATCCCTCAAATTTCAGGTACAATGTTTTGTAATCCGAACTAACTGTGTAACTCGTCGGAGTGTAAGTTCCTACTCTGAAGTCAGTGTAGTCAATGTAGTTCAGTTTACCGTCAAATTCCAGTTTCACTTCTTTAGTACTTGTAGCAGTTGCCTTGCTCAAAGCAATAGCCTGATCCTTGACCACTGTTTCCAAAACATAACCGCCGGTCGTAGATACAAAGTAGTTACCGTCAGCGTTTGCTACATAGTTTGCTCTGATTGTCGAGCCCGTTCCAACTGATTTTTTCGTAAAGATACGAACTGTATCAGAAGAAATAATCGTTACATCACCAGACTCTGCAGCTAATCTTTCTTCAGAAGTACCATTAACCAAGAAATACTTAGCATAATCAGATGCATCGCCAACACCCGAAGTTGCTACAGGTTTATTAAACTCAATGTAAACATAACGGCCATCGCTATAAGGCTCAACCCATGCGCGACTAATTGCCCCTACTTGAGCCTTAGCTGCATCAAGATCGATAGTGTAAGGCAGCATGGAGTTAGGTACATAAGCCGTATCCTGCAAACCAGAAATGGTGAGTGTGTACGACTTGTTGTCCAAGTCATTACCCAAGTTGATAGTTACAGTATTGTTCTTAACATCAAAACTTGGTTTTTCAATTGGATTACCTTTAGCATCAGTTCCAGCTTTATCAGCAACCTTACCCTCGGAATCCTTCAACACATAGTTAGTACGGTCTTCAACAGTCGAAGTTTTGAGAGCTTCGCTAAATTTAACTTTTGCAATGTAGTTGCCGTTCTCGTTTTTAAGCTCGTAGCTCAACACTTCTGGGCGAACTGTATCAAGGGTAGGGTTAACCTTAACTTCACGATCAGCACTGTTATCGCTGTAATCGCGAACGCCTTTCAGATAAATCGTGTTTTCGCTGTAGTTCAGAGCTTTTTTATCATCAGTGAATTTAACAGTTACTTTGTTATCGTTAATTTCGATGATACCAGTATTTCCGCTAACATTGGCATAAGCGCTGTTAACAGCTTTAATTGGCTCATTGAACTCAACAGTAACTTCTCTCAAATCTTTGGAAGTTGCGCCAACAACTTCAGGTGCAGCTGTATCAACTGTAGCTGTGAAATCATAATCTACAGGGACTATTTTCAGACCAGAAGCATCGGCAACATTACTTACAGAAATCTTATGATCTCCTTCAGTAAGGTTAGTAGACAAGATTACAGTATCTGGATAGCTATATACGATAGAAGCTCCGATAGCCTTACCATCGATTTTATAGTTAGCAGATTTAACAGCTTCAGCACGCTGTACCGGTTCGCTGAATTTGATTTTTACAGCTTTCGTTCCAAGACCAACTACTTCTTTCACAGTTGGAGTTGTAACGTCAACAGGAGTGAATTTCACTTTTTGAGTGAAAGTCTTTGTGCTGTCAGTGTTCTTAACATTGTTGATTGAAAGTTCAAATTCTTTTTGATTTGTCAAAGAATGAGCTTCATCGAACAACAATGTAACAGAAGTGTTATCTTCAGAGACAGTTGCGCTCTTGAAGGTTCTGTCAGCAACGCTGTAGTTGCTTTCCAGTCCAGCAGATACAGGATCCACAGTTCCATCAAAAGTAACAACGATTTGCTTCAGGTTGTCAGCTTTAACGGATTGAACTGTTTGAGCCACAGTAGTAACATAAGTTACTTTGTGAGTGTACTCACGGTCTTGGTAAGTGAATTTAACTTCAGTTTCTTTGTTAGCTTCGAGAGCTGTTTCCAAAGCAACCTTCACTACTTCACTGTCGGACATCGTGAACTCAACATTCTTAGGATCCACTACTTTGTAAGAAGCTACAGTAGGAACTTGGTTAGCTTCGTAGATTGCATAAGCTGCAACGATCGCTTGGGAGCGAGTAGCGTTAGCTTGGTAGTTGATGCCTTCAGGCAAGAAGCCTTCCTTCACTGCTGCTGCAACATAACCTTTAGCCCATTCGCTAGCACTGTTGTTAGCTTCGGCAGGAACATCCAGTTTCAGAGCAGCTACCAGAACCTTAGCAAGTTCTTGTACAGTCACATTGCCGCTAGGATCAAACAGTTGCTTAGCTTCGTCCTTACCATTCAGGATACCTGCTTGGGTAGCAGCTTCAATGAAAGGAGCAGCCCAATGATTAACTGTGTAGTTCTTATCTTTGTAAGTAGCTACGCCAGTAATTGGTTCCAAACCAATAGATTTAACGATGATCTTAGCAAGTTCTGCACGAGTCAGAGTCTTCTCAAGAGCAGAAGAGCCGTCTGGCATACCATCCATGATGTTCGCTTGCTTCAGAACATCAAATTTTTGTTGCGGGGTCAAATTAGCATCTGCACCGAATGCTACGGAAGCAAACATGGAGAATGCCATTGCTGTAGACAAAGCTACGGATAAAATTTTCTTCATAACCTTTTTTTCTCCTCCTTGATTATCAATCACATGAGAATTTCTTTTAATTGAATAGCTCGTGTTACTCATTAGCCATTGCACCCCCTTTCCAGAGCCTGAGCAATTTTCCTATAAATTAGGTCTGCGGGCAAGCCGCAGAAACTTGTAAACACTTCCCATGCTTGATAGAACGTAGAAATAGACTAGTTTCCTAATCCTACCTAAACATTATACAATGAGTCGCTAGTGCCGTAAAGCTAATTTTTCTAATAGATAGACAAGTTTCCCCATGAGGAACATCTTGGAATGTCTAATTCCGGCACTCACTTCATTGATTCTGTTCACGTTCTATATCTTAAACGCAGGTGATTCCAAAAAGTTGCGGCGTTTTTAAAAAAAATTGCAAGATTGTTACCTTTGGCAAGGTTAGCCGCTTTTTCATCTTTTTGCATCTTATACCGCCTGACGGAAATTAGTATAACATCCCTGAAAATTACAGTCACTAAGTAACATTTTCCATAACCAATACCCATAATTTATGAAAGTAAAACGAAAATAAGACGTCCAAATTTGGACGCCTTACCGAAATTATATGGAAAAGAACTCTTCCTCCATTTTATCTCACTCTCATCGCAAGCTGGATAATCCTGGCGCGCATCTGCGGATCGCTCTCCAGCTTGGCATACATATCGTCAATTGCCTGTTTATTGTCCTTATAAGTCTTCTCATGCTTCATCGTGTTGTGGGACCATTCAATTAACTCATCTTCCGCTGCACGCAAATCGTTAAATGCATCATGGAAACCGGTCTCAATGACTAAGCCTTCCATTACCTCCTGAGTGACTTCCTGAAGCTTGGCGGTTTCTTCGATCCGCTTCTCCAACACCTTGGATTTATCCTCGAACTTTCTCTTCGCCTTCGTATAGCCTAGTTGCGGTTTAGATAAAATCGGTTTCATCTGTATCATTTCACCCTTTGCGAAAATGTCTATCACTTTGCTATTGTATCCTAAAGTCAGGAAAAATACAAAAAGATGTAATTGGAAACACAGGAATCCCCCTGCCGCTAGTCTATCGCGGACAAGGGGATACACTGTTTCTACCTATTTTAATGCAAGTTCCAACAACCTATATTAATTGAAGTTCTTAGGGAAGATGTCCGTGCTCTCCTTGAACAGCTCCACAGCAATCTTGCCTGCTTCTGCGCGGGTCATGTAGCCCTTCGGATTGAAGCTGTACGTTGCTTTCTTCTGTCCTGGAAGTGTAGTCGCCGCACCATTCATAATCTTCGCCTTGGACACAGCCTGGATCGCAGGTCTAGCATAGTAATCCATGCTTCCAGAGTCCGTAAAGGACTTGGCCAATGCCGAATTCAGCTTGTCGTCATTCAGAGCGAGCTTGAGCTTGAGCGCTCTGGAGATCATAACAGCTGCCTGTTCGCGCGTAATCGGCGTATACGGTGCGAACTCGCCTTCATTCGTACCCGCTACAATACCAGCCCGTGCTGCTGTCTCAATGTACTTGTAGCTCCAGGTCTCTGTAGCTGCGCCCGGCCCCACATCTGTAAAGGTGGATTTGGAATGATTCCCATCGGTCGGATAATTCAACGGAATATTCAAGCCCTTCACCAGCAGAGTTGCAAATTCCCCGCGCGTAATCCGGTCATCTGTACCGAAGCTGTCTCCGCGCAGATTCTTCATAATCCCCTTGGAATAGAGCGCATTAAGAATATTTCTTGCCCAGCCATGGTTTGTAATGTCACTATAGCCCCTCTTGAGCTTCATAACCATGTAATAACCAAAATCATCAAACGGCACTGTAATTTTATGCCCCTTGGTATCTACCTCACCACCAATATTTTCCCAAATACCGGTATCCGTGAGACGGAAGACCGTAATCGTTGTTCCAGCTTCATCTACCACACTGCTGTTATAGGACAGCGTCAACTCTCCGCGCTGTGATGGAACAATTTTTCTGGAAGCAGGAAATCTGGTGAAGTAGCCCTCAAGAGAATATGGAGCAAGTCCGTTTGTAGCCCCAATGTCGCCGCTCTCACCCAAGCCTCCGTGAATCCAATACACATCAGAGACAGGTGTGAAATTCGCTCTACTCTCAGGACTGGAAAACTTAGCTCTCACATCAATCGGAATCTGAATAGGATCATAGCCGCTCTCTATATTGTTATTTTGTCCACCAATGTAGTTGCCATAATCATCGCGCTTGCCTACCACACCATTTTCGGGATCGGCAATACCGAACAGAATCTTGTTATCCGGATAATATTCAATTGCGCTCGTACCAGGAAACGCAGTCTGTAAAATAGTTCCCTTAGGGAAACTAAGTTCGATCTTTTTGTTGAATACACTATATTTCGTAGCGGCCTTCACCGCCATGAATTGACTATCCACATTTACTGCTGAGGTATAGTAAACTTCGATGGTATCCTTGAAGCTTGTATCTGCACGAACAATCTCTATTTTTACCTTCGTACTCTTATCTGCTTTGAGTCCAGTGTAGTCATAGATATAACGATCAGCGAGTCCCGCCTCTTGACGCAGTTCTGCTTCCTCGCCATCAATCAGAACTTTTGTCGCTCCCTCTGCCTCAATATCAAAACGAACAAAGTTCTTGTTTACAATATATTGTCCATCTACATTCGGCTGCGGGGCGAGCAGACGGTATGGTTCAACTACACGTACCAACTCAATCTTCTTGTTGGTTCTGGAGCCTGAATCATTGATTAACTCCAGATTAAACACATAGCTTCCCGGCACTTCAAGATCCACATCATGCACGCGGAATACAAAATCCTTCTCACTGCCTACAAGCGTGTAGGAATAAGACTTGGAGCCGCCGCCAAAATCGTAGGTGAAGGAACCCGTCCTCTCGGTTACAGGAGTTCCCAAGGTTTCATCCAACAGAGTTGTCGAGCCAAAGTACAATTTGACCCGTGTTGCTCCACTGCCTCGCCCAAGCAAGTGAGCTGTCTTATTATTTGTTGTATAATTTCCGGCCTCTGCACTATAGGTAAAGCTTGGAGATAGAAGGAACAAGGTATTCATGACTGTATCAAGCGCTTCCTGCGCTCCTGTATTAACATTATCAAGCGCATCCTGCATTTGAATCTGAGTTGGCAAGGGAGCTGCAGTACCTGATACTGCTGCCGGCTGTAAATTGCTGATTGTCGCTCCATTCTTGTCTACAATATAGACCAGCATTTCTCCCGTTACTGTACGGGCATTGCCATTACCATCCATAGAGGTTCCATAAAAGATAATCCGGTTTTCACCATAAAAGAGAGGTCCTTGTGGCCCAATCTTTACTTTCAGTACAAAGGAGTTGTCAGTAGGATAACTAACTTCTCCAACCTTTGTTGTCTCCCCTGGTGCTGAAGCTAACCCGTTCACAGAATAGGAGGCGTTGGTCGAAGCCTTGAAATTTTCAAAGCCCAAATAGCTTCCTTCAACTATAAGCTCAAGTGTGTCAGGTTTTTTAGAATCCACTTCAATCGTCTGACCATAGATCAGATTCGTAAAAGAGATTTTAGTCATTGTTATATAAGAAACAGTTGCTCTCGCCTCTTCACCACTGGTATACCAGAAAGCAAGCTGCTGCTGGCCGGAAGAAAAGTCGGAGATCTTGTAGATTTGCCAATTCGAGCCGCTAGCTACGGGGGTAGTGCTTATATTCAAGGTTTTAGAGCCCTTTGGCAAATACGTGGCGTTCACATTCCCGGTAAGGGCCGCACTGCCTTCAAGGTATACATAGAAAGTCCCTGAATTTACTGTTGCCCCGTTAAGATTTACCTTGGTCAAGTCCTTAGTAGCATCGAAGCCGGCTTTCATGGATTCTGTCTCATAGGCAGGCAGGTAATACATATTTTTAATCGTTGCCTGACCGGGCAAATAACGGAAGGATACCGGAACGGTCGCACTGAATCTTGGCACAGTCGCCGCAGGATCACCATAGGTCACTCGAAGCGAAATCGTGTTGGTTTCACTACCTACAGCCGGAATACCGTCGACCTTAAAGGTGACCGCAAGATATTCCGGGCTTCCGCTGGCATTGGGGATGATTACATCCTGTCCTGTTTCATTCGAATAGGAGCCATCAGCATTGACTGCTTTCATTTTCAGAACCCTCAGGCTAGAGGTCACATCCACATAGTCCGGATCACTAGCACCCTTGTAGGCTACCTTACCATTTGCAGAAAAGGAACCTTCATTAGGCGTGTCAGCATCCTTCTGATAGGGAATAATAACCTGACCAATAATACTGACTCCAGCACCTGCACTTTCTGTAATAACAGGCGTCTTGCCGTAAGCATCATAAGCTGTAGATGTAGAAGCGACATATAGGCCAGTCATTTTCTGTGTATCACTAATACGGAAGATCGTACGATTCATCGTAATGGTATCTGAACCATTAGTAATTACAATCTGTAAATCATTAACCCCTTCGGCCAATGACAATCCGGAGGCATAGAATTTGCCGCTATACTCATCCCGCGGTACGGTGTTCGGAGATTTTCCGTTCACAGATACCGTTACTGTATTTGTGTTCTGAACGATCCCCTCCAGAGACACCATGGCTTCCTTGGTTACCACAGGCGTTCCTTCATTTAGATACTTGGCCAAGGAACCGCCCTCATACATTTTCAGTTCCTCAAGATAAGGAATTTTGTCATAGAGCACGTAGAAGGATTCCGATTGTGTAACTCCCCCTTGTGTACCCGAGAACGTAATCCGGTTGAATCCAGAAAACAAGGTAACATCCCGCACCGAAAAGTTATTTCCTGAAGTGGTCATTGTATTGGAATACACATTATTGGTATCAGGAACCCAATCAATCTGATTGGCTACGGAACTAGGTACTGAATTTAATCGTTCTACTGTAACCAACATATTATTGGAAGACAGCCCTGCTCTGAATGAGCCTTCGATCGTAAGAGTCCCCGTTGTAACCTTATAGGCATTCTCACGACTCAACTGGTTACCAGTGTATTCCATAGTCAGACTGAAGGTATCCCGCAGACCTGGCGTCGATGGGATAAAGTAGCTTGGCAAAGCATCCGCCGCACTTGCCTTCGGAGCAGACAGGCCTACCGGCAGCAACGAAATGACAAGCGACAACAAAGTGAGCCAAAGAAACGGCTTCTTGAAACGCTGCATAATTATTTCTCTCCTTTTACCTTAGATTGTTGTAGTTCCCGTTAAGTGGAAACCGTCCAAAAGGTCGTATAGAGTAATTATCGGACAAGAAAGGAAAGAATTTTAGGAGATTATCAAAATCACTTCTGAAATTATCAAGCGGATAGCCAAAAAGCCCCTGACACCGCTAAAGCAGCGGAGCAGGGGCTAGGAATAAAACTAATATATTTATTTAATTACTTTGCCAGTCTGATACTGCGGATTTCGGATTCCTGCTCCAGCGAGCGGGCGGAAAGCTTCTCTACAATAATCTCCAGGCGCTCCTGCTTGGTCTTGACGGACGCTACCTCGCCATGCAGCTTGTGAACATCCATACTCAGAGCATCAAGCTTGGCGTCAGTCTCCTCCTGACGATCCCGAATTGCACGGACAATCTCATTTGTCTCCTGCAATTGGGTACTCATAAGATTCTGTGTCTCCTTAAGTTCCAGAATATCAGACTTCATTGACTGCATGTCTGATTTCATGGCCTGCTGCTCCGACTTCAGGGAACCTATGTCCGATTTCATCGACTGTATATCGGATTTCATCGACTGTATGTCCGATTTCATCGACTGCTGCTCGGACTCGATATGGTCCAGCTTATGCAAAATCTGGTGGAGTAATTGTTCACTCATTCGAATAACTCCCTTCCAAGTAGAACTGATATGAAGTATTATAACCGAAATTGGGGATGGGCGCGAGATAGTGCTTCTGGTGCTTCTGGTTACATTTTATGTCGCTAATTAACAAATCAGAGTCGATTCGGATATAGTGAAAATAGTTACCTTAGATTTGAGCAAGTAGGTGTAAACGTGGATATAGTGAAATTTTTTCGCTTAAAAGCGATTCATCCTGAGTATTATCTAGTTTCTGGCGATCTAAGGTCATTTTTTTCATTAAAGTAGGGACGGCGAGTTAAACGTGAATTTTAAGGGAAGAAATTTCACTAGAGCATAGCTGGGGAAACACAAATAATGTACAACTATAGTATACAAGTTCGGCGATGCAAAAAAAGGCGCGAAAGTCCGGCATGATCCAATTAATTCATAAAATCCCCCGCCGCCGCGTAAGAAGGCGGGACGAGGGAGGGGTATCGGGTATAGATTATAATTCCAATTACTTCGAGCCGCGTTCCGCGCCGGCCTTCATGCGCAGGCGCGCGAAGAAATCGAGCAGCGGCCGCTTGGTCTTGCCGATCAAGCCGATGACCTCGGCGCCGATCTGCAGGAAGAAGACCATGACGCAGATCACGACGAAGGTAACCCAGTTGGCGTTATACATGGCTGCCGATGATTGAATGACGGCCAGAATGCCGAAGAAAGCAGCAATAGCATAAATGATCAGTACGGTCTGCCGATGGCTGAAGCCCAGCTCGCGCAGGCAGTGATGCAGATGTCCCTTATCCGGCGAGAAGATCGGTTTCTTCTGCATCCAGCGGCGCACGATCGCGAACATCGTGTCCGAGAGCGGTACTCCGATCAGGATGAGCGGTGTCAGGAAGGACACGATCGCAACCTGTTTGAATCCGAGCAATGACAAAAGCGCCAGGCTAAACCCAAGGAACAAGGCGCCGGAATCACCCATAAAGATTTTGGCCGGATGAAAATTAAAGTACAGAAAGCCGATAATACTGCCCAGCAACAGCAGGCTGATCAGTGCAACAATTACATTACCCATCAAGAATGCCATAACGGCAATGGTGCCGATCGCAATCGCGGATACCCCCGCAGCCAAGCCATCCAATCCGTCAATTAGGTTGATGGCATTCGTAACCCCGACGATCCAGAGGATCGTGAACGGGATGGCAATCCAGCTCTCAACCGAGGCATAGGTGTGAAACGGAATATTGGCGAATTCCAGCTTAATATCGAAGCCGAAGACAACCACACAAGCGGTGGCGATCTGAACCACAAACTTCAGCTTGGCCGGAAGATCGAAGCGATCGTCCAGGGCGCCAAGGAGAATCGTAATGGTTCCCCCCACGAGAAAGGCCTTGATGAAGTTCAGTTCTCTGGAAGTCAGATCAATCGGTAAAAATGGAATCACCAGAAAGAAGGTAACCATAAAAGCCATAAATATCGCTAATCCGCCGAGTCTCGGCATAATTCTTGTATGCACTTTACGGGCGTTCGGCACATCGACCGCGCCAACCTTATGAGCAAATCGCTTGACCAACGGTGTCAGTCCCAAAGCAAGTCCCAGTGAGACTATAAACCCGATGGTATAAATCATCCACATGCGTAGTTCAACCCCCATTTATTCTGCCGGAATGAATTATACTCCGTTTCAGGAGAAACACCAACCTTCGTATTTGAGCAATATTAGGCCGTTTTGCAGCAAAAACCATTAAATTAGCTGCTTTTCTTCAGGTTTTCTCCCTCACGCAGTACCCGCACGGCGAATTTCGGCAGCGCAGCCATTCTCGGCAGGCGTGATGGTTCGGAAAGCAGACGGTATAGCCACTCAAGCCGAAGCTTTTGGAAGGCCTTTGGCGCTCGCTTGGTCTTGCCGGAGATCACATCGAAGCTTCCTCCAACGCCCATCATCAACGGCACACCCAGAGAGTGCTTGTGTTTGTGAATCCACGGCTCCTGTGTATCAGCCCCGCGGGCCACGAATAGCAGATGCGGAGAGACAGCTCTGATGCCATCGATGACTTCCTGATCCTGATCCGGTCCAAAATATCCATCACGAGCTCCCACAATTGCAGTGCCCGGATATTGCTCCGTTAACCGCAGAGCCGTCTCCTGAATCACTTCCTTCGTGGAACCCAGCAAGTAGACCTTCCAGCCCTGCCGTTGACCCTCCTTCATTAATTCGTGAAGAAGCTCAATCCCGGGAACCCGTTCTTCAATCGGCTCACCGGCTTTTTTTGCCGCCCAGACCACACCTGCGCCATCCGGAACGATCAACTCGGCCTCCTGCATAATGACGTTATAAGCCGGATCCTCCAGCGCAGCCATCACCATAATCGGGTTAGCCGTGATGATCTGGTGCGGCTTGCCGCTCTCCACCGCTTCACGCAAATGGTTGACTGTATCGCGCATCCCCCACTTGCTGACTGGGATTCCGAAAATAGATACTGTCGGAACTCCGCTTCCGTGTGTATTCTCGATCATCTTCATCCTGCCTCCTACTCTCTGCTCCGCACAAACTCAACGATCCGCTTAGCCGGCTCGCGCGCTTCCCGCTTCAGTTCATGGATGCGGGAGGCCTGGGTCGAGCGCCAGGCCTCGCCTTCGCCGAGCAGACGCTCTGCCTGTGAGGCGACGATCCGCGGGTCAAGCTCTGCGGAGCTGCCAACCGGTACGCTGGCAAGGCGGCTCAGAAAATGATCGATCTTCGGATCATATGAGATGCCGAGCAGCGGCACCTCCTGGGATGCCGCGTAAATGAGGCTGTGCAGCCTCATGCCGATCAGCAGGCGGCATCGGCTCACTTCCCGGAGCATCTCGTACGGATGCTCCGTCTCCGCCGCCGTACTCACGGCGCATCCGAATTCTGCCACATTCCCCATCTGCTCGATCACGAAGCGCGACGCTTCGTCATCGCCCGGGACGTGGAATGGCAGAAACCGGATGTGCACCGCACAGCGGCGGCACAGCGAAGCGAGGCCCTCGGCCAGCTTCGCCAGCTCGGAACGGTCCGCATTCCAGAAGCGGACCGAGACGCCCACCACCGGCAGCTCCTCACTGCCGGTGGCTGCGCCTGCAGCCTCGCCCTCCGGAAGGGCGAGGCCCATGACCGGATCCGGGACGACTTGAATGCCGTCCCGGGCCACCCCCATGCTGTGAAGCAAAGCGGCCGACTCCGAGTCGCGAACCGAAATATACTCACAGCGGCGGAACACAGAGGCAATGAACGGGCGGAACAGCTTGCGGTTTACCGGCCCGATGCCCTGAGCATAGATGAAAGTCGGCTTCCCCATCCATTGGGCCAGCTTGAGGATTCCGAGATAGTACGGAATCGAGCCGAGCCCGGTTGCGTCCTGCAGCAAACTTCCTCCTCCGCTGATCAGGCCGTCGCTGTTCTTAATAGCGTTCCTAACCTCGGCCAGTTTCATCCGATGGACTGCCTTGACGCCATACGTACGGCTCGTACATTCCGGGTCGATGGACAGAACTACCGGCTTGATCACAATGCCGGCTGCCCTCCCTTCCTCCTCCAAGGCGGACAGAATGGATTGCAGCACAGCCTCGTCCCCGCTGTTGCGGAAGCCGTAGTATCCCGACACAACTATTGTCTTAACAGTTTCGGAGACCATCGATCCCAGCACCTTTCGATAATATGCCATACCACAATCGCGATCAGCCCGACAATAAGACCAAGACCTAGACCTAGCACACCGCGGATCAGCGAGAGCACGGCAGGAGTATGAATGTGTGCGAACGTATCAACCATGGACAATTGTCCCATAACCGCAATAATCATGGCGTACATCGCCCAGCGGTAACGGAAAGCGGCGAATATGCCAACCAGGAACAACGGATGCGCCAGCAAAAATTCCTTATTCCGCGGACGGACGCCAAATGTATTTTCCAGGAATGAACGGAAAGCCGCTTCTCCCGGCAGCAAGGTTCCGGCATTGCCGGTTCTTGACAAGTAGTACAAAGCCACCACACCGAGCACTGCCCCTACAACGACCCATAAGAGTGTGATCGGCATCTTCAGCCAATTGCGAAGCTCCTGCCAAATAGAAGTTCCTTGATAGAGGAACACATATATTGCTATCAGCAGGATCGGTGCCAGGTGCAGCAGACTTACACCGCGGAACTGATTAAGCACCAGACTGTACGTGATGTTGTTAAGCAAAGCGATTACAAAAGGCACAGCTGCGAGCGAAATCAACGAGGTCTTGATATACAGCACCAAGGTATGCGTCAATCTGCGCCCAGCGGAAATCTCAGGAAGCGACTGGCGAAGGTCCTTCACTTTGCGAATGGCCAGCAATGTTGCCACGGTAGGTGCGCTAATCGCCACGCCCAATGCAAGCGCCTGCTCCATCAGCGTGGAGTTCAATACATAAAGCCCTGCGGAGCCGACCAATCCCAACACGAAAGCAATCAGCGTAAGCGGCAAAATAAAGTAAGACACCAGCAGTGCGCACATAGCCACGCCGCCAAGTACAACTATCGCCTTCAACGCTTTTTGCCAAGAAGCATCATGAATTACAAACGCCTTGGCTTGTCCGATTTCAAAACCATTGTTCTGAATCCGCTGAATAGCCCCTTCCGAGCCTGTCAGCGAATCCATCAAATTGTTGATTGGACTTGTGATGGATGCTTTAGCGGCGTCCCTATTCGGTGAAGCATTCAGATAGATCATCCGGATATTCCGGTCCTTCGTTGCCAGCACGAAACGATCCGCAAGCACCTTAGGATCCTGCGATGCTTCCGTATCCTGCAACGAATGAAGCCGTACAACATTATAATCCAATAGATAGGCGAGCTGATTCAAGCCTTTCTGCGGAGACTTCAGGTTTTCGATCGCTGCAATTCCGATCCCGTGCTTATTCAACAGATCGGCAAAGCCCTGGAGGCTGTTCAACTTTGCATTTTCCTTGTATCCCTTAACGGCTTCCCCATCAAAAAGGATTCTTTTCACGCCGTTTTCGGCATAAAAAGCGAGCATCTCATCCATTTCTTCCTGATCATAAGGAATATTATCCGACAACCGCGGGAGAATATTGAAGCCTTTCTCTCGCAGCATAGCAAAGGCGAACGGATCAAGCGCCATCGGCTTCATCACAGATTCATCCATACTCATTCCAAGCATCAAGCCTGAATATTCGCCAAAATTCCACGGCGCAACCGATACATCCAGCTTGCGGAAGCTCTCTTCAATCATCGGGCGCAGCTGTGCTGCATTCTCTTCGTTCGTAAATGCGACGTAAGTGTAATTTTTATCCGGTGTAACTAAGGTCTGAGACATTTTTGCAGCATCTGCAGCATTAAATACCATAATTCGACGTGCCTTGGAAAGCTCATCAAGCGTACTCTCGAACATCGCCATCGTGTTAACGCCGGCTTCCTTCAGCCGGTCCAGCTGTTCGTCGAGATAGGCCTGCGGATTGCCTTGATAGGCAGACACATCCAGCAGTCCACGATAATTAAATACAACCTCCACCTGATTAGCGGAAGACTCCGTCTGTACGCGCTGTACAATCACCGGTACAGAAGCTACTATTGCAATGATTACCAGTACCCACAACCACTTGCGGGAAGCTTCATTCCATCGCTGCAAACTTCGAATCACTTAGGTACCTCCTCATAAGTAGAAAAAATTGCAGTCACACATTTCTCTTGCTTCCATATAGAATGACCCCGATCATAACGGGAAAATATCGCGTTACTTCATTTGTGTGAACTGCTCCTGCTGACTCCCCCGCATCTATAAATACCGCCACATTTTACCATTATCAATCAGTTTGATCGAATAGTTCGTATTTTCCCCCGTTATTCGCATAAATTCCCGACTACGGGATTTCCCCAAGGGCGTCGGTATTTAATTGACTTGGGTGCAACTATTTCTTAGTGTTCTGCAGAAAATATGAATATAGATGTATATATACATTTAAGTTGATCCGTTCTGAAATTAAAGTGAGAATTGAAGCGATATAGCTGTATATTTGCAAATATATCGCTCATCCTCATAGAAATCTGGCCCCCGCCTGTCCGGTCAGGGTATCTACGCCAGGGCAGTACAGCCGCGCCAGGCTTGGTGAACCCCGTGTTCAACCACTTTCACTTTAAATGCTAAGCGTCGACACGAGCGAGCACGTCGTCCTGCAAGGCAACCATACGAGCTGCCGCATCTTCATTGCTGGTGCCGCGAACCGCAAAATAGAACTTGATCTTCGGCTCCGTACCGGATGGACGCAGGCAGAACCACGAGCCATCCTCAAGCAGGAACTTAAGTACATTTTCCTTCGGCAATCCGTCCAGTCCCTCTGAATAGTCGAGCAATTCCGACACGCCCACCCCTGCAACCTGCTGCGGGGGATTGCTGCGGAAGTCGTTCATGAGGGCGCCGATCTTGGCGAGGCCGTCCTTGCCCTTCAATGTGCGGGATGCAAGCGATTCGCGGTAATAGCCAAACTGGCTGTACAGCTCTTCCAGCACATCCAGCAAGGTCTTGCCTTGACGCTTATAGAAGGCAGCCGCTTCAGAAATAAGCATCGCCGCCACGACAGCATCCTTATCCCGGGCATAATTGCCAGCCAGGTATCCGTAGCTTTCCTCATATCCGAACAGATAAGTATACTCGCCGGATGCTTCGAATTCGTTCATCTTTTCCCCGATATATTTGAAGCCGGTCAATGTATTGAATACCGTTGCCCCGTAGTGACGGGCAATCACCGCACCAAGCTCGCTCGTTACGATCGTCTTGACGACAGCACCGTTCTTCGGAAGCTTGCCTTGCTCCTGGAGCTGGCTCAAATAGTAGTGCACCAGCAGAGAGCCCGATTGATTCCCGGTCAGAATCTCATACTCGCCCTCATGATTGCGCACAACCGCGCCCATGCGGTCCGCATCCGGGTCCGTTCCGATCAGAATGTCGGCACCCACCTGTTTGCCAAGCTCAATCGCCATCGTAAAGGCTTCGCGTTCTTCCGGATTCGGCGACTTCACTGTCGAGAAATTACCGTCAGGCTGCTCTTGTTCCTTAACGATATGTACCTGAGTGAAGCCGTTCTTCGCCAGAGCTTGCCGAACCGGCAAATTGCCTGTACCATGGAGCGCCGTAAATACGATCACAACATCTTTCGCCGCACCAGACAGCATCAGGTCACGGTTTGCGCTGGTTGCAGCGACGGTCTCTACGAACGCTTCATCCTCAGCCTCGCCCAGCCATACAAGCAAGCCGGCCGCTTCCGCCGTTGCCTGATCGATCCGCTTTACCTCGGACAAGGAGATTTCCTGAATGTTATTGATAACGCGCTCTGCTTCATGCGGCACCAATTGTCCGCCGGAAGCGTTGTACACCTTATAGCCGTTATACTCCGGAGGGTTATGGCTCGCCGTAACGACGATACCTCCTGTTGCCTTAAGACTGCGTACCGAATAAGACAGCTGCGGTGTAGGACGAAGCGACGGGAATAGCTTCGCAACAATCCCGTTGGCAGCCAGTACAAGCGCGGCCTCCAGCGAGAATTCAGGTGAGAAATGGCGGCAATCATGAGCGATAACAACCGATGGCTTGCCTTCCTTCCCTGCATGCTCTTCTAAAATATACTTGGCAAAGCCCTGGGTAGCGCGGGCCACGGTATAGCGGTTCATCCGGTTGCTGCCTGCTCCAATGACGCCGCGAAGCCCTCCGGTTCCAAACTCCAGATCCCGGTAGAAGCGATCCTCCAGTTCAGCCGGATTGCTCTCCAGCTCGCGGAGCTCTTGCTTCGTCTGCTCATCAATGGCCGGGTCGTTCAGCCAGCTTGCTGCCTTGTCTTTATAGTTCTCTTTCATCTCTGTCATAATACCTCATACATCCTCTCCGCAGTTGTAATGATGTCACTTTACATCTCAGGATAGCGCAAACATAATTTCGCCCTCTGCGACAATTTTATCATCGACCTTAGCCACTGCCCGGCCTTTGCCGATGGAGCCCTTCAGACGAATAATCTCCACCTCGAGACGTAAAGTATCGCCAGGAACGACTTGACCACGAAAACGGAATCCATCCAAGCCCGCCAAGAAGCCAATCTTCCCTTTGTTCTCCTCCAAATGCAAAATCGCGACGGCACCCACCTGTGCCAACGCCTCGGTAATCAACACGCCAGGCATCACCGGATAATCGGGAAAGTGTCCCGTAAAGAACGGCTCGTTAATCGTTACATTTTTAATTCCAACAGCCCGCTTGCCTTCTTCCAGTTCCTCGATCCGGTCAACAAGAAGAAATGGATAGCGGTGCGGAATGATTTCCTGAATCTGCTTGGTATTCAGCATTGATTTATTGCTCCTTTCCATTATGGTCTAGCGCTTGTAACAACTCACATTCAATAATCTTCACTTTAATTTCGTATAAAAGGACGGCTCTGCGGTCACACTGAAACTATCCTTCGCGTCTGCAGAAGCGGAGGTTAAGATAAGGGGCTGATCCGGAGGTGGAAGAATTCTGCCGCCGGGTCCGGCCCTTTGATTTTTTTCAGGTGTGCAGTCCCCCATCATTATACAATTTAAGCCTATAAAAAGAAAACTCCCGAATCTCGGGAGTTTAGTCCTGCATATGGTATTGTTGCAGCGCGCGGCGCTTATTCTAACGGATCGAGGGGCGAATCCTACTTTAGTGAAAAAAGTTACCTTAAAATCTTGGTTCGACGGGCAAACCTAATTTTAGTGAAAAAACTTACATTAAATCTCCGGTAATTTGCCAAAACCGCATTCTTAGCACATTTAAGCGAAAAAAATTCACTATTTGCGCATTCCCATCGTCTTCCCTGAATTTAAGGCTGTTTTTTTCACTGCAGCACGCTTGATGTATCCCACGTATGTGCCTCAGCATTCTATATATGCCTTAGTACCTCGATACGACTTGGCGCTTGGTGCTTGGCACTTGGTGCTTCGCTCTTGACACTTGTTGCTTGGCGCTTGGTGCTTATTGCTTGGTACTACACATAATGCTTTGTACACTATAACCTCGTTAGCTATATAAACGTTTCCTTATATTGCAATATTGCAGCTAAGGCGCAAATACCAGATCATATACATGCCGCCATGTCTCCCACTTGAGCATATCGCCTGGATCCTGCTTGCCCAGCACTACATATCCGGCATATGTTCCACCCACCAGCGCTAACGCCAGGAACAGCAGAATCAACACCACCTTGAGCAGCGTCCACCATCCCGACCGTTTGCGCTTGGGAGCCGGTTCGTTATTCTCCTCGGTCTGTTCGTTCATGGTTCCCCACCTATCCGCGCAAGTTATTCGCCAGTCCCGACATTGTCTCACTGGACGTCAGAGCACGAGCTGCAAGCTGATAGGCACGCTGCACCTGCAGCATCTCCGCCATTTCATCGACCATATTTACGTTAGAGGCTTCCAGTGCCCCCTGTCTGATCTGAGCCTGCTGGTTCGCCGGAAGTGTAGCCGTATCCGCCAGAACGCCCTCTTCAGTTGCACCCGCAACCAGTGTGAATAGATTGCCGTCCACCGATGTCAGCGCCTCCTGGCGGATCGGAGTGAGCAGTTGAACTCGCCCAGCTGCCGTGGACTCACCGTTCAATATCGTAAAGATGTTGCCTTGCTTATCCACCTTCAACTCTGCACCGGCAGGAACAGCAATTCGCTCATTCTCAGCGTTCAGCACGTAATGCCCTTGACCGTTTACAAGAAGCATACTCTCAGCATCGTCAGGATCGGGCTGCAAATGAAAATCCCCAGCACGAGTATAGGCTGCCACGATGTCTTCACCTTCGCTCGGAATTTCCACCTTGAACAGTGCATTGCCTTCAACTGCAAAGTCTGTAGGATTACCCGTCTCCTTGATGGAGCCTTGGGTAAAGTTATTGGAAATTCCGGTTACTCTGGAGCCGAAGCCCAGCTCAAATCCGTTCGGTGTAGCCCGTCCGGGCAGCTGCATGGTAGAGGTCTGCGACTTGACCCGCATCAGCGTATCCTCGAAAGTGGCCTCCTTGCGTTTGTACCCGACTGTATCCATATTTGCAATGTTCTCGCCGAGCAGATCGAGACGCTTCTGAATGCCGCTCATCGATACCATGGCGCTAATCATCGAATTGTTCATATTGTCACACCTCCCGGTGGAATTATATTAGACACGGCCGATTTCATTAACAGCCTTTTCAAGACTCTTGTCATAGTACTGAATTAACTTCTGATTGGACTCATAGGCCCGCTGTGCCGCCATCAGATCAACCATGGCCTGGGCGGTATCCACATTCGAGGACTCCAGATACCCTTGACGAACCGATGCATTATCCTCCGCTTCAAGTGCGCGAATATTAGCAGCCTGCACATTATCAACCCGGAATACGCCATGGCCTTCCCGCACCAATTGATGCGGATTGTTCACAACAACTACTCCAAGCGTAGCTACTATAACAGGCTCTCCCTCTTCATCCAAGGAAGTAAGGTTGCCAAGACCATCGCTTTGAACTTGATCAATTGTAACTCCCGGCTGAAGCACAATCGGATTGCCATCAGAGCCAAGAACAGCTTGTCCCTGATTCGTAAGCAGACCACCGGCTGCGTTCACTCTAAAGCCGCCATCCCGGGTATACCGGGTCTCGCCATTAGCATCCTGCACTGTAAAAAACACTTCCGGCCGATAAATAACCTCTCCGTCCTCTGTCACATACTTCCCCGATGCGTCGAACGGGATCGGTTGATCGGTTGCCGGATCAATCAGGCCAAGACTGGATACAAGTCCGAAGTCCGAAGAATTGTTCGTCTCCTTCAAGTCTCCCTGCATAAAAGAGGACATGCTCTCTTCAGCGAATACACCGGTCGTCAGTCTGCCAATCGTCTTCTGACCGCCCGTCTCCTTATCACCCATCAGCGAAATCAGGACATCCGGAAAAGAATGCGTCACTGAATTCACCTGTTTATAACCGGCCGTATTGATATTGGCAATGTTCTGCGTTACGGTATCGTGACGGCGCTGCTGGGTAATCATGCCCGATGCCGCTGTATAGAGCCCTCTTAGCATAGTCTAGCCTCCAAACGTTCTCTTGATAATTTCCTCTATTATATATCGGTCAATCAGAACTTTTTCTTAATGATCCGGTCGAGGTTGTCCAGCATAATACCGGTTCCCTTTACTACGCAGTGCATCGGATCCTCGGCGATCAGCACCGGAACGCGCAGCTCTTCAACAAGCAGCTCGTCCAGTCCATTGAGGAGTGCGCCCCCGCCCGTCAAGATTACCCCGCGGTCAATAATATCCGCAGAGAGCTCAGGCGGCGTGCGTTCCAGCACCGATTTAGCTGCTGCCACGATAGAGGATACCGGATCAAACAAAGCTTCCTGAATCTCGGTCGAAGAGATCGTGATTGTTAACGGAAGGCCAGAGACCATGTCCCGTCCGCGAATATCCATCTCTGCTCTGCGTCCTGAAGGATGCACCGTACCGATATTGATCTTGATATCCTCTGCGGTACGCTCCCCGATCAAGAGCTTGTACTTCGATTTAATATATCTAATAATGGAGCTATCGAACTTGTCCCCGGCAATTTTGATGGACGAAGCCGTGACGATGTCTCCCATCGAGAGCACCGCCACATCCGTCGTTCCTCCGCCGATGTCGATAACCATGTTTCCGCTAGGTTCATATATGTCCATACCTGCGCCTATTGCAGCCGCTTTCGGTTCTTCTTCCATATAAACTTCCTTCGCCCCGCTATGCTCGGCCGCTTCACGAATTGCTTTCTGCTCTACGGAGGTAATGTTCGTTGGTGCGCAGATTAAAATACGCGGATGACTATACCAGCTTCTACCACCGACCCGGTCGATAAAATATCTGAGCATCGTCTCCGTAATTTCAAAGTCAGCTATAACGCCGTCTCTTAATGGGCGAATCGCAATGATGTTACCTGGTGTGCGTCCAACCATCTTGCGGGCTTCTTCACCGACCGCAAGCACTCGCTTGGCATCGCTGTCGATCGCAACTACTGACGGTTCGTCGAGGACGACCCCTTTTCCCTTGACATGAATCAGCACATTCGCTGTGCCTAAGTCAATACCAATATCCTTGCTCATCATTCCGTGCTCCCCCAAAACGTATTTTAAGAACCGTAAATGGTCAATGTGTATAAATAACCCGTTTGCCAATATTCGACGAACTTGGCGGAAATCCTGCAAAAAATGAGGATTTGGGGTAGAAATTCACAATGTATTACCATATTTTAAAATACCATACTTTGGGGGAGGTGTTCAATTACATTCCTCAAGCCTAAACTAACTTATTACCCATTATCTTGCAGAACTAACCACTTCCCGTTTGGAGTGCCCTTTTTTCTTATATTTAATCTTCGTTGCTTCGCCTCCCCGCAAATGTCTGATCGACTTATGGTATTCGAGAATGTGCTTGACCTGGTCTGCGAGTTCCGGATTAATCTCCGGCAGCCGCTCGGTTAAATCCTTGTGCACCGTGCTTTTTGATACGCCAAATTCCTTGGCTATAGTCCGAACCGTATGCCGAGTCTCCACAATGCAGCGGCCAATCTTAATCGTCCGTTCCTTGATGTAATCGTGCACGCTCCCGCCTCCCTACTCGAGATAGTTTGGTACATTATATGAGGGGCGTCCTTATATATTCTTTGTTTCCAAGCCTGACAAGCCCGGGCGAGGCCAAATAATTTTGAAAAGGGCATTTATCGGGGGAGGGACAGGCTCTCTGCAAGCACAAAAAAAAGCGGAGAGACAAAGGCTCTCCGCTTGCGGATCAACGTCCGGTATTATTGATTCTTTGGCAGCACACTGCTTGGGTTAATCAACTCATCATTTTCGTACACCGCGAAATGAACATGGTTGCCGAGCTCCTGCTCGATTTCATTTCTGCCTGCTGTACCGATGACAGCTCCCTGCTTCACATCATCGTCCTGCTTCACCGTCACATCCGCGAGACTTTCGTATACCGTCTTCAGGTTATTGGCATGGGTAATCTCCACTACCAGACCATAGAGCGGCACTTCCTCAACCCGGGTTACTTTGCCGCCCATAGCAGCGGTAACTTCAAAGGACTCATTGTCGCTTCGTGCCAGATCGATCCCTGTATTCGCAATAAAGGTATCATTGTACTGGACGAGCGCTGCTTCATGGTCCTCCGCACTGCCTTCACTGTCATAGAACGGCTTCACTACCGATACGTCAGCCATACTGGCTACCGGCCAAGCCAAATCCTCGGCAACAGCAACCGTTTGGGCAGCCGGATCTTCACCAAGACCCTCGTTAGCGTTGTCTTCGGCCATCAAATCCTGCGTACCGACGACTCCGTCCTCACTTACACTGGCAGGTGTGGAATCCAGCGGCTTTTGGCTGGCATCTTGATAGACCCACACTAAGGTTAGTATAATTGCCGCTGCTGCCATGTACGCTGCTGGGTAGACCCATCTCTTGGACAATAGTTTTTTCCATGCGGATACCTGAACTACCGGTTCTCCCATTGCAATTTTAGGAGATTCCTCATGGGGCTTCTTTTTGTTGTTTTGTTCATTCATTAGCTCATCACCTCAGTAATCAGTGTTACCGCGGCTTTCGCTTTTATACTTCGCTATCTTATTTTTTTTCATAGACATGAAAGACTACTCAATCTTAGCTGCTATAGGCGAACGCTTACGAGCTTATGCTCCCGAAGCAGCTTCTTGCAGAAAGCTTTAACTACAGCACACTTCACACTTATACCCTTTCTACGTAGTTTATATAGTTCAACTTTTATAATCTATTCAAGCAGTGCGTCTGCCTGCTGAAATGCGATTCCCGTATAGTAGTGTCTGAGAATTTGTGTTGTGGTGTACCCTTGCTTGGCCATGCCGTTCGCTCCCCACTGGCTCATCCCCACTCCGTGCCCATAGCCGTAAGTCGTTATCCGGGCGTCAGCCCCATCCAGCTTGATCGTGAACTGACTGGACCGCAAGCCGAGCTTCTCCCGAAACTCTCTGCCGGAATAGCTTTGCTCTCCTACTTTAATTTCCTTCACTCGCCCTCCGGTAGTATGAGACAGGATGGTTAGTTGCGCTGCAGATGCCTTTCCTGCGGAGGAGGCTTTCAATGCCCCTGGGCCCGCCTGTGCAGTTGCCGCCTTGGCCGGCGGAGCTTGGCCGAGCTTCCGATATATTTCATCTACGGACACGGTAAACGTCTCTTGATTATTTGAGTTCACCTGTGCATCCCATGGACTTGGCACACTGCGCAGATAAGGGATCTTTAAGGACCAATATTCCTCCGAGTTCTCGGTGTAGCCTCCGCTTGCCGAGAAGAAGGCTGCCGTAATCGGCTTTCCCTGATAAGTCATGACAATTCCCCGTGTCTCGGATACGGCCCGTTTCAGCTTCGCCAGCGCCGAAGACTTTCCTTGCTTCTCCCATTTCTCAAGCGTCTTGGTAGACAGATAGACCTGATGGTCGACGCTATCCAGCACATCGGCCTTGCCGCCCGGCACGCCGCTCGTATCTTGGGCGGCAAGCCTGCGGACGATGAAGGTGCGGGCCGCGATCGCCTGGGCCTTGAGCGCGGCCAGTTCAAAGTCGGCCGGCATCTCGGCCGCCAGCACGCCGGTGACGTACTGCTCCAGCGGCAGCGTCTCGATCTGCCCGGTGCGCTTGAGGTACACGCGCACCGTGGGCTCCGTTGCCGCCGCCGTACCGGCAGCGGCGGCAAGGCCCGAGGCGTCCGGCGATCCGCCGGTAGCGGACGCCTCGGGCTGCTGCGCCAATGCGGCCCCTGCTGCGGAGCCGGGCCGCATTGGCTCCTGGACCGCCGCCGCCGAGCCCTTGGCGGACGGCGGCGGGGTTTCGCCTGCGCGGCCTGCCAGCAGCGCAGGCAACAGCAGCGCCAGCGCCGCGAGCGCTGCAAGCCCGGCCAGCAGGGCGGCCGGGCCGCTCGGGCCGCGGCGGCGCGCGGCCACCGGCACGCGGGCGGTGCCCCCGCGGCCCCTTTGCGCAGGTTCAGGTCTCCACTGCCCTCCCTGTCCCTGCTGGTAATCTCGCCTCTCCTCAAAGGTTTGATTTCCTCTTAATGAAAAATTCCCTGCAGCTGTCCGTCCTTGTTCCTGCTGGCTTGATGCCGCCTGTTCTCGTCCGCCCATCTGCCCGGTTTCTTGGGCATATTCATTCACCGCCCCAATTTTTACGGTAATTCTCGGGTCATTACGGCTTTGCGAGTAGGTTTCGCCTGCATGCTTCATGTCTGGATTCCCTCCATCCCCATTCGTGCTGCGGCCAGATTGACCTTGCGAACGAAACGGTCTTACCCTATTGTTTCGATGCGTTATATCTAATGCGCACTATACTTATAGATATGAGTTTTGCCCATCTGATAGAACCCGCAGGAAGTATTGGATTAAGAGAATCTCCAGACTCTACAAGTCTGTCACATTTCCAGCCAAGCAGCGTACATACCTTCCCTGGCCTGAACATACGATTTAAGAGTCATCATAGTGCTGCATTGCGAATTATGAGTCATTGAGAATTTAGTGAAGAAAATGATATTGCATTTAGGAAAAGCAGCCTAAATATGGATTTAGTGAATTTTTTGCGCTTAGAATTGGCTAAAAAGGGGATTTAACTAGTTACTGGAGATCTAAGGTAAATTTATTCACTAAAAGTGGATTTGAGTGGTAATCGGTAACTGTAAGGGAAGTATTTTCACTAAAAATCGAATTGTAGTCACTCGGGTAATTAGACCAATTGATCATCACACTTCTCTATAGCTACCAGTCGGGAGAAATCCGCCACGCACAAGGTTTTGAAAAACAAAAATAGGACCTCCCGTCAGATCAAATCTTCGGGATAGCCCTTGTGTATTCATTAGCTTGCGATCTTATTAGTATAGGATGATAAAAATTGTACTCAGTTAAGCCCAAGTTGGCTGGATTTTAAGCACCGGGATTTCATCCTGACGCTTTACCGGAGCTTTAGCCGCTTCCGTAGCCGGTTCCTTCTCCTCGCTGATGCGCCAGATATCTGCACCAAGCCCGGAGAGCTTCTCCGCCAAGTGAACATATCCACGGTCAATATGATGTGTCCCGCTTACTTCCGTTGTTCCGTTAGCGGCAAGGCCGGCAATAATCAACGCTGCGCCTGCGCGCAAATCGGTAGCGCATACCTTGGCTCCGCTCAGCTTGGATCCGCCTGTAACAATGGCACTGCGGCCTTCCACCTTGATCCCTGCATTCATCAGCCGGAACTGATCGACATGCATAAAGCGGTTCTCAAATACCGTCTCCGTAACAACACTGGTGCCTTCCGACGCCAGAAGCAACGCCATCATTTGGGATTGCATATCGGTTGGGAAGCCCGGATAAGGAAGGGTCTTAACGTCCACCGCTTTCAGCGGCTTGTCGGCGATAACCCGAACACCATTCTCCTGTACCTCAACGTGTACGCCCATCTCTTCCAGCTTGGCAATGACCGGACCCAAATGATCCGCAATCGCGCCTTCTACAAATACATTTCCTTTGGTCATAGCCGCAGCAATCATAAATGTTCCTGCTTCAATCCGGTCCGGAATGACCGTATGCTCCACTCCATGGAGCTTATCTACGCCTTCAATCCGAATGATGCCCGTACCGGCTCCGCGGACGACGGCGCCCATTCCGTTCAAATAATTGGCTAAATCGACAATTTCCGGCTCTTTCGCCGCATTTTCGATGACAGTCGTGCCTTCCGCCAGGGATGCCGCCATCATGATATTCTCGGTTGCGCCTACACTGGCTACATCCAGATAAATCTTCGCTCCGCGCAGACGTCCCTGTGACCGCGCTTCGATAAAACCTTGCCCCAATGTAATCTCTGCACCCATTGCTTCAAAGCCCTTGAGATGCTGATCGATTGGTCTTGTACCAATAGCACAGCCTCCAGGCAGCGAAATCCGTGTATACCCCATCCGGGTTAACAAGGGGCCCATGACAAGAAACGACGCCCGCATTTTCCGTACCCATTCATACGGCGCTTCGCATGAGGAGATTGTCTGTGCATTGACCGTAATCACTTCCCGATCATATGTAACATCCGCCCCCAGCGATTCTAATACTTTATTAATGGTCATTACATCATCCAGGGGAGGAGCATCACGAATAATACTAACGCCTTCTTCTCCCAGCAAGGAAGCTGCAATAATTGGCAGCACTGAATTTTTTGCTCCGCTCACTTTTACGTTCCCGGCCAAAACATTGCCACCGCGGACGATAAATTTGCTCATCTTGGTTCCCTCCGCGCGTTCATTTTCACCATTTCCCCTTAAACTCCATCATAACATCGGTCATTTGAGGCGCACAAGGCTCTACACCTGTCTAGAAACAACAATTTCCGAGGAAATATTCGTTGCTTCGAGCCCAGGATTTGTTCATCGTACTAATGTTCCTTTAACACCATTGTTGACACAATGCTTTGATGTTATTCGACATTTCCCTCGTCCGTGCTAGTGGTCTACACCACCTTTAACCAATCAGCCATCCATTAAAACAGATATCGCAGCATCTGCGTGTATCCAAGGTAATCAAGTACAAAGGAGGCCACAAAGCGACCCAGCGCTACCGCCAGCAATAATTGAAGCAGCTTTCCTTGCGGTCCCTTGGGATGACGGATTACCAGATCCAGCTTCAGGCCCTGAAGCGACCACCAGGCGATTGCTACACATACCAGCGATACGAGTATAGCCGTAAGACCGCTCACCCCAACAGACGCAGGAACAGTATCGACCGGACTCACATGACTTTCCTCCCTGTCACGTTATATTTATGCCGCAGATACCCAAACGGTTAATATAACGCATTTAAAATATATCGGAATTATTGCAGGTAAAATATAGACCTTATATATCATACTTGGCAACGTGATAATAATCCAGTGTTTCTTTCGCTTGCAAAGGCTTCCAATTTCAATTATTGTCTATCTTGATGCTTTGGAACTACTCGCAAAGGTAGTAACGTGGAAAAAAATCACTTCTAAAGATACAGATAAATCATTCTTAATATGTTCGTTATGAAGCCGGGTAATTCCTGCCTGCGAAAATACAAAAAGCCGGACACCGATGAAGGCGTCCGGCTTTGAAGGATTCCGCCGACTCAAAGGTATGGTTGCCGCACTATTCCTTTGAACGGCTTGATACGTTGATCCGTGTAATGGCTCTTTGCAGCGAAAGCTCTGCACGGCGATGATCAATACGGTCACGCGCCCCTGCATGGAGTCTGCGTTCAGCGCGTTCACGCGCAGCAAGAGCTCGATCAATGTCGATTTCCTGCGGCATTTCAGCGCTTTCTGCAAGCACGATCACCTTATTGCCCTGAACCTCGACAAATCCGCCATGAACAGCCACCGGCAAGATTTTCCCTTCCATCCGGATCGTGATCGGCGCAACCTGCAAAGGCGTTACAAATGGAATATGTCCCGGCAGGATGCCGAGCTCCCCCTCGATGCCGCGTACGCTCAGGCTGCTCACCTGCTCGGAGAACACGACATGCTCAGGCGTAACTATTTCCAATAAAAAGGTGCTCACCTTCATCCCTCCTGTTCGTGGGACGTTCATTACTGAAGCATCCGTCTACTTACAGCGATTTCGCCTTTTCAACAGCTTCTTCAATGGTGCCTACGAAGAGGAAGGCCGCTTCCGGAAGGTTGTCATGCTTGCCGTCCAGAATTTCCTTGAAGCTGCGAACCGTTTCAGAAATCGGTACATATTTACCCTTGATTCCAGTGAACTGTTCCGCAACGTTGAACGGTTGCGAGAGGAAGCGTTCAATCTTCCGGGCACGGGCCACGAGAATCTTGTCGTCCTCAGACAATTCATCCATACCGAGAATCGCGATAATATCCTGGAGCTCTTTATAGCGGGCCAGTAGTTGCTTAACCCCTTGAGCTACATTGTAATGCTCCTCGCCCACAATTTCCGGCGTCAAAATCCGGGAACTGGATGCCAACGGATCCACCGCAGGGAAAATCCCCTTCTCGGAAATTTTACGCTCCAGGTTTGTGGTTGCATCCAAGTGAGCAAATGTGGTTGCAGGCGCCGGGTCAGTATAGTCATCCGCAGGCACATAGATGGCTTGAATGGAAGTAACCGAACCCTTTTTCGTCGAGGTGATCCGTTCCTGCAATTGACCCATTTCCGTTGCCAGTGTAGGCTGATAACCTACCGCGGAAGGCATCCGGCCGAGCAAAGCGGAAACTTCGGAACCCGCTTGAGTAAAGCGGAAAATGTTGTCGATAAACAGAAGCACATCACGGCCTTCTTGATCGCGGAAATATTCCGCCATCGTCAGACCCGTCAGCGCAACGCGAAGACGCGCACCCGGAGGCTCGTTCATCTGTCCGAACACCATCGCCGTCTTGGCAATAACGCCCGATTCAGTCATTTCCATGTACAAGTCGTTCCCCTCACGGGTACGCTCGCCTACCCCGGCAAATACGGAGATACCGCCGTGTTCTTGGGCAATGTTATGAATCAATTCCTGAATGGTTACGGTTTTACCTACGCCGGCACCGCCGAAGAGACCGATTTTACCGCCCTTGGCATAAGGAGCGAGCAGGTCAATAACCTTAATCCCGGTTTCAAGAATTTCAGCTTGTGTCGACAAATCCTCGAATTTAGGAGGCTCACGGTGAATCGGATTACGGATCGCGCCTTCCACTTGTCCCTTATTGTCGATTGCTTCACCAAGCACGTTAAATACCCGGCTCAGTGTAACTTCACCTACAGGAACAGAAATTGGAGCACCAAGATCCTCCGCCTCAGTCCCGCGTACAAGTCCGTCTGTAGAGGACATAGCAATACAGCGGACGAGGTTATCGCCAAGATGATTGGACGCTTCCAAAATCAGGTCGCCCGAATCATCCTGCGCGTTCTGCTTCACAATTCTAATGGCGTTGAAAATTTCCGGCAATTGACCACGGTCAAATTCCACGTCAACAACCGGACCCATTACGCTAACAACGCGTCCCTTGTTCATCTAATGTTCCCTCCTAATAGTTTTGCGGACATTTCAATCATGCAGGTACATTAGCGAATCGAACTTCGCCTGTCCTGCACCTCCGCAAACTTTCATCCTCAGCTCTGTGCGTTTGCACCTGCGACAATTTCCGTGATTTCTTGGGTAATAGCCGCTTGACGCGCCCGGTTAAATGTCAGAGTGAGTTGATTGATCATTTCCGATGCATTTTTCGTTGCGCTGCCCATTGCGGTCATTTTCGCGCCAAGCTCACTTGCTTTACCTTCCAGCAAAGCACTAAAGATCAAAGTCTCGGCATATTTCGGCAGCAGCATCTCTAATACGCGTTCCGGTGATGGTTCGTATTCGTATTCTGCTGTCGCACCCTCAGACTCTACTTTGTCAAAAGGAAGCAGGCGGTCAACCGTCGGTTTTTGTGAAATAGCGTTAATGAATTTGCTGTAGCAAATGAACACCTCGTCATATTCCCCGATCTCAAATCCCTGTACAGCGCTATACGCTAAAGACTTAATATCGGAAAATTTCGGAGAGTCTGATAGGTCGGTAACAGAATGCACAACCGGTTGATTGCGCCGGCTCAAATAGTCCCGGCCCTTGCGCCCGATCACGAACAGACCGTATTCCTCGGTAGAAGCATGCTTCGCCTTGAGTGTATCCATGACTGCACGGAGCAAGTTGGCATTGTATCCGCCGACCAATCCGCCATCGGATGTAATGACGATATAAGCCGTGCGTTTCACCGGACGCGATACCAGCATCGGATGGGAAATCTCCTCGCTCCCAGACGCGATGCTCGACACTACTTCCTTCAGCTTCTCCTTGTAAGGACGGGAGGCCTGCGCCTTCTCTTGCGCCTTTCTCAGTTTGGCTGAAGCAACCATCTCCATCGCTTTCGTGATCTGCCGGGTGTTTTGGACACTCTTGATTTGGCGTTTTATTTCGCGGATCCCTTTTGCCATAATTTCACCACCTCAAAACTTTGGCGGAGCCAAAGTTACTTCGAAAGCATAAACCTAAGTTTTGGCGAAGCCAAAACTACTTCGTAAGCATAAGCTTAACTTTGGCGGAGCCAAAGTTACTTCGAAAGCATTACTTGGTTTTAAACATCTATCTTCGATCTGACAGCAGCACGATTCGACTGATTTCGGAAAGCCTCAGCCCCATTCGTTTATTAGCCAAAACCAAAATAAGTGTACAAACATCAACTAAAAAGCGACATATGCGCAATAATACTGATTTAGGTGTAGAGATCGCACTTAAACCCTTCAAAAAACACCCTTTGACGTCTTTCGCAAAGGAATAAGTGCATAACAGTCAACTAACCATCGACCTTCACGCTCTAAACTCAATTTAGTTGTAGAAATAGCACTTAGAGCAGTCTATGCTACTGAACGGGCCGCAATAGCGAATTCGAGGGTTCAGGTCCGTTGCGTATTCCGCAACATTCCTAATCCTCATGTTGTCAGACCATCTGCTTATAACCGGCCTCCGGCACAAGAGCCAGAGCCGGTTAAGCCTGTATTATACAGAGGCTGCAAAGCCTTTTTTGAATTTCTCAATAACTTCCTTCAGCAACGCTTCGTTATCCGCAGTCAGATCCTTGGTGTCACGGATCGATTGGAGAACTTCGGCATGTTGACTCTTCACGAAGGAGAGGAACTCGGCTTCAAAACGACGCACGTCTTTCAGCGCGATATCATCAAGATAGCCCTTAACTGCCGTGTACAAGCTCACAACCTGCTCTTCGACAGCCAGCGGCTGGTTCACGCCTTGCTTCAGGATTTCCATCATCCGGGAACCGCGAGTCAGACGAGCTTGCGTCGACTTATCGAGGTCGGAACCGAATTGAGAGAACGCTTGAAGCTCGCGGTATTGAGCAAGATCCAGACGGAGGGTACCGGCAACCTTCTTCATGGCCTTAATCTGCGCGGAGCCGCCTACCCGAGATACGGAAATACCAACGTTGACCGCCGGACGTTGACCGGAATAGAACAGATCGGACTCCAGGAAGATCTGTCCGTCCGTAATCGAGATTACGTTCGTTGGGATATAAGCCGAGACGTCCGAAGCCTGGGTTTCGATAAATGGAAGCGCGGTGATTGAGCCGCCACCCAATTCATCACTAAGCTTCGCTGCACGTTCCAGCAAACGGGAATGCAGATAGAATACGTCGCCTGGATATGCTTCGCGGCCCGGAGGACGACGGAGGAGCAGGGACAATTCCCGATATGCCGCAGCTTGCTTGGTCAAGTCATCATAAATGATGAGGACATGCTCGCCTTTATACATGAAATACTCGGCCATAGCTACGCCGGCGTATGGAGCGATGTACAAGAGCGGCGAAGGCTCCGATGCGGCAGCCGTAACGACAATCGTGTAATCAAGCGCGCCATGACGACGCAATGTCTCTACTACATTAACAACGGTAGATTGCTTTTGTCCGATCGCGACATAAATACATTTTACGCCATTGCCTTTTTGGTTGATGATCGTATCGATTGCAATCGCAGTTTTACCGGTTTGACGGTCGCCGATAATGAGCTCGCGTTGGCCGCGGCCGATCGGAACCATCGAGTCAATCGCTTTGATCCCGGTCTGCATCGGCTCATGTACCGATTTACGTTCGATAACGCCAGGAGCGTTATTCTCTACAGGACGGAATTCAGTTGTTGCAATTGGGCCTTTCCCATCCACAGGCTGACCCAATGGATTGACAACGCGGCCGAGC
Organism: Paenibacillus apis; assembly: GCF_018333295.1. Lineage (NCBI taxonomy): Bacteria > Bacillati > Bacillota > Bacilli > Caryophanales > Paenibacillaceae > Paenibacillus > Paenibacillus apis. The sequence goes on from NZ_BORS01000005.1 coordinate 159,309, forward strand.
AGGGCTTCACCTACAGGAACCTGCATGATTTGCCCCGTGCGTTTCACTTGGTCTCCTTCACGGATTCCGCTGTATGGACCCAGGATAACGACGCCCACATTGCTCTCTTCCAGGTTCAGCGCAAGGCCAAACACGCCATTATCAAACTCAAGAAGCTCGTTTGCCATGGCGTTTTCAAGTCCGTGGACACGGGCAATCCCGTCACCAACGTGGATAACGGTGCCGACTTCGGCCACTTCAATTTCGGATTTATACTGTTCGATCTGACTTTTAATCAGTGTACTGATCTCTTCAGGTTTGATACTCAAGTGTTTCACCCCTATCTACAGTGCTTGTCTTCGAAAAGACTTTTCAAGCCGTTCAAGCTTGCCGGACAAACTTCCATCGTACAGCGTATCGCCAATTCTCACCTTGATGCCGCCAAGCAGATTTTTATCGACATTGTTCTGAATCCGAACCTTCTTGTGAATCAATTGTCCAAATTCGGCAGCAAATGTCGCCTGCTCCTGCTCACTAAGCGGATAAACACTTGTTACAAGCGCATCCACCCGTCCCAGCTTCTCTCCGGCAATCTTGGTATAGCTGTACAATAGCTCAGGTAAAATCGCAATTCTGCCACGGTCAATAAGCAATTTGGCGAGCGAAATGACTGTCTCGGACAGTTTACCCTCCAGCCCGCTGCGAATGACATCCCATTTGGCTGCCGAAGAAATATTCGGACTAAGGATGAACTGCTCAATTTCGTGATCTTCGTGCAAGGTTTGCACAAGAGCCTGAAGCTCCTGCTCCACTTCGACCGTACGTTGATCCTGTTCGGCGATTTCATATAGCGCCTTCGCGTATCTTCCGGCAACTACTGTCTCCCGACTCATGATCTGCTACCTACTTCTTTGAGATATTGATCAACGAGCTTCTCTTGATCGGCAGGATTATTCTCAACCTCACGTTCGATCAGCTTGGAAGCAATATTGACGGAGAAGGCTCCAATCTCACCGCGAAGAGCGTCAACCGCCTTGGTTCTTTCGCTCTCAATATCCCGGATAGCTTCTTCCTTCATCCTTGTAGCATCTGCTTTGGCCTGATCCAGCAGATCAAGCGCCTGCTTGCTGCTGCTTTGCTTGGCCTGTTCGATAATCTCGAAGGCATCTTGACGGGCCTGCTTCAGAGCTTCCTTCTGCTCTTCCACATACACTGTAGCCTGTTCTCTGGTCTGCTTCGCTTCCTCCAATTGGCCGCGCACCAGCTCACGGCGCTTCTCCATCACTGCAAACAGCTTGCCGAAAGCGAACTTGTTCAGCAGCCAATATAAAAGTGCGAATGCAATAATCGTAATGACAATATTCTCCCAATGGATTACCACCGATGTCACTCCTTTCCGTTAGCTGCGACATGCATTTTCATCATCATGCAAAAAATTAAAAAACGAAGGCGCGGATGGCATCGGCCCTCCCCGCCAAACCGTAATCTTTATTAGGAAAACATGATCAAGAATGCAATAACTGTTGCCGCGAGCGGAACAACTTCGACGATACCTACGCCGACAAACATCGTTGTTTGAAGCTTGCTTGCTGCTTCCGGCTGACGTGCGATGGATTCAACCGTACTCTTTACAATCATACCGTTACCAATTGCCGCGCCAAGCGCACCCAAACCTACTGCCAAAGCTGCTGCCATAAATGTCATTCTAATTTCCTCCTTAGATATGTTCTTCATTATTTTTGATATAATAGACCTCTTGAAGCTTTAACCATACAATGGCCGCTTCTTGAGTGTTATCAATGACTCTCGCCTTCTTCGTGAATCGTCATCTGTCCAATGTAGACCATAGTCAGAATCGTAAAGATGTATGCCTGCAGCGCACCGACAAAGACGCTGAAGCCTTGCCATGCGGCCATAAATGGAATCCCTACAAGTCCCAGCTTCAAAATAACCGTAATAAGCACTTCACCGGCAAAGATGTTGGCGTATAACCGGATTGCCAGAGCGACCGGCTTCGCCAGGTTCTCAATGAGGTTCAGCGGAAGCAGCAACGGAAACGGCTCAACATAGTGCTTGAGGTAATGCTTCCGGTTGTTCTTCAACCCTAGATAATTCATCAAGAAAAACACAATTAATGCCAGTCCGGCTGTTACAGAAACGTCAGCGGTTGGAGATTTCCACCACAGAAGCTCTGCGTGTTCTCCATTCGCAAGATCCTTGGTCGCTTCAATCACATGCCCGAAGATCATCTCAGGCTTGTGAGCTTCCGTAATAAATCCCATTGGCAGACCGAGCAGATTGGATATAAAAATGAACAAAATCAACGTTAGACCGAGGGATACGTAAGGTTTCCCTTTCTTCAAATCCATCGTACTCCCGATGATACCTTGAACGAATTCCACAACCCATTCCATAAAATTCTGAAGTTTGCCTGGATTTTCTACAGATAGTCTTCTTGTTGCCAGTATGCAAAGCAGAAACACAAGGGTTCCACTCACAAGCAACATTAAAACTGCAGAGAGATCCAGATTGAATCCGCCAAGATTAATAATGGGCGCGTCATGCATGTGTCAATATTCACCCCTTTCCTCTCTTCAGCTATCAAGACTTGTTACGGAGTCCGATTACTATCCCTGCCGGCAAAGTTAGTAAAGGCGGTATAAACAATCCTATAATTGTAGATACAATTGAGAAATGCTCGAAGCGCACCGCAAACATCACCGCTGCCAATACCAGGCACATTCTAGTAAGAAATCCGAAACTATATCGCTTCTGCTGCTGGCTGACGACAAGATTCACCAATCCTCGCACCTTTGCAGACAGGAAACGGACATACACCAAACCAAAAACAAGACCCAAGATCAGACCGCCAAAAATCAGCCTATATGCCGGGAGAAAGGCCCACCCAATCAGCGTAGCCGATAATATCAGCAATGTAGCACGGGTTACGGCCGTGACGATGGAATTCAAATCATCCATTACGGTCCCCCATCAACTTGTAAATTAGAACAATAATATTAACCACGCCAAGAATTAATCCGGCGCTTGTCCCGACAGCGATCCAAGCCGCAGACGCCTCAAAGTGCGACACCATCCATTTTGAGACCCAAAAACCCGACATAATGTAAATTACCAGAAGTATACCGGCCCCGCTTATATAAGAGGCAATGACCCAAGGTTGAACTTCCTTATCAGATTTTCTCATTCCATGCAATCCCAACTTATTTTACTGAATGTGACGACTTTTTGTCAATGAAGGTTCATGTTGGAAATGTCCTTGCAATAACCTAAAGAAAGCGCTAAACCGTACAGTATAACTGTATGCTATGCGGGCTTGAAACACAATTTATTGTTCCTATTAATTTGTGAACTTTCTGTGAAAACTTTCCGGACGCTCGTTTATAATCCCGAAATAGTGAAGAAGCGCATTGACAATTCTTTCGGAAGCCTTTCCATCACCGTACGGGTTAGCGGCCCGACTCATAGAATTATACAACTCATTGTCTTCAAGCAACGCCTTAGTCCGCTCATAAACCATCTCCTCATCTGTGCCCACGAGCTCCAGTGTTCCCGCTTCGATCCCCTCCGGCCGTTCCGTTGTGTCACGAAGCACTAGCACAGGAACGCCAAAAGACGGCGCTTCTTCTTGTAAACCGCCGGAATCCGTAAGAATGAGGTGAGTATGCGGATAGAAATTATGCAAATCCACCACATCTAAAGGTTCAATCAATTTAATACGGGGATGACCGCCCAAGGTTTCATAAGCCGGCTCTCTGACAGCAGGGCTTAGATGAACAGGATAGCAGATAGCCACGTCCTCAAATTCATCCGCAATCCGCTTAACGGCACGGAAAATATTCATATGCGGCTCTCCCTGCGACTCCCGCCGGTGTGCAGTCATGAGAATAAGTCGCTTTCCCGCGGCCCATTCTAACACAGAATTGCTATAATTCGGCTTTACAGTATATTGAAACACATCTGTAACTGTATTGCCTGTGATAAAAATACTTGACTCTTGCTTATTCTCTTTTCTCAAATTCCCTGCAGACCAGTCTGTCGGTGCAAAATGGATATCCGCAAGAATCCCGGTCAATTGACGATTCATCTCTTCGGGATAAGGCGACAGTTTATTCCAGGTCCGCAAGCCCGCCTCTACATGGCCGACCTTGATTTGCTGCAGGAAGGCAGCATAGCTTGCCAGAAATGTAGTCAATGTATCTCCGTGCACAAGCACAATATCCGGCTTGGCCTCACGCAGTACCTTTTCCAAGCCTTCAAGCACCCGCAGGGTAATCTCGTTCAAGGTCTGATTCGGCTTCATGACATCCAGATCATAGTCCGGCACCAGCTTGAACACTTCAAGCACCTGATCCAGCATCTCGCGGTGCTGCGCAGTAACGCATACCACAGATTCAATATGCTCCGGATGCTTCTGCAGCTCTAGAATCAGCGGAGCCATCTTAATCGCTTCAGGGCGAACACCGAAGATCGTCATCACCTTAATCTTGGACAACATGGTCCCCTCCTTTAGTCAGCTTATCTGTCTGTTACTTGGTTCCATACAAACGGTCGCCCGCATCACCAAGACCAGGAATGATATATCCGTGTTCATTCAAATGATCATCCAGTGCCGCAACATAAATATCCACGTCCGGATGAACGTCGTGTACGGCCTTTACTCCCTCGGGAGCAGCAATCAGATTCATCATCTTGATCTGGGTGCAGCCGCGGTTCTTTAATGCCGTAATTGCAGCGATCGCAGATCCCCCTGTTGCCAGCATTGGATCGATCACGATCAATTCACGTTCCTGCACATCGGTCGGAAGCTTTATGTAGTATTCCACCGGCTGAAGCGTCTCCGGATCGCGGAACAATCCAACATGTCCAACCTTTGCCGCAGGAAGCAGCTTAAGGACGCCGTCAAGCATCCCCAATCCCGCCCGCAGAATCGGGATCAGACCCAGCATTCGCCCGGAAATGACCTTCGATTCGGCTTCAGCAACCGGTGTCTGCACCGTAATGGATTCAAGCGGAATTTCCCTTGTAATCTCATATGCCATCAAAGTTGCTACTTCATCCACTAGCTCACGAAAGTCCTTCGTGTTGGTTCGCATGTCACGAATAAAAGTCAGTTTGTGTTGAATCAAGGGGTGATCACATATCACCAATTTTCCCATGTTTTGTCCCTCCGGTTTTATTGCTCAGTCTTCACTTGCGGCGGCATTCCCATCCATATTCCTAAAAGCCGCCCAAATCTCGTTTATTATATCATTGTCTATATTCGATTTCCATGAACGCGGTAAGGCGAAACGTTCCATTTATAGGAACGGCGAAAATCGCCCAGAAAAAAGACGCCGCCTATGCAAGCCGCGTCTGACCGCTTATCTCAGCAATTCAAATTTGTTCATCGATGGAAGCCGGTTCATCATCCGCCCGACAGCATCCGTCAAATATTGGACGGCCTCCATTTTGACCGCTTCGTGAAAACTAAGCCTAATGCACGACAACGGAATATGCTGCTTGTTTCCTCTTACCTCAATGGAAAATAGCCCAAACGATGCAATTCCTGCGCGATCATGCGGTAACCGCGGGCATTGGGATGAACGCCGTCCAGGAAGAGCAGCTCCCGTTCGTTGCCCGCAAACGACGGATAAATATCCGCGACCCGGTAATTCCCTCCTCCGAGCCCGGAAAGAAACGAATTGTACTGACGAGCGTACACTCCCACTTCCCTTACACTCGGAAAAGGATTGTAAACCCCCACCATGCGAATAATGAATGGACGGCGCTGACCCGATTTGATCCGATACATTTCATACACGATTTGCCGCACATTTCCCTTCGTACGATTCAGCGCCTGTGCAATCCCGGAAGCCCCGGCGCCGGACCTGCCGGTCAGGGCCTTGGCGTACGGGCGCAAATCATTCGCGCCTATGGACACGGTTATTATGTCGGCCCGGTTGATCGCCGTCCGGAAAAACTGGTTATTTCGAACCATTGGCAGCAATTTATCGCTGGTTAGCCCATTGACCCCCAAATTCTCATAATTGACCGAGGTCCGCAGACGTTCTTCGGCCATCTGACGGTAAAGGGGGGCAAATCCGCCGCTCAGCCAGGCCCCTGCCCCTTTCGTCAAAGAGTCCCCGATCGCCGTATAATAGTAGCCCATCGCATCACCTCCTCCGCTCCTGCCTCTTCCTTTGAGCGCATGCATCCTGCCATGAGGAATATGCCGATTTCCGTATCACAATATCTTATGCAATAAACGATTGATAGGACAGGGGGAAATTGCGGAATCTTCATCGTGATGGGCAACAAAAAAACCGCCCGCAGATTTTTTGCGGACGGTAATTTTGGGGTTACGCTTATTCGTAGCTCAGCTCGGGATAGATCGGGAACTTATCGGTCAGCTCCGCAACCTGTCCGCGCGCTTTGGCCAATACGGCTTCATCCTTAGGATTCTTCAGCACGAGCGCGATGATCCGGCCAATCGCCTTCATCGCTTCCTCATCCATGCCTCGCGATGTCACCGCCGGTGTGCCGATCCGGATACCGCTCGTTACAAACGGGCTGGTCGGATCGAACGGAATCGCGTTCTTGTTCACGGTAATGCCGATGGAGTCGAGCACATGCTCGGCGTCTTTGCCCGTGATATTGAGATTGCGGGTATCAATGAGCATCAGATGATTGTCAGTTCCGCCGGAGACCAGATTCAGGCCCTCACCTAGAAGCGTCTCTGCCAGCGCCTTCGCATTCTTGACAACATTCTCTGCATAGGTTTTGAATGAAGGCTGCAATGCCTCACCCAGCGCAACCGCTTTGGAGGCGATCACATGCATCAGAGGCCCGCCTTGCGTGCCGGGGAACACAGCCTTATCAATAGCGGCTGCCCAAGGCTGACGGCACAGAATCATTCCTCCGCGAGGTCCGCGCAAGGTCTTGTGTGTGGTCGTCGTCACAAAGTGCGCATGCGGCACCGGGCTTGGGTGAAGTCCGGCCGCTACGAGTCCGGCAATATGCGCCATATCCACCATGAAGAGCGCACCAACCTCGTTGGCGATTTGTCCAAGCTTCTCGAAATCGATGATCCGAGGATAAGCACTCGCGCCTGCAACAATCAGGCGGGGACGATGCTTAAAGGCAGCCTTGCGGACTTCTTCATAATCGATCAGGGAGGAATCTTCCTGTACGCCATATGCAACAAAGTTATAGAGCAGGCCGGAAGCATTAACCGGGCTGCCATGAGTCAAATGTCCGCCATGAGCCAGATTCATCCCCAGGACGGTATCTCCCGGTTTAAGCGCAGCCAGATATACCGCCATATTCGCTTGGGCCCCGGAATGAGGCTGAACATTTGCATGCTCAGCGCCAAAGAGCTGCTTGGCCCGATCGCGGGCAATATCCTCAACGATATCCACATGCTCGCAGCCGCCATAGTATCTCTTGCCCGGATAGCCTTCAGCGTATTTGTTGGTCAGGACAGAGCCCATCGCTTCAATAACCGCTTCACTAACAATATTCTCGGAGGCGATCAGCTCAATGTTATTCCGCTGGCGCTTCAGCTCCAGATTCATTGCTTCCAGAACTGCAGGGTCTTGCTTTCTCAATTGATCCATCTTCTAAAATCCTCCTATATTATAAATAATTCAATCACACGTCCCGATATCCCCGGATTCGATCCGAGGCAATGCATATACCGCCCGTTCTCCGCCGATCAGCCTTGGTCTTGTCCAGGCAGCCGTCACTCGAGCCTGCCCCACGAGTCTTCGGGTTGGCCGATATGGAACAGCAACCCGCCGCAAATGCATGCCGATCAGCGTCTCTCCAATATCAATGCCGGCATCCGCTTCGATGGTATCGGCCAGACAAGGCTCAGAGCAGTGACGATAAGCGATCGCAGCCATGGAGCCGCCTGCTTTGGGAACCGGAACCGCTGCTACCTCCGTAAGCCGAAGTCGATCCAAGACCTTCCGCTCCACAACAAGCGCCCGATTCAGGTGCTCGCAGCATTGATAGGCTACGTCAAACCCATATTGCATTCTTACCATCTCTATCCCGCGATACAGGGATTCAGCGATATCCTCAGCACCTCCGGTTCCGATTCTTACTCCGGCTACCTCGCTGGTGCTTGCACCAATGACGAGCAGTTTGCCCGGTCCCAGCCTGGCGTGCACACACAGCTCCTCTACCACTTCAGCTATTTGCGCCGACAAGCCTTCCCGATCGATAACGTTGTTTGCTTCTCCCATATTCAGGCCTTCCTTTCAGGGTACTTCCCCTTATTATACCTGAAACACCAGACAAGACACGCTTCAATATGCAAAAAAGAGCATGACGCTGCAAGCTTGCGTCGTGCTCTTTGCCCAGGCGACCGGCCGTATGTCTCCGATGCTCCATCGTGGTTTGATCCACTTCCGTCGCCAGTCACATCGGAATCTCTCATTTGCTTTAGAATAAAGCATTATGCCTGTAAAAGCAACCTCTGAAAGAAGCAAAATTCAGGCTTGCCCGCCAAGCTTATCAGCAAGCTTGTCCAGCGCGGCAGCAATTTCCTCAGCCGTTCGATCATAGTCATCACGGGAGCCCCCGTAAGGATCGGAGATATCGTAGCTCTCAGCCATGCCGCTCCCATCGCTGACATATTCCTTCAGGGTATAGACCTTATCCAAAGATGTTGGAAAAGCGAATTGAATATGCTGCTTATGACTCTCTGTCAGCGTCAATATAAGATCGGCCCACTCTACCTGTTCCGAGTGAAGCTGAGTTGAAGCGAACTTGTCAACGATCCCCTTATCCCGCAATACCGCTTCTGCATGCCGCGACATGGAGGCACCCGTAGAGGCAGCTACACCAGCAGATCTAACTTCAATTTGAAGTCCGCGATCCGCGACCAGCTTGCGCATAATCCCTTCTGCCATCGGACTACGGCAAGTATTTCCCGTACAGACGAATAGAACTCGCACTCCTGTCACCCCCTGCGTTTACAGCTTATTGTATCAAAAGATAAACAGAAGACCAAACGCAAACAGGATCGCCCCTCCGGCGGCCTCTCCGTAATCACCGAACTGCTTGCCCATCTGTCTGCCCAGCCCAAGTCCCATTAGCGACATCAGCCCACCGAAGAAGCCAAAGGAAAGAACCGTCAGAATCAGGTTGCTGTGGAACATCCCCAAGGAGACCCCCACCGAAAAAGAATCGATGCTGACGCTGAGCGAGAACAAGAGCGATCCCCACAGAGAGCGATGATTAATAGAATGAAAGCCGCCTCCCTTCCATGAGCTGAGAATCATATGCAAGCCCAGCAATAGAAGAAGTCCTCCTGAGGCATATCGGGCCAAATCTCCAAGCAAAGCGCCTACATACTGACCGGCAAAAATACCTACCAGCGGCATTAGCACATGGAACAAGGCCACCATCGTACCGATCCGAAGAGCGTCAATCCGCCGCACTCCCTTCATACCGATGCCTACGCCCAGGGAAAAGGCATCCATCCCCAGTGCAATCGCCATGAGCACAATGGTTACGAGTTCACCCAGTTCTGATATGGCCTGCGTCATTTAGCCGCCCCCTGTCCGAAATTACACCTGTACAACCTTATGCGGACAAGACGGTATTCATGACAAGAATGCCCTTGAAATTATAACGCAGCTATATAAGTTGAACTAATAATTTTACGTACTGGGGCAACTTTTATAGTTCAACTTATATTAGGTTACTCCTCTTCACCGGGCTCGAGGATTCCGGCTTCCGTGTAATTGATATACTGCCGAAGCTTGTTGGCCGTGGCCCGCGTGATTCCGCCTTCCTCAAAGATCAGCTGCACTTCATCCCGCTCCGCCTGAATCGCCTTGATCTGCAGCTCATTTTTAAATTGGTCAAACATATCCTCGTTCGTATCATCCATATGCTGACCGCTTTTCACACCTGAACGAAGACGATCCACCATGTCCTGATATTGGGAAGCAACGATCATGACCGCCTGGCGGTTGGTGTCATTCATTTGGGACTTTACTACAGCAAGTGCCGCACTCGCCGTTCGAAGCCTGATCGAAGCAAATTTCTCCTTCTTATCCATCGGAATCTGCTCCCTCTTCTTGACCGATAATTGTCCCTTGAATAAACGTTGAAGACGGAACAAGGTAACCATTGCCTTCATCTTAAAGCCGCTGGATAATACGACCTCCATCTGACTCATGACTTCCTGGATCTGACCCGCCAGTTCTCCGGATACTTCTCCCTGCTCCAGCATCTTCTGGAGTTCTTGGCGCTCCGCCTGTATGGCGGCAAATCGAATCTTCATGATGGACTCATTGCGCGAGCGGTCAGACCAATCCTCCGTATTCTGACTCTGCTGCAGATGATACAGCTGTCGGCGGTAGTTGCTGATTACCTCTCTAGCAGCCCGGCCGTTCTCTTCATTAACGGCACCCTCGACTGCACGGATCCCCGCCTTGAGCATGCGCAGTCTGGCCTCGTGTTCGCGCTCCGCTGAATGATCAACGTCATCTCCCTGTTCGCGGGAAAGCAAGGGCAACAGAACGCTCGCCACGACCAAGGAGCAAAGAATGACACCGGCAGCCAAGAAGATAATCAGGTCTCTTTCTGGAAAGGCACTGCCGTCTTGCAATAAGAATGGGATAGAGAAGGCCGCGGCAAGCGTGACCGCACCGCGAACTCCGGATAACGAGATCAGCAGCGAGGACATCAGCTTCGGCCGCTCCAGATCCTCACCGCTGCCCATCAGCCAGGAGCCCCGCCAGAAGACAAACACCCAGATGAAGCGGAGCAGAAGCAAGCCGAGGTAGATTAGGCCAATAAATCCTAGAACCTGCAGATTGCTATATTCGGGATTGTGAAAAATCGTCTGGGTTGCACTTGGAATTTCCAAGCCCAGAATCACAAAGACCAGACCGTTTAATATGTACAGAATGACGGTCCACGTATTTTGTGACACCACGCGCAGCTCAGCCTGCACCGATTCGTTCCGGTCCCGTTCAATGGCATGCACGATCCCGCCGGCTACAACGGCCAGAATGCCTGACAAGCCAAGCTCCTCTGTGATCAAGTAAATGAGGAACGGCGTCAGAATCTGAATCAGCATATGAACGGTCACATCCTCCATCCCAAGCCGGCGAATAAACATTCTGACCCACACGATCAGGAAGGCAAGCACCGCACCGCAGAGAAGTCCTCCCAGCGCGATCCACAGAAAGCTGACGGCAGCATCTGCAAGGGAAAAGACGCCTGTGACGGTAGCAGCCACTGCAAATTTAAAGGCAACGAGCCCGGAAGCATCGTTCATCAGTGATTCGCCCTCCAGAAGGCGCAAAATCCCCTTCGGAAGATGAATCCTGCCAGCAAGTGAGCTTACAGCCACCGCATCTGTTGGAGACAGGATGGCTGCAAGCGCAAAGGCGGCAGGCAAAGGGATACTTGGGATCAGCCAGTGGATGAAATACCCGCCAGCGAACACCGTTACAAACACCAGACCAAGCGCAAGCAGAAGGATGGGAGAGCGCAGGTTCCACAGTTCTTCTCTTGGTGTTTTTTTGCCGTCATTATAGAGCAGCGGAGCAATGAACAGCAGCAGGAACAACTCCGAGTTCAGGGGCAGATGCAGACCTAGAGGCATAATTGCAGCCAGCGTCCCTAATATTATTTGAAAGAGCGGTACCGGTATCGTAGGGATAAACCGGTTCAGCACGTTGGAGACACCGATAAGCACCAGCATAAGCAGAACAAGCTCAAACATTTCCAAGACCAACACCTCCAGCCAATCATCTATATATAAGTTGAACTACTGAATTTTACGTTTGGAGGCAACGTGTGAAGTGTGCTTACGATCGCTGTTGTTCGCGGATTTCTCTAATTGAACTAAGATATTATAAGGTAGAAATCCACTTACAAAGGCGAACACTCCCGAGCTTATGCTCCCGAAGCAGCTTTCCTGCAGAAAGCTTTCACTTCAGCACACTTCACTCTTATGCCCTTTCTACGTAGATTTATAGTTCAACTTATATAATTTTAAAATAAATCAAGCTGCTGCGGAGGCAGCTCTCCCGCAGTCATGCCAAGGAGCTTCATCATCTCAAGCGCATTGGGAGCGGCGTCTCCTCCAGAATTATTGTTAAATATCATTCCTAGTTCACGCGCGCCTTTTTCCAGTAATGTGTCCAAGCGGCGTCCCCATTCATGCAATTCTTCGGAGGTATAGCAGTATAAATTCCGGGTCTCCCGCCAATCGGGCGAGCCGCTCTGCAGCCAGCCTCCTGTATTGCGGCCATGCAGACGAACCAGAGTCAGCTCAGGATGGGTGGGCTCCAGCACAACCGGAACCGATCCTTCGCCGATCTGGGGCTCGTCGCATATGATGTGAATCCAGCCTTCAAGCCGAAGGAAGGCAAGCGTCTCCTCCAGCACATTCTTCGCATACCAGCTGCGATGCCGGAATTCAACCGCAAGCGGCAAGCCCTGCATCCGGCGTTTGATCGCCCGCAGTTGGCGTACATGCTCCGCCTTACAATCGAACCAGGGCGGAAATTGAAACATCACTGCCCTTAGCCGCCCGGATTCGACCATAGGAGCAATAGAATCAAGGTAAGCACGGTACATCGCATCCGCGTCCGGGTAAGGGTTCTTGCCCCGCAGATGGCCGGTCATTCCACGATAGGCCTTCAGAATAAAGGCAAGCTGCGGCGCTTCCTCCAGCCACTTGCGGTACGTCGCCTCTCCCAGTACGGCATAAAAAGAGCTGTCTACCTCAACAAGCGGGAAGTAGTCAGCATATCTGGCCAGCTTCTCCCTGGCAGGGGTACCCGGAGGATACAGCTTCGAGTGATCCCCCCAGCCGGTCAGACCGATCATGATCATGAGGCATCCTCCTTCGGCGGTTGAATTCAGACGAAGATGATTCGGTGACCCGCCGCTTTCAGCAGGCGGTTCATCACGGCGGCGCCGAGGCCGTCCTCGGGACAAGCCTCGGCCAGCATGACCGTGACGCCGCTATCGTCGAAGCGGCGTAACGCGGCGTAGAGACGATGCGCAGCCGTCTCGAGCCGCGCCAGGCTGCCGAGCGAGAGCACGCAGTCGGCGCGGTAGAACGGGAGATGCTCGTCAAAGGCGAGCACGCCCGTGATCTCTCCCCGCGCCTTGGCCGCGTCCAGCTCGGCCTGGATCCGGTCCGCCACCTGCGGGGCGGACCCGGCCACGACACGCAGCTCGCCCTTCGGGGCGTAGTGCGTGTATTTCATGCCCGGCGAGCGGGGCGCCGCCGCCGGGCCGGGCATCCCTGCGCCGCCGCGCAGCGCAGGGTCCAGCTCTACGCCCCCTGCGGCATAGGGGGCGAGCTCCTCGACCGTGACCCCGCCAGGGCGGAGCACGGTCACGATCCCGTCGTCCCCGGCGAGGACGACGGTGGACTCGACGCCGACGCCGGTGGCTCCGCCGTCGACGATGCCGTCAATGCGGCCGCCCAGATCCTCGCGGACATGGTCCGCCAGTGTCGGGCTCGGCCGCCCGGAGCGGTTGGCGCTGGGCGCCGCCAACGGGCAGCCCGCTGCGGAGATGAGCCGCAGCGCCACCTCGTGGTCCGGCATCCGCACGGCCACGGTATCAAGCCCCGCCGTTACACGCGGCGAGACAGCTCCCTCCATGACCGGCAGCACAATCGTTAACGGCCCGGGCCAGAAGGCCTCCATTAATCGGGCGGCTGTATCGTTAATGCCCGTCACCAGCCCTTCCAGCTGATGCGTTGAGGCGATATGAACAATTAACGGATTATCCGAGGGTCTTCCCTTCGCAGCAAAGATCGCCTCCACTGCCTTGCTGTTGCGGGCATCCGCACCAAGACCATATACGGTCTCGGTTGGAAAAGCTACGGTTCCCCCTGCCGCCAGGACCTTGCCCGCTTCATTCAATCTGTGCTCTATCTCATCAAGCCGAGCTTGATTCATATAATGATCAGAACTGCCGCTCATCTCTTCAGGCAGCAGCTTCACATCCCAATAGCTTGTCTCCTTTTGCAGGGGCACAAGATTCGCGGATGGCTTGAGCTCTTCGTCCATAGGTCATCCTTCCAGACTGCTGTAATTTTTTTCAGAAATTTTTCCGAACTCGCGCTTTTATTATAGCTCATGTCGACAACGCAGAAAACCGCACAGAAGTTCAGTATCCTGTACGGTTCTTTTTCAATCCTATTCAATTCAAGGACGAGGCCCAGGCCCGGGGAGCATCTGCGCTAGGCAAACAGGCCCGTAATCCAGTTCCAGAAATTCACCAGCATATCCCAAAGGAAAAACCGGACCTCCACCTCTTCAGGATCAACTTGAACCATCGCTGTATCGGCCCCGGCATTCGCTTCAATGCTCCCTTTTGCTGCAGCAATGCCATCCTTCTCGCCAGACTTGGCACTTGCGGACTTCTGCAAAGCATCTCCGCTGCCCGCATCCACGAAGCAAAGAGGAGGAAACAATACGCACCACCAGTTCTTGCCTGCTCCGGCGCCAAGAGTAACCCGCACCGCTTCATAGTCTCCGGCCGGATACACGGCCCCTCCATAGATTTTCGTCGGAAACGGCACCTCGCCCAGCTCAACCTCGTAGCTGTAGCTTTTGCCGCTTGCCTTGAGCGTCTCTCCTACACGCCGCTCAATGTCGGACAGCCTGCCCTGAACCATAGCCCGAGCGTCCTCCAGGCTTTCCGGCTGAGCCAGCTCGGCTACCCACCCGTTCATTTGCTCCACAACCGCGTCTCGGACCAGCCGTTTTACTGCTTGATCGCCCAGACTATCGGAATTAGCCAGGATTCGCAGACGTATGGATTCTTGCGGGATCAAGCCTTCCGCAGCTGCCGTATCCGCCTTCTGTCCTTCCCAGGACATCAGCAAAATCAACATACTAAAACATATAAGTGCAATCGACTTCCGACGGTTCTCTCTCATTTGACTTCACACTCCAACCGAATCTCTGATGTCTACCATTCTGTCCGGTTAGGAGAGTTTTAAACCTGGCAAATCTATTAATCTATATAAATTGAACTATTGAATTTTACGTTTTGAGGGCAACGTGTGAAGTATGTTTACGATCGCTGTTGTTCGCAGCTTTCTCTAATTGAACTAAGTTATTATAAGGTGGAAATCCACTCACCAGTCTGTCTATTCCTCAGTAATGATGGATCGCTTCGGCTTATAGCGGGCGACCGCTTCTGATGTCTCATCGGCTTCATCCTGCCCGTACATCCGGATACTCATCGCGATTCCGACGCATGCCATATTAATTAGCAGCGAGGTTCCTCCATAACTAATGAAGGGCAGCGTAATGCCAGTCAGCGGCATCAGCCCGATAAACATGCCGATATTTTCAAAAATTTGATACAGGAACATGGCGACGATCCCGACGATGATATAAGGTCCGCTCCTGTCCTTGCATTCCAGCGAAACCAGAATGAGCCGGTGTATCAATACGAAATATAGCAGCAGCAGGACCGAGCTGCCTATAAATCCGAACTCTTCGGCAATCACGACAAAGATGGAGTCGGAATAGGTAAGAGGAACGCGCTCTGACTGGACAGTCTCTCCTTTCAGATAGCCCTCTCCCGTCATACCGCCCGAAGCTATCGCGAGCTTGGCATTCCGCGTATGATAAATCGCTTTATCCGTTGCTTTTTCCGGCACAAGCCAGGGATCGATCCGCTCAATCCAGTGCGCGCGTCCAATGTCCTCGAAGAACGTATATACTTCGTCGTGATACACCTTGTAGGCGGTAATGCCGCCAAATGCCGCTCCCGCGAACAGGGCCAGAGCGATAAAGGCCTGAATATATTTAATGTTTCCAATCCAGAGCATGCCCGCCAGAATGACCAGATAGCTAAGCGCATTTCCAAGGTCATTTTGCGCCATTACGAGCAGGAACGGAATGAACGTCAGCACCATAATCGGCAGGACATCCTTCCAGAATCCCAGCTTCGGCTTGCGCTTCTTAAGCAGCATGAAGGCGAGAAACAGAATTAACAGCAGTTTGAAAAACTCCGCAGGCTGAAAGCTCACCCCTCCGGGAAGGGTTAACCACCCCGTTGCGCTGTAATATTCATTCCCGATGAACAGCACGACGACTAGCAGCCCAAGCCCAAACAGATAGATGAACGGGGCATACTTCACAAGCAGCTTGAAGTCAATCATGGCCATCCCGAAAAAGGTGGCAAACCCAAGCGCATAATAGACGAGCATCCGTAAATGGTACCCCCCGTACTTCGTATTCACGGTCGCGCTATAGAGCACTACGATACTGATTGCCATGAGAAGCAGCAGGATGATGATGATGGTGACATCGATTCGTTTCAGTCTCTTCAGCATGCCGTCCCTCACTTTCCGGGCCTTGCGCCCTTTCCTTCATTAAGTATACTTTAAAACCCGATAAACTGCGAAACCAGCTTACACTAAAAAGACCCATTTGCCCGCCTTCGTTCATAATCACAATCCTCACTCAATGGTCAGTTGCATTTCCTCACCTAACGGGCGGTTTATTCGAACGCCCCCCCTGTTGGCTGCTTCATCTCATTTAAGTCTATCGCGGCCGGTCGCTGGATAATCTTGATGATTAATTGCAGTAAGCGCAACTAAAACCTCGACATTTTCAAATTTCACAGGTTTAAGTGTACAACTTACAGTTAAAAATCGGTTCCTGTATCAGGATGACAGAGTTTTGCCAATCTAACTGTACTCAATACAACTATGTCTAAATTCGAAGCCAAAATTCAGAATTTAAGCGTACCTTTTACAATTGAATCGGTACCATAGGTTGAATATAAGCTAGAGCAATGATCCTGTTAGTTCAACCTTTGTTCTCTCACCCGCATAGCAGGTGTTTTTTTGTTTCGCACTCTTCGCGAGCTAAAAATTGGCTAAAGCTGCAAAAAAGTCCGCTTCTGCAATCTGCAAGCGGACCCGTTCTCTCGATCAATGCAATTAGCCGTAAACTACCAGGATTGCGCGATTACTGTCCGGCTGTTGGGCGGTTATTGCGCAGCTAGTGCACCGTTATTGCGTAGCTATTGCGCGGTTATTGCACGGTTATTGCACGGTTACTGCGCAGCTATTGCACGGTTATTGCGTAGCTATTGCGCGGTTGTTCCGCAGCTATTGCACCGTTCTCACGCCCAGCACATGCCGCTCAATACCGGCCAAGTCGGGGATCGTCAAAATCCGATCCCAGTGCCCTGCCCGGCGGAGCAGCTCCGCGACCTCGCCGGCCTGGCCCAGGCCCAGCTCGAAGCCGATCAGGCGCGGCGGGGCGGGCAGCAGCGGCAGCTGCGCGAGCATGATCCGGTACGGGGCCAGCCCGTCCGGACCGCCGTCGAGCGCGCCGCGCGGCTCGTAGTCCCGCACCTCCGGCTGCAGGTGCGGAATTGTCTCCGCCGGAATGTACGGCGGATTGCTGACCACGATGTCCAGCGGCATGTCCGCAAAGGGTTCAAGCAGGTTCCCCTGCTTGAACTCCACGGCCAGCCCCAGCCGCTGGACATTGGCGCCCGCTACTGCGAGCGCGCCCGGCGAGATATCGCTCGCCGTGATGCGCCATGACGGGCGCAGACTGGCCAGGGCAGCGGCAATCGCGCCGCTGCCAGTGCCGATGTCGGCAACAAGCGGGCCGGAGCCCGCAGGCAGGTTGCCGCCGGCAGGCCACAGGCGATCGGCTTCGCGCACGACCGCCTCCACGAGCAGCTCCGTCTCCGGGCGCGGAATCAGGACGTCCGGCGTGACCCGGAAGGTCAAGCCGTAGAATTCCTGTTCCCCGATGATATACTGCGCCGGCTCGCCCGCCGCTTTGCGGCGGATTGCTTCCTCCCATGCTTCCTTCCGGTCGGCGGGAAAAGGGTCGCGCAGGGCCAGCAAATAAGCGGCCCCGTTATTCAGCTCCAGCACATGCCTCAGCAGCAGCTCAGCATTCGATTCCGGCTCAGCCACGCCATGAGACGCTAAAAAAGAAGAAGCCTCTTTACGGGCTTCTATAATCGTCATCCCTTCGGATAACCGAAACTTGTGTTTGTTCATGTCCAAGGGTTATTCTCCCTTTTCCATAATGTCAGCCTGCTCGGCAATCGTTAACGCGGATACGATTTCCTCGATCTCCCCGTTCATCACCTGGTCCAGCTTATGAATCGTCAGTCCGATCCGGTGATCCGTCACCCGGCTTTGCGGGAAGTTGTACGTCCGGATCCGCTCACTGCGGTCACCGGTGCCAACCTTGCTTTTCCGTTCTCCGGCATATTTCGCTTCTTCCTCTTGACGCATCATATCGGAGATCCGGGCACGCAGCACCTGCAGCGCCTTCTCCTTATTGGAGTTCTGCGACTTGCCGTCCTGACAGGTCGCAACGATACCCGTCGGAATATGCGTTACGCGCACAGCCGATTTCGTCGTGTTGACGGACTGACCGCCCGCACCACTGGAACAGAACGTATCGACACGAATATCCTTGTCAAGAATTTCGATATCGACTTCTTCCGCTTCAGGCATGACGGCTACGGTTGAGGTCGATGTGTGAATCCGGCCGCCGGATTCCGTGGAAGGAATACGCTGCACCCGGTGAGCACCGCTTTCGAATTTCATTTTACTATAAGCCCCGCGGCCGTTAATCATGAAAATAATTTCCTTGAAACCGCCGAGATCGCTCTCGTTCACGTCCATGATATCAACCTTCCAGCCCTGGGTATCTGCATAACGGGAATACATCCGGTACAGATCAGCAGCAAACAAGGCCGCTTCATCTCCCCCAGCCGCACCGCGGATCTCCACAATAACATTCTTATCGTCATTCGGATCCTTCGGCAGCAGCAGCACCCGAATGGTCTCCTCGAGCACTTGTTGACGCGCTGTCAGTTCCTCGATTTCCATCTTCACCATTTCACGCATTTCATCATCCAGCTTCTCGGCCTGCATCACCTTGGCGGCGTCCAGTTCCTCGATGACCTGCTTATATTCAGTGTACGCCTCATAAGCCGGCTGTAAATCCGATTGTTCTTTTGAATAATCCCGCAGCTTTTTCGTATCACTAGCCACGTCGGGATCGCAGAGCAGCTCGCTCAGCTTCTCATAACGGTCAGCCAGCGATTGTAGTCGGTCCAACAAGGGAAGTCACCTCTCTTCACATTCGCAATAATCATTCTATCCGATAAACTCACAATGACATGATCTAAGTATACTTTAAAATAATTAATACCAGGGTAAACGACTTTTTATTATAGCATAAATTGCAGGAGATGAACAACTCTTTTTCAGTACATTTTGAGCACCAACCATGTCCCTCAGGGAAATTTAACCAGTGCTACACCCGCTCTTTTCATGTAAAATATTCTCACACTATCGAACCGGATATTTGGGCTGAAGCGAGGAGGGCTCATCCATGGACATGTTGGACCTGAAAGTATTTATTGCTGTAGCGGAAACGGAGAGCATGAGCAAAGCGGCTCACTATGTCGCTCTGACACAGCCCGCTGTCAGTATTCGCATCGCAGGTCTTGAGACCGAGCTGGATGCTTCCTTGTTTCACCGCACACGCTCCGGCGCTTTCCTGACAGAAGCCGGACGCAGATTTTACTTTTACGCCCAATATGCTTTAAGCGCCTTGGAAGCCGGGCAAGAATCCCTCCGCACCCTGTCGGCTCAGCACACGGAGAAGAAGCTGCGCATCGGAATCGTAGAATCGCTTACCCACGTCATGCTCCCCTCCGTCATCCACTCCATGAAGGATCAGTCCTCCCTCATGGAGTGGAAGATCAGCACCGGCCAGTCTCTGGATCTGGCCCTCCGCACCGCTTCCGGGGAACTCGATATTTCCTTCATCAACCAGGCCTTCTCACCGCTCCCCCAGCTTCACAGCATCAAGCTGTTTGAAGAGCCTCTTGCCTTCATCGGGCCGAAGCAACCGGAATTCCCGCGTTACCGCAGCCTCTTTACCTATCTGAAGGAGGTTCCCTTTATTTTGCTCAAAAGACATATGCCTTTGAGAGAACTGCTAGAACACCAGTTGTTTGCCCCCCTGCGCATGCATCCCCAAAAACTGATCGAGGTGGACACCTCGCACGTCATTCGCCAAATGGTCGAGCAAGGAACAGGCTGCTCCTTTTTGCCCGTATCCTCTTTATGGCCCTCCGGCCGCGACGCCGCTATCGAGACAATTTCCCTTCCCGAAGTTCACCTGCAGCAAAGCTTTTATTGTGTATATTCGCAGTCTGCATCCGACCAAATCCTGAATCTGCTCCCCAAGCTGCAGGCCGGTATCATCGCTCAGGTAGACCAATTCCGCAATAGCCGCGATCAATAATCCCTTCCCCTTTACTCTCCCAATTAAGTTTCGCGTCATTTAAATGTTATATTATCTGACATAAACACTTCTTATCGCTCCTACCGTGTGATATATATTACTATGAATTTAACACAAAGGAGGTGGCGATGAAGATGAACCCTTACAAGATGGAGCTTGAGAACATCAGCAAGACCTATCCGTCAGCCGACGGCACCCTGGTTCAAGCGCTAGGTCCGATCGACATGCGGATTCCCAACCACCGCTTTGTCAGCATTGTCGGTCCCAGCGGCTGCGGGAAGTCCACGTTGTTTAACATCATCTCCGGGCTGCTCGACAATACGGAAGGAGCCATTTATGTCAATGGTAACCGTGTCGATGGATTAACCGGCATCACCGGTTATATGCTGCAGAAGGATTTGTTGCTTCCCTGGAGGACGATTCTGGACAACGTGATTCTGGGCTTGGAAATTCAAGGAACCTCCAAACGGGAGGCGAAAGCCAAGGCGCTGCCCCTGCTGCACAAATATGGTCTTAAGGGGTTTGAGTATCATTACCCCGCCCAGCTCTCCGGTGGTATGAGACAGAGGGCGGCACTGCTTCGCACCATTCTGTATGACCGGGACGTTATTTTGCTGGATGAGCCCTTCGGCGCTCTGGATGCCCAGACCCGTGCCATGATGCAAGAGTGGCTGCTCGACCTTTGGGACGACTTTCAAAAAACAATTCTCTTCGTCACCCATGACATGGAAGAGGCGATCTACCTCTCTGACGAGGTATACATTATGACCTCCCGTCCAGGCACGATCAAGCGGCATCTGTTGATCGATCTGCCCCGGCCGCGGAAACCGCAGATCATCACCTCACCGGAATTTACCCAATTGAAGGAAGAAGCGCTGCGTACGCTTTCCGAAGAAACCCTCAAGGCATATCAGCAGGAAGCTGCCGGTTAATGCCAAAACCGAAAGGAGTGAGCAATGATGCCAAGTGAAGGAGATGTCATAGAACGCAAGGGAAGCCTGAGCGAGTTAAGAAATGCCCCTGCACCCCGCACAAGAACCAACGCCTTGAAGTACGAAATGTCCGCCCCCAAGCCCTGGCTGGTCAATATTGGCCGTCTCTCGTTATTCGTCGCGGTCCTGCTGCTGTGGGAGCTTGGAGCCAGTATCGGATTGGTCAACTCCTTCTTCTGGAGCCAGCCGTCGGAGATCGCAAGCACCTGGTGGGTTGGGGTACAGACGGGAGCCGTCTGGCAGGATACCTTCTATACCTTTCGCTCCACCGTGTACGGATTTCTGCTAGGAACGGCAGGCGGCACGCTATTGGGATTATCCTTCTGGTGGTCCAAATATTACGCCCGTATCTTCGAACCGTTCATCATTATGTTTGAAGCCATGCCCAAGCTGGCCCTCGCCCCCATCATCGTATTGGTGTTCGGGATCGGGATGGGCTCCAAGGTAGCCATGGGCTTCGCCATCACTGTCGTCATTACTACCCTGACCACTTACAACGGGGTGCGAAGCGTCGACAAAGATCTGGTTCGCATGGTCTATTCACTGGGCGCTTCCAGACTGCAAGTATTCAGAAAGGTCATCGTTCCAACGGCCATTCCGGCGATGATCTCCGCCCTGCGTATTAATATCGGCTTGGCACTCACAGGAGCTATCGTCGGGGAATATATCGGGTCCGAGCAAGGTCTGGGCCGAATGATCTTCTATGCGGGACAAACCTACGAGATCAGCCTCATCTGGGCCAATATCTTTAATCTGTCCATCCTGTCCATGCTGCTGTACATTCTGGTTGGCAAGCTGGAAGGTTATCTGCTCAAAGGCTTTACCCACAAATAAATAAAAAGAGAACATGGGATACGGAGGGGGAACTATCATGAATCAACGCTCGTTACTTGCTCGTCACGCCTGGCTGCTTGCCATCGCGCTGATCATCACGCTCATTGCCGGTTGCGGCAGCAATGCTGCACAGAGTCCGGCACCTGCTCCGGCAGATGCTTCTGCCTCAGGCACTGAGGCCGGCAATGAAGGCAGCTCAACTCCAATTAAGGAATTGACCATTGCCGAGCCCGTTCATAGCACCGGTTATTTACCGCTATACATCGCCATTCGCAAAAATCTGTTTGAAGGACTGAGTGTTAAGGCTGTAACCCTTTCAGGCGGAAGTGCGCATACCAATGCCGTTTTAACCGACCAGGCTTTCGGCTTCATCGGCGGCCCTGAGCATAATGCCTTTGCCAAAGCTAAGGGAGCCGAGCTGCGGGCCGTCGTCAACATCGTGAACCGGGGCAACGTTTACCTGGTAGCAAGGTCCGATCTGGATCCCGGCACGGATATCGCCGCCTTCATGAAGGGCAAGACCGTAGCAGTATCCCAATACGGGGGAACACCCAACTCGATTATCCGTTACTTAGCCGGAGAGTGGGGACTTGAACTGAACAAGGATCTGATGCTGAAGGAAGTCGATAATGGAGCCATACCTGCTGTATTGCAGCAGAACCAGGGAGATGTGGCTGTAGTGACCGAACCGCTGCTCACGCAAGGGATCGAGGAAGGCATATGGGGTGAGCCGTTCTACAATGTACCGAAGGAGCTTGGCCCGTATGCTTACTCCACCATCAACATCAAGCTGGACAGCATCACGAACGATCCCGACACTGTTGAGAAGTTTGTGGAGGGCATCCATAAGGGACTGGAGTTCATCCGCGACAACAAGGAAGAAAGCATGGAGATTGCCAAGCTGGAATTCCCTACGATGTCCCAGGAGCTGCTGGAAGCCACTATCAACCGCTCCTACGAGGATGAAATGTGGGAGTATTCCGGTCAAATCACTGAAGAGTCTGTCGCTACAGGACTATCGGTTGTCCGGGCTGCCGGCCTGCTCAAGGATGAGAGCATCGGCTATAGCGACATTGTAGACACCCAATTTGTAAAATAATTAAATAACCAAGGAGGCTGAATCAATTATGAAAGTATGGGACCGCTTTTTAACGGATCGCGATAAGCAAGTATTCGGCAGTGCCGGTTATGACGCCAAGGCCGGCTTCGGGCAACGCCCGGCCCTGCTGGTGATTGACGTCAGCTATGGATTCTGCGGACATGAGAGAGAGCCGATTCTGGATTCGGTCAAACACTGGCGCAATAGCTGCGGCGAAGCTGCCTGGGATGCCATTCCTTACATTCAGAAGCTCCTGCATGCCGCCAGGGAGCAACGCATTCCGATTTTCTACACCACCGGTGTTGACCGCCGTCCCGACGGATTCGATGCCGGCGGCTGGCGGCGGAAGAATACCCGCTCCTCCGAAGGCGAGACTATTTCGGGATACGGCAGCAATGAAATCGTACGTGAAATTGCGCCTCAGCCGGAAGATATTGTTATCGAGAAGCTGAAGCCCTCGCCTTTCCACGGCACACCGCTGGTGGGGTATCTGACCGATCTCGGTATCGATACCTTGCTCATTTGCGGCACGACAACCGGCGGATGCGTCCGGGCCGGAGTCATCGATGCCTTCTCCTATAACTACTATGTCGGCGTCGTTGAAGAGTGCACCTTTGACCGCGGGGAAGCCTCGCATGCCATCAACCTCTTCGACATGAACGCCAAGTATGCCGACGTTGTCAGCACGGAGGAAGCCGTGAATTATATGAAGCAAACGGCGAAGGGACTGCACGACAGCAAAATTGCTTTCCCTGCCTCCCCTTCCAATACCGCTGTGCTGTAAACACAAACCCCAATGAATAAAGCAAAGGCGGAGCCCCGAGCCCCTGGGAACTCCGCCTTTGCCTTTCTATAAAGTCAATCTACCAAAGGGGGGCGCTTACATGCCGCTGCCAAAGTCATCTACTCCCGCTGCACATCACAATTTCATCTGGGTATCCATATCCTGCGGCCTATATTGGTTCGCCTTCTCGCTGACCAGGCCCATCATCACCTTATATGCCGCCTCTCTGGGCTTGAAGGACATTGCCATCGGCATCGTGCTCGCGGTCTATGCCCTGTTGCCCATGCTCGCCGCCATTCCCGGCGGATTCATTGCTGACCGCTTCGGCCGGTCCACCGTCTTGCGAGTCGGCTCGCTCATGATGCTCGGCAGCGGCCTGCTCTACTTGATATCCAGCGGTCCCTGGACGCTGGCTCTGGCTCAATTGCTGGCCGGTCTGGGCCAGATGGCTGTCTGGCTGGCCGTACAGGTATTAATTACGGAAGGTCCGGTACAGGGCAATGAAGGGCGCTTCGCCACCTTTTCTCTGTACATGGCAATTGGGCAGATGCTCGCACCCATTCTCTCCGGCTACTTGGCAGACCACTACGGCTATAAAGTCGTGTTTGCCGGATACATCCTAAGCAGCGTCCTGCTTATTTTTACATCCTGGCAATGCCGGGATGAGGTCCCCCCGACCCCGGGCTCCGGGGAGGGGAAAGCCGCTTTGTCCATGCCGCTGGGGCACAGTGCCGGAATAATACGCCACTGGTTCGGCAAATGCCTCGGACTGCTCCGAAACCGCAGCTTTGCAGTCATTTTGTTAACGACCTTCATCTCCCTGTTCATCGTCGATGTGCGTACGGCCTATCTGCCGCTGCACCTGGAGTCTCTGGGCATCTCCAACACCAAGGTCGGCTTGCTCGTATCCATCGGCGCAGCATCCGCCTTGTTTGTCCGCCCTCTCTACCCCCGGCTCATGGCGAGACTGAGCTTTAGCTGGATGCTGATCCTGACCTATGCTGTCTCATTGCTGCTGTTGTTCGCCACTCCGCTGCTCACCAGCTTCTATAGCATAGCCGCGCTTGTATTCATTACCGGGCTGGCTCTGGGCATCAACCAGCCGCTAACCCTGTCGATGATCGCTCATTCCACCGCACCGGAGGAGCGCGGCCTCGGCATCGGTCTACGCCTGATGTCCAATCGGGCTGCTCAACTCATGGATCCCCTGCTGTTTGGTCTCTTCACCGCCTTTGTGAGCTTGCGTGCCTCATTCCTGCTAATCGGCGTCTTGCTGCTCGTCTGCTGCGCGTTCACGGTCCAGCTCCAGCTCTCCGCAGACCGAGCGCCGCATTCGCATGTGCCTTACCGCGACAAAAAACCGCGGGCTTCAACCTGATGCTGAAGCCCGCGGCTATCCGCCTATCCTATTTGCATTCCCGCAAACCGGCTAAAAATTGTTATCCGTACCTGTCCGGTGGGATGCGATTTGTGCCACCAACGATTGTTCCAACTGCTGGTTCCAGCTGCGAACCATACCGGGCAGCATGCAGGCATCGACAATAACCCAAATTGTCAGTCCTAAACCTGCTAAGAGTAATGGAACCAGAAAAATCAACGAATAAAAGGTGTCCGGAGAGGCCTCTGACTCAAGTCCGGAAGAAATGCCAAAGGCGAGGTAGAAGACAAAAGTCAGTACGAATAGCACTAACTGAATGACCCCGGAGGCAATTCGCTTCAAGTAGAAGCGATGAACTCCCAAATGCCCGGCCAGAAGCATTAAGTAGGCAAGAGCCAGTGATTTCTCCCGCTTATTCATTTCCGAATTCAGAATCAGCATCTCGGTAGTCGTTAAATCATGTTTTGAGAACTGCATTAGATCGGATACTCCGCAGATCTGCCGCGGTCATGGAAAATGCGGTCCATTGTACGGTGCTCAACCATGGTATTGTGTTCCTTGACCCATGTGTGCACGAGGAAGGCATCAACAATCCACCAAATCGCCGTTACAATCATGCCAATCATCGTAAGCGAGAGGATGAGCTGTGCAACTGCCGAACCGGTACGCCCCATATAGAAGCGATGACCACCAAACATGCCCAGAAAGTACCACAAAATATACGCTACTACCATGTTTTTGCCTTGGTTCTTTACCTCGGATTCAAGCAGCAGCAGTTCGCGTGTATCCAGTTGGGCCTTACGTGCCATCGTTTGATCCATGTACAAAATATAACTCCTCCTTCAAGAATGTTAAAAATCTTTCTCATCAATTATACCTATAGAAATATGCATCCTCAATACAAATAATTACATTCGTCCAATTTTGTGCCGAGTGAAAAAAAGCCTTGCGTACAGCGCTAAACGCTCTCCACAGAAGGCTTGTTTCTTAGCGGTTCAGGTTTGCAACGAACTACACGTTAAACCGGAAATGCATAACATCTCCATCCTGTACGACGTACTCTTTTCCCTCAAGACGGAGTTGACCGCGTTCCCGGGCGACGTTCATGGAGCCTGCCGCCACCAGATCATCATAGGATACCACTTCCGCACGAATAAATCCGCGCTCGAAGTCCGAGTGAATCACACCTGCCGCCGCCGGTGCCTTGGTTCCTTTCCGAATTGTCCAGGCACGAACCTCCTGTACGCCCGCTGTAAAGTACGTATAAAGACCCAGCAGACGATAAGCAGCTTGGATCAAGCGATCCAGACCGGAGGCCGATAACCCCAGCTCTTCCAGGAACATCTCCTTATCCTCGCCCTCCAGCTCGGCAATCTCAGCTTCAACCTTGGCGCTGATCGGTACAACCTCGGCCTGCTCCGCCGCCGCAAATTCCCGTACTTGCTGTACGTAAGGATTGTTGTCCGCATCTGTTACGCCGTCCTCAGCCACATTGGCCGCATACAGTACCGGCTTCAAGGTCAGCAAATGCAGATCGCGCACGATCAGCTTCTCCTCATCGGACAGCTCGATACTCCGTGCAGGCTGATCGTTGTAGAGCGCTTCTTTCACCCGCTCCAGCACTTCAACTTCCTGGGCATACTGCTTGTTGCCGCCCTTCATATTCTTGCGCGACCGTTCGATCCGCTTCTCCACGCTATCCAAATCCGCCAGAATCAGCTCCAGATTAATCGTCTGGATGTCGCTGATCGGATTGATTTTCCCATCGACATGAGTAATGTTCTCATCCTCGAAGCAGCGCACAACATGCACAATAGCATCCACTTCACGGATATGAGCCAAAAATTTATTCCCCAGTCCTTCGCCCTTGCTCGCACCGCGTACGAGGCCGGCAATATCAACAAATTCAAATGCGGTTGGAACGGTCCGGTTCGGAACAACCAGCTCTGTCAGCTTGGTCAGACGCTCATCCGGCACCTCAACAACACCGACATTCGGATCAATCGTACAGAACGGATAGTTTGCGGATTCTGCACCCGCTTGGGTAATCGCGTTAAATAACGTGGATTTTCCGACATTCGGAAGGCCCACGATCCCAGCCTTTAAAGCCATATCTATGACAACTCCTCAATATTTGATGTGCATAACTTCCCAAAGTACATACTACCTATCATGTGAAAAGATTTCAAGGAAGAGGGTCATTCTAATTTCTTCTTCATTGTGATATCGGTTGCGACATACCCGGATTTCAGGTAAAGCTGATGCGCTCTTTCATTATGGGCGAACACATGAAGCCCGATGCTGGCAGCCCCTTGCTTGCGCGCTTCCTCATCCAGCGCCTGCATGGTTGCCTTCCCATAGCCCTTCCCCTGATATTCCTCGAAAATAATGATTTCATAAATGAATGCCTCACGACCGCCGCCTACCGCGCGGTAATGCACCCACAGCTCTCCGAGCTGTGCTCCGGTTTGTTCCTCTCGGACCGAGAACAGCGAGTGGTCCTTCGTGTTTAGCCCTTCCGGCAACAAGGAGAGCACCGCCTGCTCCGACAACTTCTGCGCCTCTTCTTCCGCCCAGGTTCCCGCTGTCACCTTCTCCTTCGCGTAATCTGCCACCAACCTCGTCAGGAATACCCGGTACTCCTCTTCTTTCATCGCTTGCAGCGTGACTTTTCCAGTCATGTCCAGCACATCCTCTTGAACTTTTATCTATATTTGTATCAGCTTATATTTATATCAGCTTATATTTACGTAAAGGGGCGCTACAATCCTGTGAGCAATCCTGCTAGCATCCTGTGAGCAATCCTGCGAGCATCCTGTGAGCAATCCTGCTAGCATCCTGTGAGCAATCCTGCGAGCATCCTGTGAGCAATCCTGCGAGCACCCTGTGAGCACCTTCCACCTAGTCGGAGTAACCTCGTAATGCTTAGCCGAAGTACCTCGTAACCGCCTCCAGCAACGGGGACTATGAAGCCAAAACACCACAACCCATAGACACCAGTAATTTGATAGACACCAGTAATTTTAATGCCTTTTGTCACTATAATCGCCGCACTTGCGCCTACACCAGCAATTTTAATGCCTTTTGTCACTATAATCGCCACACTTGCGCCCACAACAGCAATTTTAATGCCTTTTGTCACTATATTCGCCACACTTGCGCCTACACCAGCAATTTTAATGCCTTTTGTCACTATAATCGCCACACTTGCGCTCACAACAGGAATTTTAATGCCTTTTGTCACTATATTCGCCACACTTGCGCCTACACCAGCAATTTTAATGCCTTTTGTCACTATATTCGCCACACTTGCGCCCACACCAGTAATTTTAATGCCTTTTGTCACTATAATCGCCACACTTGCGCTCATACCAGTAATTTTAATGCCTTTTGTCACTATAATCGACACACTTGCGCTCATACCAGGAATTTTAATGCCTTTTGTCACTTATTTTCTCAAAATGACTGACTAGGGCTGTAGCCAGCGTACAGCAATTCCCTGGCTTACGCGGGGGCCGTACGCCGAAGAAGCAGCCGCCGGGCAAGCCCGTCCGAGAGCTAGCTCTCGATCCGGACAAGCCGCGGCGTATCTCTCAGCGCCGATACATTGCCGGCGCCGATCCCGAACATGGCGGTGCGAAGCTCCAGCTCCACGCGCGCCAGCAGCGCGTCGAGCTGTTCCTCGGACTGCACCGCCGGTCCGAGCAGCGCACGGCCGAACCCGGCCAGATCCGCCCCAAGCGCAAGCGCCTTGGCGGCATCCACGCCGGTGTTCAGGCCACCGCTGCCGATAACGGCGACGCCCCGCACCGCCGCCCTCACTTCGCGGATGCACTCCGCGGTCGGGATTCCCCAGCCCGCAAAGGCATCCGCTGCCGCACGCCGCACAGGGTCGGCGCTGCGGAGCTTCTCGACCTGGCTCCAGGAGGTTCCTCCGGCACCAGCCACATCAATAAAGGCTACGCCGGACTCCCGAAGCCGACGTGCCGTCTGCCCGTCAATGCCCCAGCCGACCTCCTTGACCCCGACAGGCACGTCCAGTTGGCGGCACAGCTTGCCAATGCTGGACAGCAGGCCGCTGAAGCGGGTGTCTCCTTCAGGCTGGAACACTTCCTGCAGGCCGTTCAGATGCAGCACCAGCATGTCCGCTCCGGCAATCGTAACCGCCCGCTTGCATTCATCCACTCCATAGCCGTAATTAAGCTGAACCGCGCCTAAATTGGCAATGATCGGGATGCTCGGCGCGTGGCGGCGGACCTGGAAC
Organism: Paenibacillus apis; assembly: GCF_018333295.1. Lineage (NCBI taxonomy): Bacteria > Bacillati > Bacillota > Bacilli > Caryophanales > Paenibacillaceae > Paenibacillus > Paenibacillus apis. Next base: position 188,957 of record NZ_BORS01000005.1, read on the forward strand.
GTCTGCGCCAGCTCCTCTTTTTCTACAGCCGCCCGCACAGAGCCTACGCCCATCGTCCAGCCCCGGCGTTCAGCCGCTTCCGCCAGACGCTCATTGATGCGCCAGGCCAATTCACTTCCTCCGGTCATCGAGCTGATAAGCAGAGGGGTCCGCAGCCCTGCCCCCAGAAACTCTGTCTGCAGGCTGATCTCATCAAAATCCAGCTCCGGCAGCGCATTGTGGCGGAAGCGGTATTTTTCAAATCCAGTGGTTATCCCGGCCCCGCTTACTTGCTCCTCCAGACATAACCGGATATGCTCGGTCTTGCGTCCCGACGTATCACTCATCCTCTGACTCCTCCCTTATCTCGCCTTACCAGCCGTTATAACAGCGGCGATAACAATCTTGCCGCCGATTCCATGAAGCGGAGCACGACCTTTTTCTTCATGAACTCGGTGAGTACAATCCGCTTGGTGGACAGCAGGTCGCGCTCAAAATCTCTGACCACCTTCCGCACACTATCGGTTTGGACGAGCAGCAGATTGACCTCAAAGTTTAAATGGAAGCTCCTCATATCCATATTAGCGGTTCCGACCGTCGCTACCTCCCCGTCCGCGATCAGCAGCTTGGAGTGAAGGAAGCCCTTTTCATATTCGTAAATCTTGACGCCCGCCTCAAGCAAAGCTGGGAAATAAGAGTGAGAAGCCAGGAATGGCAGCCGCTTATCCGGTTTGGCCGGGAAGAGAATCCGCACGTCAATCCCCGATAACGCCGCAACCCGCAGTGCCGTTAAAATATCATCATCCGGTATAAAATAGGGCGTTGCCAGCCAGATTGATTTTTTGGCCGTGGTGATCATTGCAAAAAAGACACTCTTCAGCACCTTATCTTCATTATCCGGTCCGCTGGCTATAACCTGCACCGCACCGCTGCAACCTTGCTCCAGCTGCGGCGACAAGTATTCCAGATCCATTATTTTCTCGCCCGTGACATATTGCCAGTCCTGCAGGAAAATCACCTGCATCGAGCGGACAGCCTCACCTTTAACAAGAATATGCGTGTCACGCCAAAAGCCGTATGTCTTGTTTCGGCTCAGGTACTCATCGCCTACGTTCAGGCCGCCGATAAAGCCAGTATTGCCATCGATCACAACAATTTTCCGGTGATTACGGTAGTTTACACGGCTGGACAATGCAAGAAAATGCACCTCGCCATATACGCCCACCTTCACACCGGCAGCACGAAGCTCATTGATAAAGGATTTCGGGAGTCCCAGGCTCCCCACGGCATCATACATGAACCGGACCTCGACGCCCGCCTTGGCCCGCTCAATCAGAGTCTTCTGAATTTCCCTGCCGATCTCGTCTGCGCGATAAATATAATATTCCATGTGAATGTGATGTCTGGCCTTCTTCAGCTCTTTTAGCAAAGTAGAGAAGGTTTCTTCCCCATTCGTCAGCACCCGGGTACGGGTTGCCATGGAAAACGGCGTTCTCGCCAGCCGTTGGGACATTTGCAGCAGGCGCTGCTGGCCAGGCGAGAACTGCGATAAATCGCGCGGCAGCAGATTGCCGTTGTGATCGATCCGCTCGAAGCTCTTGCGATCCTCTTCGGCCTTCTTGTCGAATTTACGGCGTTTGAAATAATTTTGACCCAGCAGGAAATACAGCACCAGCCCGACAACCGGCAGCAGCGCAAGAACCAGCATCCAGGCCATCGTGCTGGAAGGATTGCGGTTCTCCATAAAAATAGCCAGTCCGATCGTAATAACCGTCAATGTCTGGAAAATACTAATCAAGGTCCCGCCGAAGCTGCCCAGGAGGCCAAATCCAAAATAGTAAAATGCAACTAGGATGGCTGCAATAAATATAACTTGAATTCCGCGTCTCATCTTGTATGTACTCCTTCTGTTATCCTAAACTATGCCTCTATTCTACATGATTCATCGACTTCTTCCTAATATTTGTTTCAGAGATAGTTTTATAATATAATCTTTTTTGACTTGGAAGTCAGTTCAAGAACTCACTGGTCAGAAAAGGAGGGGGGCAGGGATTGTCCTTAAAATCTGCTGATAAAAAAACACTGATTTTGCGAAGCGCTATGCAGCTCTTTTCCACGAAAGGACCTTCGGCCACTTCCATGCAGGAAATCGCCGAGATGTGCGGGATGTCCAAGGGCAGCCTGTATCTGCATTTCAAGTCCAAGGATGAACTGGAGCAAAGCTTGTTCAACTATTGCTTCCAGATGCTGCAAGAGCATTTGGTGCAGGTTGAGCTGGAGCAGCATCTAGGGCCGAAGGAGCGCTTGATCCGGCAAACTGAGGTTTTGCTTAATCTGGTACAGGAGCTGCGTGAGTTTCTTGTGATGCAGTTTCAGGATTGGATCAAATACGGCAAGCTCTATCGGGAGCCCGATTCATTCAAGGAAAACAACATTACCCTTCTGCACTTTACCCAAAAAGCGCTTGTATCGGCTTTCGGCGAACGGATTATTCCCTACTCTGCCGATCTTGTTATGATCGCCCAGGGCATTCTCGGCGTATTGATCCGCCTGCTCTTCGAGCCTCGCATGGCGGGCAGCCATCGGAGAATGGCGGTTTACCTCGTTGACTTGCTTGACGCCATGGTGGAACGGCTGCTTGAACAGGGCCCGGAGCCGTTGATTTCGGAAGCCGAGCTGCAGCGGTGGAGCACAGAGGGGAGCTGCATAAAGCCAGCGGAGCGCCACCCCCTGCTAGTCATCAAGGAGATGAAGGAAGCGCTGGGCGGAAAGGGTGTAAAGCTGACCTCCACACAACGTGAGGACATGTTGGATACTCTGCAGGTGCTGGAGAGCGAAATTCTGGAGCCTGTGCCTCGCAAAGTCGTAATCCGGGGGATGCTGCTCAATGTACTTGAATTCCCGGTGCTTGAGAAGCAAACCGAGGAACTTGAGCGGCTTTTGAAGCCTTATATCAAGTAAAAGCGGTTGTTCAAGAGAAAAATGTAAAAACAAACCGTTATATGTTTATTAAAGAAGGGAGCAGAAACCACACTGATGAAAAGTCTAATTCAATTTTCCATCCGCAATAAATTTGCTGTATGGCTCCTGACGATCATCGTCACCGTTGTCGGCTTGTACAGCGGACTGACGATGAAGCAGGAGACGATTCCGAATATTAATGTGCCTTATTTGAGTGTTGTTGCGGTTTATCCAGGTGCTGCACCGGAAGGCGTAGTCCAGGATGTCACCAAGCCGCTGGAGACCAGGCTCCATAATGTGGACGGAATCAAGACGATTACCTCCACCTCGATGGAAAATGCCGCGTCCCTGTTTCTTGAGTTCGATTATGGCACTAATCTGGATAATGCGACAGCGGCAGTTCGGGAGGCGCTCAATGATGTCAGCCTGCCGGACGATGTGCAAAAGCCGCAAATTACCCGGTTCAGCCTGAGTTCTATGCCGGTGATTTCCCTGAGCATCTCGGACAAGGAATCCGGGGATCTCGAGAATTTGACTCGAATCGTTCAGAGCAATATTCAGCCTGCCCTTGAGGACCTGAATGGCGTAGCCTCCGTGCAGGTGTCGGGACAATATGTCAAGGAAGTACAGCTTCAGTTCGATGAGGCTAAAATGACCCAGTTGGGCCTAACGGAAGATACTGTGAAGGGAATCGTGCAAGCTTCGGCCTTGCGCGTGCCGCTAGGCTTATATGAGCTCGACAGCTCTCAAAAAGCCGTTGTTGTCGATGGAAACATCACCACAGTGGAGGAACTTAAAAACCTTGCGATTCCTGTCATCCCTTCGACAGCATCCGGAGCCGCTGGCAATGCAGCCGGTGTCGGAGCCGGCGCAGGTAACGGTCCAGGCGCAGGAGCCGACATTAGCGCAGGGGCAGGCGGCGGTGCCGCCGCAGACCAAGGAACCGGAACGCCCTCCGCTGCCGATATGACCGGAATGCCTGCCGGAATTTCCATAAGCATCCCTACGGTTAAACTGAGCGATATTGCCTCCATCGAGGTTGTCGGTGAGGCGCAGTCCATCTCGCGTACCAATGGACTGGAATCGATCGGGATCCAAATCGTCAAGGATAATGACGCCAACACGGTAGACGTAGCTAACCTGGTCAAGGATGCAGCAAAGGACCTTGGCAAGCAGTACAGCCATCTGGAATTCACGGTGATGCTGGATCAAGGCAAGCCGATCACGGATTCCGTAAATACGATGCTGATGAAGGCCGTATTTGGAGCGCTGTTTGCCGTCATTATTATTCTGCTGTTCCTGCGGAATATCCGCTCGACGATCATTTCGATCATTTCGATTCCATTGTCGCTGCTTATTGCCGTTGTGTTGCTCCATCAAATGGACATCACACTGAATATGATGACGCTTGGTGCCATGACCGTGGCCATCGGCCGGGTCGTCGACGACTCGATCGTCGTCATCGAGAACATTTACCGCCGCATGTCTCTCACCGGAGAGAAGCTGAAGGGCGGCAAGCTCATTGTCGCGGCAACACGCGAGATGTTCGTGCCGATCATGTCCTCGACGATTGTTACCATTGCAGTCTTCCTGCCGTTAGCCTTTGTTAGCGGAATGGTTGGCGAACTGTTTATGCCGTTTGCGTTAACGATGGTGTTCTCACTGCTAGCCTCGCTGGTCGTGGCGGTCACTCTTGTTCCTGCATTGGCTCATACCCTGTTCCGGAAGGGGCTTAAGAAGACTCATAATCACGATAGCAACCCGAAAGGAATGGCGCGCGGATATCAACGTCTCCTTAAATGGACACTGAATCACAAGCTGATCACCTTCGGCGCAGCGGTCGTCCTGCTCGTCGGCAGCCTGTTCCTGTATCCGCTCGTCGGCGTCAGCTTCCTGCCGGAGCAAGAAGACAAGTATGTGATGATCACTTATTCTCCGGCACCCGGCGACCGGCTTGAGGATGTCCAAGAGAAGCTGGAGCGCGCCGAGAAGTACATTCTCGCCCAGGATCATCTGGAGAAGATGCAATATTCGATCGGCGGCAGCAATCCACTTGGCATCGGCTCCTCCAACTCCGGGCTGTTCTATGCGGAATATGCCAACGATACTCCTAACTTCAGCCAGGTGAAGGAGGATCTGCTTCTTGGCTTGCAGCAAGAGGTTCCGGACGGTGAGTGGGGAGATATGTCCGCGCTGATGACCGGCGGCCTTGGCGGCGGTTCGTTGAGTCTGAACGTGTATGGCGACAGTCTCGAACAGATCAAGCCGGTGGCGGATCAGATTCTGGGCTGGATTCAGGAGGATACCAAGACCTTTGAAAAGGGAGAGACCAGTCTCTCCGAAGCCTATGAGCAATATACGCTTGTTGCGGATCAGCAAAAGCTCAGCTCTCTGGGCTTGACGCCAGGACAGCTCGCCATGAAGCTGGCCCCGGTCAGCCAGCGTCCGGTATTGACCGAGATTCAGATCGACGGGAAGGATTATAAAGTCTACATTGAGACCGAAGAGAATACCTTCTCCAGCATCACTGAAATTGAAAACCAAACTCTGACCTCACCGCTTGGCATGGAAATTCCGCTGAAGGAAGTGGCTACAGTTGAAGAAGGCCAATCTCCGGATTCGATCATGCGCGTGAACGGCAAAATGTCCGTAGAGGTCAGTGCAAATATTCTCAGTTCCAATGTGCAGAAGGCCTCCAGCGGCTTGCAGGACAAGATTAACGATATGGAACTGCCGGACGGGGTAACCGTCGAATTCGGCGGCGTAACCGAGCAAATCAACGATACGTTCGGTCAGCTTGGGCTCGCCATGGCTGCGGCTATAGCCATCGTCTATTTTGTCCTTGTCGTAACGTTCGGGGGCGGGCTTGCTCCGTTCACGATCCTGTTCTCACTGCCATTCATCGTAATTGGTGCAATGGTCGGTCTGGTACTGGGCAAGGAAACCTTGAACGTATCCGCATTAATGGGTGTGCTGATGCTGATTGGTATTGTTGTTACTAACGCCATTGTCCTGATTGACCGCGTTATCCATAAGGAACGCGAAGGCCTGTCGACTCGCGAGGCCTTGCTTGAAGCAGGCGCAACGCGGCTGCGTCCGATTCTGATGACAGCCCTGGCTACAATCGGCGCGCTGATTCCGCTCGTGATGGGCTGGGAGAACAGCGCAGGCATCATCTCTCGCGGTCTCGGAATTACCGTTATCGGAGGTCTCGTCAGCTCGACACTGCTTACCCTGGTCATTGTGCCTGTCGTCTACGAATTCCTGATGAAATTCCGTCGCGGCACCACCGTGGACGATCTCGATTAATTTGAAACTTGTTCATACTAACTTGATCATTATTCATGCTAATTTGATCATTATTCATGCTAATTTGATCATTATTCATGCTAAAGAGGGTAGGAAGTTTTCAGACTTCTTACCCTCTTTTTTCGGAATGATCTTTTTTAGAATGATGCTTGCCTCTCCTTATCAGACTCCTCTTTGGGGGCAACCGATTCTCTGATTAGCCGTCTGCTGCTCGCTGTCGAATACTTTAAACTCTCCAACGGACATTTTAGACTCTTAGCCGACTTGTTCTCATGATTCGAAGGGTTAACGGACATTTCGGGCACTTAGGACGCTCAAACGGCTCCGCTTCACTCATTCCTACTCTCTTAGCAGCCAAAATGTCCGTTACAATTCTGGCTCCTCCAAAGGCGGACTGTAAGGAGACATAATGTTCGTTAGACCAAGGACTTCCTTCCCTTAAATCAAATGTACCGCATTGCTTATATTGGTAACCAGAGTTGATCCTTGCTATATCAAATGTACAAAGAAACCGTCTCCTTTGGGTTTAGGGTTGGGTGGTAGCTCCATTTTCCCAGAGAGCGGTTTCTTTTTGTTTGACGAAATGAAAGAGGGTGCCCCTCAGTTCATCTTAGGATCACTTTTGGGACACCCTTCTCTTCAAGTGCTTTACTTAGTTGGAGGTTAGATTGTTATCCCTCCGTCATTCTTTCCCGCCATCTATGCAATTGCTCCAAATCCATCGCCAGGAACTCATTTAACAGCTCTACCAGCCCCAAGTATAGAGGACTCGAGGTAGAAGCTCTAAGATCGGCCGAAAAGGCGGGCACCCATTTCAGCAAATGGTTCTCAAGGAAATTAATCTGCGCATTTATTTGCCGTTTGAAGCTGTCCTGCAGATGAATCTTGGTCAGCATTTTTTCACTCATGACCGCCATAAATTCCAGCTCCATCGCGATGCTATCATCCCGTTCGCCGGAAATTTTATTGAAGACGACACCCCGGTCCATGTACATATCCCGGACTTCCGTCAGACAGAAAAAGCCGTTCACCCCTTCAGTTCTCGCACGGTACAAGCTCTCGCAAGTCTGCACCTTGGCATCATGGCCTGCAAATAACCGTTTGAATTCCTCGGTCTCTTCTGCGCATACCTGACGAAGGGAATCCTCCGGAATACGCTCGAGATACTCCTGCAATCTCTTACCGCCCTGACATACAGGAATAATCTGCTTATGCTCAAGGCGTCTCCGCCATTGAGCGATTTGTGACATGCGGGGAGGCCGTCCCAAAAAATCAACCAGCAATTGGTATATCCAGCCTCTAACCTCCATCCAGCGGGCTTGCTCTTCCGGAACATTCACAGACTCCCTGGATAGCATTGTCATAAAGGTCAACTCCCTGAAAGTTATATGTTCTATATAAGTTGAACTAAAGATTGTACACTAGAGGCAACGTGTGAAGTATTCTTACGATCGCTGTTGTTCACGGATTTCTTTGACTGAACTAAGCCATCATAGAGTAGAAATCCGCTCACAAAGGCGAACGCTAACGCTTCTTCAGAACACTTCACACTTATGCCCTTTATGTGTATTTTTCTAGTTCAACTTATATATAGGCAGTTCAAAAAGTCATCTTTTGATCACGAAGCAATACATGGAGCAAAATCGACATCGCATCTTGAAGTCAGCCCCCACTTTTTGAACCTTTCACTTTTTGAACTTTCACTAATAGTTATTCCCTACTAAAAAAAAGATGACCTCCAAGATATGTCGGAAATCATCCACTTAAGAACTACCGACACATGATTAAGGGGAATCACGTATCCTTGTCTTTATTATAACTCTTTTTGAAAGCGCTTTATGTGATGTTTTTGACAGAATACAGAATTTGTCACAGACTGGATAAAATCATGCGTGAGCTTGTTCACAATTCACCTTCTTGCCTCAAATAATGGAAAAACAAAAAGAAGTTGGTTTGTATCCCCTTTCATCAGTGTGATACAGTGAGAGCGTAGTTCTTCTTATCGTCCAGGATGATGTTCAGTGAATTCGATCTGAAGAGAAAGGAATGGCGCATTTGCAAGATGATACGCGTTATTTATCCAACTCTTACTTGCCTTTAGGCGTTTTGAATTTTTTTGTGTATGGCACATTAGTCATTTTCGCCGCATTTTTCCAGCTATATCTAAAGGAAATCGGCATGAACATGCTCGAAATCGGAAGCCTGATGGCGATCGGCCCACTGGTCTCCTTGTTCGCCCACCCGCTGTGGAGATATTTCAGCGACCGGTTACGCAATGTCAGGCTCATTCTGCTTGCTATGTTAATCGGGCTACTGATTATCGGTCATCTTGTGTTCAGAGCTAACACGTTCTCGATGCTCTATTTTACAATGCTGCTGCTCTTCTTCTTTCAGAGCCCGCTGCTTGCTCAGACCAACAGCCTGACACTGGGAATGATCGAAAATACGGATCGCCGGTACGGAGCGTTTCGATTATGGGGATCGCTGGGGTGGAGCTTTATCGCGCTGACAGCCGGCCCTATTATTGATGCGGTCGGGCAGAACGGCACCTCGGTCTTATTCAGCCTGATGCTCCTGCTCTCTGTCGGCTCGGCTCTGCTGCTTCCCAGATCCCGGATGACGACGAATACGCCCTGGATTACGGGACGGGAAATCCGGCTTACCCTGCAGAATAAATACTTTCTTGCCTTTGTCGGTTTTGGGGTCTTGGTGTCGATTCCTAATGCAATCAACGGAATTTTCATGCCGCTGTTTATGAATGATCTGGGGGGCTCCAAGCTGGAGGTCGGCGGAGCGATCTTCCTGTCCACTCTCTTCGAGGTCGTAGTTTTCGTTCTTCTGCGGCGTTATGTCAAAACGAAAATTACGTATCTCATGGGCTGTCTTACGATAGTCAGTCTATTATTCGCCATTCGCTGGGACCTTATGGGCGAAGCTACCCATCCGGTTCAAATCATATTCATTCAGGTATTGCATGCCGTTACCTTTGGAGGCTTCTTCTACGTCGGAACTAGATTGACCGGCCTATTCCTGCCGAAGCCGCTGCGTTCTGCAGGCCAGGCGGTTTATACCTTTGCCCTTAGCGGCTCGGCTGGTGTCATTGCGGGGCTCTTGGGCGGCTGGCTCTTCCAGAACTTTGGCCCGGTTGCTATGTATAAGCTCGGTGTGATCATAACCCTGCTCGGAACGATTGGCTTCGCGTTTATGTGGCAGATCCTGAGAGTGAACGGGTACACGCCGGCTATGGCGCACACCCCGCCTGACGAGCTTTAAGACCCTGACGCTAAAAAAAACTCCAAGCACCGCCTGCGGGCGAGCCTGGAGTTTTTTAGCGCTTATTTAGGCAATTGAAATGAGCTTTTGAGCGACACGATCAAATTAAAGACCGGATGCCCGGGCTTCGAATACTTCGGATCGACGTTGAAGTATCCATGGCGGAAGAACTGGAATTTATCCTGCGGTGCCGCGTCCTTCATTCCGGGTTCTACATAGCCTTGTACCACGGTCAACGAATTCGGGTTAACCCGCTCGAGGAAAGGCTTCTCTTCCTCGCCCTCTTCCTCCGGCTCATTGTCGAGAATCAGAGGTTCATACAGCCGGAACTCTGCCGGAACCGCTTGGGAAGCTTCCACCCAATGAATCGTCCCCTTCACCTTGCGTCCAGTAAAACCGCTGCCGCTCTTGGTCTCCGGATCATAGGTGCAATGAAGCTCGATTACCTTGCCGGTTTCATCTTTGATTACGTCATTGCATTTGATGAAATAAGCGTGCTTGAGGCGAACCTCATTCCCCGGAAACAGGCGGAAATATTTGCTTGGCGGATCCTCCATGAAGTCTTCACGCTCAATGTAAATTTCACGGGAGAATGGAATTTGGCGGCTGCCCATCTCTTCGTTTTCACTATTATTTTCAGCTTCCAGAAGCTCAGTTTGTCCCTCCGGGTAATTTGTGATTACTACCTTGAGCGGATCAACCACCGCCATTGTACGCGGCGCCTTCAGCTTTAAGTCTTCCCGAATGAAATGCTCCAGCATTCTTATATCAATGTGCCCGAATGCCTTGGAGATCCCCGTCTCATAGATAAATGCCTTGATCGCTTCCGGCGTAAAGCCGCGACGGCGAAGACCCGAAATGGTTGGCAGGCGAGGGTCGTCCCAGCCGTCTACCAAGCCCTCGTCAACCAGTTGCTTTAGCTTACGCTTACTGGTAACGGCTCCTTCCAGATTCAGCCGGCCAAATTCATATTGGTGGGGCTCGCAAGGCATCTCGGTCTCCGCGATCACCCAATCATAGAATGGGCGTTGATCCTCGAACTCTGTCGAACAGAGGGAGTGGGTTACCCCTTCAATGGCGTCCTCGAGCGGGTGAGCATACGCGTACATCGGGTAGATGCACCATTTGTCGCCTGTATTGTGATGGGCTGCATGAACGATACGGTAAATGACCGGGTCACGGAGGTTGATGTTCGGCGAGGCCATATCGATCTTCGCCCGAAGCACTCTCTCCCCATCCTTGAATTCACCGGCCCGCATCCGGTTAAACAGCTCCAGATTCTCCTCGACACTTCGGTCGCGGAAGGGACTGTTCTGTCCTGGCTCTGTCAACGTACCGCGGGTTTCCCGGATTTGATCCGCGCTAAGGTCGTCTACATAAGCCTTGCCCTTACGGATCAGGACCAGCGCACGCTCATACATTTCTTCGAAATAGTCAGAGGCATAATACAGCTCTTCCCATTCAAAGCCCAGCCACTTAACATCCTCTTGGATAGATTTAACGTATTCGACATCTTCTTTGACCGGATTCGTGTCATCAAAACGCAGATGCGTCCGCCCGCCGAACTCGTCTGCCAGCGAAAAGTTAATCCAGATCGCTTTGGCATGACCGATGTGCAAATAGCCGTTAGGCTCCGGAGGGAATCGGGTAACGACCTTGTTTACCTTCCCGCTCTTTAAGTCCTCGGTAATTATATTTTTAATGAAGTTAGGAGGAGTGAAGCTATTGTTCTCCACGTTGATCTTTCCTTTCCTTGTAAGGAGTCCCTGTTTATATGAACGTTCATTTTCTTCTTTTTAATATAACGGTATCTTTAGCTTTGTTCAACCGGACTCCACATGAGAATATCATCTACATATTGCCCGTCCAGATAAAATTCCTCAACGAGTCTGCCCTGCTCTTGAAAGCCGCATTTCCGGTAAAAGGCTACCGCATCCGGATTGCTGGAGAGCACCCGGAGACTCAGCTTGCGAACTCCCCTTGCTGCAGCCAACTCCTTCACGGCCTCCATCAGCTTCTGGCCAATTCCCATCCGCTGACAACCTGGATGAACGGCAATATTAATTTCAAGCACATGCTTGTTGCTCTCAAGCGGGGTCGGGTGGTCAAATCCCAGATATCCGCAGATTTTGTCATCCATACCTGCAACGAGCTGACTTCCAGGGGGGCATTTCCGCAAGAACTCCTCCCGGTTATTCCACTGGACGACGGATGGCGTGTTATTCCTTTGCCACACGAGATGGTCCAGCTCCATCAACTCTGACGCATCCTTCATCTGCGACAGACGAACCCATACTGAATTCGCCATTCCATCACCCCCCTTCCATAGTCTTACTTCAGATTATACCTGAACCGGTCAAGCTTTTAGAGGTTGTTCAAAAAGTCATCTTTTAATCACTGCCAAGAGACAACCTCGCTTCACGGTTCACTCTTGCATGCACCAGGAAGAAGGAGACCGACAATACAGCGGTGCCCATCGCCAGCCATGCTACCGGAATAAGGCCGTTCCAGTCGAACAGCATACCCATCGCGTAAGGGCCGACAACCCTGCCCGCGACGCCCATCCCGCCGACTACGCCCAAATAGAACGGTGCCGCCTTACCGGAACGATCCGAGATAAATGCCGGTATTGCTGGAGAGATCAGCATTTCGCCAAAGGTCGTAAGGATCATCGCCAGCACCATGCCCGGATAATTATGCAAGGTCAGGATCGTGACATAGCCGAGAAAATAGAAAATTGCGCTGGCCGTCAGCTGCGATTCCGAGGAACCGGCAAAGGTCCGCTTGATCCACAGGACGAACGGCTGACCGACGAAGATCAACAGTCCGTTGAGCGTCCATAAGATACTGTAATTCCACTCCGGCATTCCTTGACTAATCGTATAAGGGGATACCCCGTTATTCCAGATACAGTTGCCAAACCACAGGAAGAAGGAGCCCATTCCGATAAAAAGATAGATCGACACATTGCCTAACAACAGCTTTGCTCCGAGCCCTTCTGGCGCCTGCTTGCGCTTCTGCAAATGCAAAGGCCCCTCGTCTTTTTGAACCCTGTTCAAATAAATCCAGAAAAAAACAGCAAATGCCGCTGAGGTCGTTCCGTTCAAAATAAAGCTCATATGATAAGAAATCTGCGCCAAAAATCCGCTCAGCGCCGTTCCAAGCGCCACGCCGATATTATTGGCAACATAAATAACGTTGAATAGCTCAGCGCGTCTCTCGGCAAACCGGAAGCCAATAAAGGCCTGAATTGCGGGCATAGACATCGCATTAAAGAAGCCCACCATCCCCATCAGGGCAATGAACAAATGCCAATTGCTGCTTCCCACCGGAAGCAATACCAGAAATACCGCATTCAGCAGAGTTCCCCCGACAATCAGCTTCTTGACGCCCAGCTTATGATACAGCGATCCCCCCAGTACTTGTCCGGCAATCCCGCCCAATGACATAACCAATAACACCAGCCCGGCATCTGTTACCGTTCGGCCCAGAATCTTGAACACATACATCGTGACCAACGGCCACATCAAGGATCCGCCCATAGAGCTGATCAGACTGGCGACTAGAAATATTTTGACTTCACGCGGATATGACTGCAGCCATTTCAAATTATGTTCCCCCTCTATCCGGCAGCTTATCAAAACTATATAAGTTGAACTAAAGATTGTACACTGGAGGCAACGTGTGAAGTGTGCTTACGATCGCTGTTGTTCACGGATTTCTTTGACTAAACTAAGCCATCATAGCGTAGAAATCCGTTCACAAAGGCGAGCGCTAACGAGCTTATGCTCCCGAAGCAGCTTTCTTGCAGAAAGCTTTCACTACAGCACACTTCACACTTATGCCCTTTGTGTGTATTTTTCTAGTTCAACTTATATATGTGAAATCTCTAAAAAAGAGGCCCATTCGGCCCCTTAACCTGTCGCTTGCTCTTAACAGCGAATCAAAAGCTATTTTAACCCGGATTATCCTAGTATCGCTCATAAGCGCAGTACTGCGCAAGTACATTTATTGCCGCTTTAAACTGAACACTAGTGAAGCTGATTCCTCTATTTATTCTGCTCACTCTTCTCGTAGTCTGAACAAGGGAAGTTACGACAGCCTGGTCTGATAAAGCAAATAAATACGGTGCCGGCGGCTACTGCCGCGGCACCGTATATTCTGGTCATTCGACCGTCAAACGTCCGACTAACCCTTCCACGCTATTAGGACCTACTATAATATCGAAGGCTCCGGGTTCAACGACCGGCTGCAAATCAAGCCCAATCAACTCAAGCTGCTCACGGTTAATCAGGAAGGCAACCTCCCGGGTTTCACCAGGCTCCATCTCAATCTTTTCGAAGCGCTTAAGCGCCTTTTCCGGACGCGTAACGGAAGCAGCCAGATCGGATACATATAATTGTACGATTTCCGCTCCTGCTACTGTTCCCGTGTTAGTAACCTGAACTGTTATCACGGCTTCCCCTGTCGTGTCAATAACAGCGGGCTCCACCTTTAAATTCCGGTATTCAAAGGTGGTGTAACTCAGGCCGTAACCAAATGGATAGCGCGGGGAGAGATCGGTCTCCAAATAGCGCTTGCCCCGGGTGCGCCGGGAGTGGTAGTAGATCGGAAGCTGGCCCACTTCCTTTGGAATGCTGACCGGCAGCTTACCTGAAGGATTTACATCCCCAAATAAAATATCGGCAATGGCATGTCCGCCTTCCTGACCCGGATACCATGCTTCCAGGATGGCATCGGCATGCTCATCGATCCAAGGCTCTGTAATCGGCCGCCCGTTGATATAGACCACGATGAGCGGTTTACCAAGCCGGCGCAGTTCCTGAACCAGCTCCAGCTGCACTCCCGTCAAATGAAGGGTCGTACGGTCGATGCCCTCGCCGCACTCCATATCGTTCCAGCTATTATCCGTTACATTGGATGCTCCTGTCCGCAGATCAATAGCCCCTTCTCCAAAATCGCGTGCGCTTGACCCTCCGACTACAACGACTATAGCATCCGCCTTGATCGCCTGCTCCATTGCCAGCGGGAAGCCATCGCGATCCTCGCCCCTCACTCGGCAGCCGGGCGCATACAGTATTTCCGTCTGCTCCGCTGAAAGCTTCTCACGCAGTCCGTCCAGCACAGTTACAATCTGCTCTCTGCGCTGCGGCGACGTATAATCGCCCAATTGATGGTAGGGGGCGTGGGCATTCGGGCCGATCACGGCCAGCTTGCTGATCTTGCGCGTTAAAGGCAACGTAGCCCGCTCATTCTTCAACAGCACGATGCCTTCAGTAGCCACACGGCGGGCCAGTTGCCTGTGCTCGGGTTGCCCGATCACGGCCTTGGCGTGCTTGGCATCGACATAAGGCCGTTCAAACAGGCCCAATCTGAATTTCATTTCCAGCACGCGGCCGACGGCCAGATCCAGGTCCGCCTCATCCATCCAGCCTTGCTCTATAGCCAAATCTGCGTATTTGCCAAGCATTTCGCCGGACATTTCCATCTCCACCCCGGCTTTGAGCGAAGCCGCAACCGCTTCTTCTCCTGTTGCCGCCGTGTTATGCCCATTGACCAGCATGTTGATGGCGCCGCAATCGGTAATGACAAAGCCATCAAAGCCCCATTGCTCGCGAAGCACATCATGCAGCAAATAGCGGTTGGATGTACAAGGGATACCGTCAATTTCATTATAGGCAGGCATTACAGAACCGGCCCCCGCCTCCACAGCCTTACGGAAAGGGTACAGATCGACCTCGTGCAGCTCGCGCAAGCCAATATGGGCCGGCGCGCCGTTACGCCCGCCTTCGGAACTGCCGTACGCCGTGTAGTGCTTCAGAGTGGCCATGACACTGCTCTCGGATGCAAGATCGTCGCCCTGAAGTCCTTCCACAGCGGCCACACCCATTTCGGCCACAAGCACAGGGTCCTCGCCAAAGTTCTCCTCTGTCCGTCCCCAGCGCGGGTCACGCACAACATCGAGCACCGGGGAATAGGTGGTGGCCCCGCCCTGTGCCCGGGTCTCAACAGCAACGGCTCGGCACATCTCCTTGAACAAGGCGGGATTCCATGTACTGCCGATCGTTAGCGGAACCGGGAATACAGTCGCGCCAATGGCCATATGCCCATGGGAGCATTCCTCGCCGAACAGAATCGGAATGCCGAGCCGGGTCTGCTCGATCGCATATCGCTGAATCGTATTCACGGCCTCTGCGCCTTGCTCCGGTGACAACCCCGTTTCCAGCGTGACGCCTGTCCAGGGATCGGCCCGCAATGCTCCGTATAATGAGCCTACGCCGCCTGCCTTTAACTGCTCCTTGAAAGCCTCCGTCACCTCTACGGTTCCGTCCTCCAGCTTGCGGTAGCATTTCCAGCCAAAAGGCTGAACGAGTTGTCCGATCTTCTCGGTCCTGGTCATTTTTGACAACAAATCCTGCACGCGTTCCTTCGGAGGAAGCGAGGCGTTGCGATAGCTCATTCGTCAACATCTCCTTTAGTCTATATAAGTCGAACTTATGTTTAATGCTAAGAAGCAGACGAGAAAATGTTCTTACGATCACTGTTGCTCACGGATTTCTTTTATTTAATAAATTCTTATAAGGTAGAAATCCATTCACAAAGGCGAACGCTCCGCTTCTTCAGAATCATTTTTCTCGCTTGCTTGTTATGCCTTTTCCTTAATTCAGCTTATCTAGATAAACTCGCTCGATATGAACCTGATCCGGCCGGTACACAGCCAGTAGTTTCCCTTGTTTGTCTGCGGCGAACATGATGGTCCGTTCGCGCTCTACGGTAAACCGGTAAGCTGCCTGTGTCTGAGGATTTCGAACCGCGATCTCGGCATCCGCTCCGAACTCCGAGACAAAAATATAAAGATCGGCTTGCTCAAAGGTTAGCTTGCGTCCATAAATCCCCGCCAGTTCTCCCCCCTTGAGCCATTCCAGTTCACTTGCCACACCACTCTCGGCCAAAGCGTGCCGGTAAGCGGCAATGATTGGCTCATCCCGCTCGTTCAGCTCCAGCGGCAGCGGATTCCAGATCAGCTTGCCGGCGCCCAGGCTTACTACGACTGGCGACAGTGCACTTCCCGGCTTACTATCATACTTGGCTGGACGCTCCACGACCAGCGTATTAATCTTGCGCTCTCCAAAGGCTACCTGGTACTGTCTTCCATCCAGTTCAAGCGTCTCTTCCCGCAATACATTGCCTTGGTGCAGCTCACCCAGCTCCTCTCGCAAGCGATCCGGGGTCGCTCCCCAGTGCGCATCAAGACGAATCGGTCCGTTCCACAGCACGGTAGCGCCTTGCTCCGCCAGCGCAACGATTTCAGCAAAAGCCCTATCGTCAAAGTTATGCGCGCTTGGCACGATGATCAGCCTAGCCGGGTGCTCGCGCAATTCGTGCAAATGATATTCCCCAATGCCCCGCGGATGCACATTCATCACATGTGCAAGCGTGCGGATTGCCTTGGTCGTTGCTCCATAGGCCAGCGGCTGATTGGAGAAGTCATTAGAGTACGGATAGACGACAGCGATTTCCTCCAATTCCCGCTCATTGAACAAATGTCCGATCTGGCCGATAAAGCTTCCAAAATCATAAGAAACATCTGCTTCCGGCTTCTGCGTTCCATCGGCGCGCAAAGCCCCTATGTTGGATTCGTTAGCATTATTCATGTAGTAATTGATATTCCAAATCCATTGAACAGCACCGGCTCCGCCGGTTGAGAAGGCATAAGCATATTTACGCTCAAGAATGTTGCGCAGCTCGGCTTCCGTCCGTTTAGCGCGTCCATCCGGATGCTGTATATGCATAATGCCGGTTTCCTGAACAAGGTTGGGCTTGCCCGGAGTTTTAGTGAACAGTCCATCCCAGGCCAGATGATCGTTCTGCCACCAAGAGTGAACCGTCGTATAGTCAACTTCCCGGGCGTAGAACGACGGAGAAGGCCGCTGTGAGCATATGCCCTCATCCTGTCCGACGGTTGCCAGATGCTCTGGATTAATGCGCCGTAACGTACCGATCAGCTCGGAAGCCCAACGGTTGTGCATATCCATTGTAAATAGTGTGAAGTCCAGCCAACGGGCCCATTTTTTGGGCTGCAACACACTGCGGAATACCTTGTCATCCGGGTCCGGCGCTTGAGCAGAGGCAAAGTCGGGCAATTGCTCAGGCGTCATATTCCAGCGCTCTTGCAAGGCTGCAAGATCACCGTCATAACGCTGACTCAGCCACTCTGACCAGGCTTGCTGCTCATACGTGTCACGTGCGGTAACCGGACCTTCGAAGATACGGGCCGGATCGAACAGACTCGGCTCGTTGATCAGATCCCAGTGCACATTGGTCGTCCCCTGTTGACGTGACACAATGGCTGCGATAAAACGCTTCTGTGCTTCAACCGAACGAGGGTCCAGATACGGATTAACGCCTTCCCAGCTTTCGGGGGCGAAAGAGAAAAAGGTAAACGTCACTTCCAGCCCGAACCGTTTGGCCGTTAAAATAAAGGCATCGATCGAGCGCAGCGCGTCTTCAACGGCGTGACCGTCGGCAAACATAATCTGACGGTATCCCGTCCAGATGCCTGTCCGGATCAGGTTGATTCCTGCCCGGCTCATTTCAGCCATGTCCCGTTCCCATCGCTCCACATTGGGCAATTGAAGAAACTTCCGCGAGACGTCAGAGGTCATATAGGTCATACCTACAATCGGTACGGGCTTGCCGCCGCGTTCGAAGTAATCCCGGCCCGCCTTTAGCGGCTCTCCACTTTGCAGCAGCTCCCAGTCCATGCCCCAAAAGGCTTGGGTCAGCACCCGGCGCTCTCCCTTGGCAGACAAGGCAGAAGCTCTGACCCGGTACAATCCCGGCTCAGCGGCCAGCTTCACTGGAAGGCGAACGGGCTGCAAATCAGGAACCGCTCTCCCTGCTTCAAATTCCAGGCTGGCTGTCCAAACAGGCTCATCTACCCCGTCCTTGCGAACCTCCACTTCAAAGCGCCAACGGTTCTCCGCTCCGGCCTCCGTGCGGGACAGGGCTTGCAATTGCAAGGTAAGCAGAGGTTGCTCGCCCGGCTCATAGCAAGCGTAGTTAGGCTTGAGCCAGATTTCCGTTACTCCGTAACCCGCAAATGACGCCAGTTCCTGCAGCAAGTCCGCTCCTTCAGCGCAGCCAACAATCTTAGGAATCTCCTGATTCACGAACACCCAGCGTCCGCCGGCATAAATACCTTTGTTCTGCTCCAAAAGCACAACGGATGCGGCACGCTCGCGCCCTACGGCGTCCGCACCAATCAGCAACGGCGTAATCACCGAGTCCATCGGTCCGCATGATCCCATCTCAGCGGGAATATCGCTTGTTTTGCTCGGATGCAAAGTGAGTCCCCAGGTAGGCTCGATACCAAACCAGCTTTCTTTACCGCTTAGAACGGGGAACTCCGCTCCGGCTTTTTGGGTTCGAACGAGCGAGACATCAACAGGCAAGGCATCATGAATATCCAGCACTTGATGGTAGCCTACCTGCTCCCGTTCTATTCGCCACTCCCCTGTGTCCGTCTGTACCGCTGGCCGGCGAAATGGAGCCCCGCCCGTATGCAGCAGACCGCCACCGGACTGGAGATGAGCGCGTACCGCCGTCCAGGACTCCTTGGGGAAATATGGACCATGCAGCCAGACAAGGGTGTCCCACTTCTTCGCCTGCAGCCTGGACACCAGCCCATCGGCATCAACCACCTCGGCCCATGCGGACACAGCAGTCAGAAATGAGGTGTCCGGCCTCCTGCCGTCAAAAGGAAAGGATTGATCGTAAAATAGCAACATGTTCAATGTGGACCCGCCTTCCGGTTTATAACTTTAATCATTTTTCTCGCTTGCTTGTTATGCCTATTCTTCAGCTCAACTTATATCGCTTTCACGCTGAGTATCAAATCACGAAGGGCGCAAGCCGCCTGTTCTACTTGAGACAGCTCGATCCATTCGTCCTGCGTATGCGCTTCCGAAATATGGCCGGGGCCGAACACCACGGACGGCACAGCTACTCTGACCAGCTTGCTGGCATCGCTGCAATAGGCTGCGCCCTGGACGCTCGCTTGCGGCTCATACGTCTGCGTCGCCGCCAATAAATAGCGCACGATCGGCTCATTCCGATCCGTCTCCATCGCATAATCGATCACAAACGGCTCACTGACGGTTAACTCCAAGCCTTCGGCGCTTGCCAGCTCTTCCAGTTGGTGCTTCATTTCCTCGTAGACCACAAGCGGCTCTTCCCCGGGAACTGTACGCCGATCGACCGTGATCCGGCAATCCGCAGGCACCGTATTAGGCGCGATGCCACCCTGGATGCCGGTTACACAGACCGTCGGCGGCCCCGTCAAGGGATGGGCGCGCTGCGGATAACGCGACTCATGCAGCTCACTCAGAAATGTCAGCACCTTGTTCATCTGATTGATCGCGTTAACCCCTTGCGCCGGATTAGAGCTATGACAGGCCACGCCGTAGACATCCACGTAAAAGCGGCAGCACCCTTTATGCGCCGAAATGACAGCGAGACCCGTCGGCTCGCCCACCACGGCACCCATATAATCAGCAGCGTTCGGCTTAATCCGCTCGGCGAGAGCGGACACCCCGATATAGGTCGTCTCCTCATCCACAACCGCGGCCAGTTCAGCCGTGACTTCCGGACGGATGCCGGCCAGCGCCAGAGCTTCGATTGCGGCAAGCATGGCGGCCAGGGAAGCCTTGGTATCGCAGGCTCCCCGTCCGTACAATCTGCCGCCTTCTATCCTGCCATCAAAGGGCGGGACGGTCATCCCGATGGTCTGAACCGTATCCATATGGGCCTCCAGCAGCAGCTTGCGCTGACTGCGCCCGGGCAGTGTGCCCAGCACATTGAAGCGCCCTCCGGCCACTACCTGACGTTCAGCAGGTAAATTCAGGCGATACAGGAATTCCTCTACGTAACGCCCCAGTTCAGCTTCTCCAGTCCCGCCGGGAAACGCCGGATTCACACTCGGAATACGAACTAACTGCTGCAAAATTTCCGCTACACGACTACCGTTAATATCAGGTACGATCCGCCCGTCGTAACCTCTACCCGGGCTGCTCATCTCTCCCCATCTACTTCTACAATTAATTCAATCTCAACCGGTGTATCAAAGGGCAGCTCATTCGCTGATAATGCTGAACGCGCATGCTTGCCAGCAGCATCGCCAAACGCTTCCACCAGCAAGTCTGAAGCTCCGTTAATCACGAACGGTTGCTCCACAAAACCGGGAGCGGAGTTGACGAACGCCAGCATTTTGACTACCTGCTTGACGCGGTCCAAATCTCCCAACTCGGCCTTCAGCACCGTCAGCAGGTTGATCGCCACTTGACGGGCCGCTTCATAACCCTGCTGTACCGTGAGTTGAGCGCCTACCTTACCCGTATACATCAAGACGCCGTTTACACGGCAGTCATTGCCGGAGGTATAGACGAGACTCCCTGTCTGCTTGGCTGGCACATAATTAGCTACGGCGGGCGGAACCTCGCCCAATACGATCCCTGCCGCCGCCAGTCGCTCTTCTACCATGCTCATAACTGCTTCCTCCTCAAAATAAAGGCTTGGTTGATGTCACCGCTCACGTCCATCGACATATACGGATGCGCCGCGGCGCTCCCGGGCCCAGGCTGCTACGCGCTCCGGATCCCCTTCCCACAGCCGAACCTCTCCCCATTCATTCGTGGCTGGCTTGCCGTCACAGGTGATACGAATGACCGGGAACAAGCGCGTTGGCGCTTCCCGTGGCAATCCGTTAATAATAAGGGTGTCGCCATCCTGCTCGAACGGCAACGACTGCCCTGTTGTCAGCAATTCCACGTCAAGCACACGGCTTGTCAGATCCGCCAGTCTAAGCTCAGGACGTCCATCCCAGAAGCGGATAATCAGGTACAGCTTGTTGTCCTTCATCGTCTGGCGCCCACGGGTAATAAATTCCGTCAGCGAACCGCCATCTGTGCCATAAATGGCCTCACCATGAACGTCCAGCCAGCGGCCGATTTCAAGCGCACGCTCAACAAATTCCGGAGGGAACTGTCCATCGGCGGTCGGGCCCACATTCAGCAGCAGATTGCCTCCGTGTTTTCCTCCTTTTTCTGCGCATTCACACAGCATATCAAGCAGAACATCCGTATTGCGCCAGCGTTCGCCGATGACGTGACTCCACAAACGCCAAGTTGTCACTTGGCAGGACTCCCACAGCCGGGTCGCTTCCGAAGCGATAGCATGTTCAGGCGTACCGAAGTCTCCAAGCGTATCCGAATCGCCTGCACCAATGCCTCCATCCGCTCGATAGCCGTCGATTTTATTGGAATAACCGAGTCGATTGTTAATCAGAATATTGGGCTGAAGCTTACGCATTTCCTCCAACAGCTCTACGCTTTGCAGGTCATCCGCATTGCGCGGCCAGACCCCATCAAAAAAGAAATGATCGATTTGCCCATAGTTGGTGAGTAGCTCCTTGACCTGGTTGTGTAAATACGTCCTGACTATCTCCCAGCCCTCGGGGTCCTTCTGCGGACCGTCGAAGTAAGCAGGCAGACGCCAATCGATCCAGGAATAATACAAGCCGATGCGTAATCCCGCCTTGCGGAAAGCCTCGGTATATTCCTTCACAAAGTCGCGGCCTGCAGCTTGCTTGGCGCTGCTATAATCCGTAAAGGCGCTATCCCACAGACAGAACCCGTCATGATGGCGAGTGGTGAGGCAGGCGTATTTAAATCCCGCTTTCTTAGCGGTATATGCCCACAACTCAGGATCAAAGTGCCGAGGGTTCCAGGCACAAGCCTGCTCCGCGTATTCCTCGTGATTCAAATGCTCACGAAACAGCACCTGCTCGCCCCGTCCCCATTGCGCATAAGGACCCCAATGAATGAACAAACCGTAGCGACTTTCTGTGAACCATTTCCACTTATCAGGTACAACAAAACCTTCTCTCACTCTGTCTCAATCCTTTCTTCCTTTGCATATTTGATTGTCTGGAGAAGACACATCTGCCGGATCATTATCCTTTAACAGAACCGATCAAAAGGCCTTTGATGAAGTAGCGCTGCAAGAAAGGATAGAACAGCACGACCGGGCCGATGGTCAGAATAGCCGTGGCCATTTTGACCGATTCCTGCGGCATCGTGCCGGTGCCGGACAGTACGCCGCTGCTCTGCATCTGCTGAATCATATTAATCTCGGAATTCAACTTGAACAGCAGATATTGAAGCGGATACAATTGCTGATTGTCTACAAGCATGATGGCGTTAAACCAATTGTTCCAGTAGCCTATGCCATAGAATAGCGTAATTGTCGCCAATACAGGCATGCACAGCGGAAAGAATATACGAAACGCAATGTAAAAATCGGTTGCTCCATCTATTTTGGCTGCCTCGGTAAGAGACACCGGGATTTGAGACATGTAGTTTCTTACTAGAAAAAGGTTGAACGGGTTAAAAATCAAAGAGGGTATGATGAGAGCGAAAATCGTATTTTTCAGTCCTAATTGCAGATTGATCAGATACCAGGGCACCAGACCGGTATTGAAGACCATAGTAATGAAGAAAAATATAGCCAGATGGTTACGATATTTGGCGTGCTTGGCAGAAAGGGTATACCCCGCCATGCCCGTCATCAGGACTGCTGCGGTTGTGCCCACTATAGTAATGAAAATAGAGATCATATAGCTGCGGTAGAGCGGTGTGTTGCCGAACAGCAGCAGCTTATAGGCGTCGAAGGACAGCTTGTCAGGAATTAACTGATAACCGAATTGCTTGATGCTGGCTTCGTCCGTAAAGGATACCATCAGCACCAGCAGCATCGGCAGGATGCAAAGGATGGAGAATAAGGCAATAAAGGTATAGTTGACGAGATCGAACAATTTAGGTTTTTTCATATCGGTACGCCCCTCTCCTTTCGTCGATTAGAATAAAGCATGGTCCGGGTTGATTTTGCGTACTATTTTGTTGCTGCCCCATACGAGGATAAAGCCGACTACGGATTGATAGAGACCGACAGCCATGGCTTGAGCAGGGTTGCCGATGGTGCGCAGGGAACGGAACACATAAGTGTCAATGACATCGACCGCCGGATAGAGCACTCCGTTGTCCTTAATAATCGCGTAGATCATATCGAAGCTGCCATACATGATCTTGCCAAGCGCAAGCAAAGAGAGAATGATGATGGTCGGCATCATTAGCGGTATTGTAATTCGCCAGATCAGTTGCCAACGACTGGCCCCGTCGATACGGCCCGCCTCATAATACGTGTCATCAATGCCGACAATTGCCGCCAAATAAATTACCAGATTCATGCCGACATCCTTCCAGACGGCAGCGCTTACTAAAATCGTAGTCCAATATTTTGGAGTCGAATACCAGTTGATAGGATCAAGACCTACCCAGCCAATTATCTTGTTAATGACGCCATAATCCGTTGAAAAGAGGCTGTAGATAACGTAGCTGACGATAACCCATGACAGAAAATGCGGAAACAAAATTGTAGATTGTGTAACTCGGGAAAACAGCTTGCTGCGCAATTCATTAAAGAGAATGGCGAGCGCCATCGCAACAACCGTACCGACCACAATAAATAAAAAGTTGAGCTTAAGCGTGTTGAAGGTTACCTCCCAGGCTCTGGGCGACCGGAAGAAAAACTCGAAGTTCTCAAGCCCGATCCACTTGGAGTTAAACAGCCCAGTCTTGAAGTTGAACTTCTGGAAAGCGATTAACATATACGGCAGAGTAAAGTAGCCAAAAATAAGGGTGTAGATGGCAGCAGGTATGACAAGCAAGTAAGCGGAGCCATTTTGCCTTATTTCATGAAGAAAGCCTCTATTTCTTTTAGTGTGCATAATAAATGATTCACGTCCTTTCCCTCGGTTGTAGTTGCTGATCTGACTCAAGTGTAAAAGGGGCTTAACCGCCGGTAAACTTTGAATAGTGGATGATATCGGGTTTGAACGGGGTAGATTCAACTTCAAAATTGGGCGCCGGCTTCAAGTTTGAGCAATGCCCTGAATTGAAGAAGGAGTTGGATATTGGCGAAAACCCTTGATTTATCAGGCTTTTTTCTGCCAAAGCCTCGTTAATTGGGTAATTTTGGATGATTAGACTAGCTATTGAACTATTTCAATAAGGACTTAAAATAAGAGATAACAATAATTAAAGCGCTTACTTCTGGCCGGCGTTATGTTTAAAGCGGAATTAAGGGGGAGATGGCAGTTGATTAGACAAAGACTGATACGCTATTCTGTATACCGCAACATGTTTCTAAGCTTCGTGCTGTTGACGGCAGGAATTATCGCCCTGGTGACCGTAGTATTATTTGCCCTGTTTTCCTGGAGCACCGCCCGGGAGGTCGGTAATATATCCGAATCCATGCTCAAGCAGAACAGCGCGGTATCGAGCGTGATCAAAGATGAAGTGTATAATATCGGAAACTCGCTGCTGGCTGACCAGCAAGTGATCTCGGCTCTATTCGATAGCAATAATGATCAATTAAAACGCTACAATGCGATGTTCGCCCTGCGGCGGATGCAATCGACCTATCCTTATATACAATCCATCGGACTGTATAACGGCTTGACGGATTCATATATGAATACAACGGGCATTTCTTATGATCAGGAACGGCCGCTGCTACGGCAAATCGTGCAAAAAAACAGCTCGTATTTCAACTTATTCCCTAGAAAAGTGACCGTGCCCGGCTCCTCAACAGACCGGCAGGTATTGACGTTCGTTCTTCTTCCCAGCTATTATTCACTGATACCGGAGCAAGGGGCGATCCTGATCAATATTGATTCGGAGTATATTCAATCCCTGATTGGCGGATACAAGAATGGAGCCGCCGATGAACTGTTCGTGGTCAATGCGAAAGGCCAGGTATTGACGCATTCCGAGTCAGAGCGCTTCCTGACGGATATGTCCGAAGACGCCAACATTCAGCACATTCTGAAAACGGAGCAGGAAAGCGGTTATTTTACGGACGGCAAGCATCAGCTTGTTACTTTTGTGAAATCGCCCGATTTGGACTGGATGTTCGTCAGCGTCAGCGATTATAAAAATTTATTGTTTAATATGAATTTGCTCAAATGGTCCGCATTAGGTCTGGCCATCCTCATATTTGCTCTTAGCCTTGGCGTCTCTCTGTGGCTCACAAATCATGCTTACAATCCGCTTCGCCATTTGCTCGATAAGATGCTGCCCGCCGGCAAGACGAAACTCGGCACGATGCGGCTTAACGAATTTGCGTTGCTGGATGACAGCTATTCGCAATTAAAGGAACGTTTATCTGCCATGGAGTCAGCAGCCAGCAGGGGACAACAGGCGGAGCTGGTGCAGATGCTCAAGGGAGGAAACCCGCTTCAATATGAACGGTTCAAGCAGCAGTTTCCGGCAAAGCGGTATTCGGTGATGGTCATTCTAGTGGACAAGCTCAGCGCCTTCCGCAATAACCGGGATGCCGAAGCCAGATCCTTCGTCTATGCCGCGATCTATAAAATGGCCGAAGAGATCCTGGGACACAATGAAGCCCGGATGGCTATCGCTGAGGAAGGTATGATCGCAGGCGTAATCAAGGCTTCAGATGGACCTAATCCGACGCAGCCGGGCAGTGCATTTATGGAATTGCAAAGCCGGATTTACGAGCAACTGGGGGTGTCCGTCACCATCGGGATCGGTTCTTCGGCTCACGAATATGACGAGCTGTGCGCCTCCTTCGAGAAAGCCTGCACCTGTGTGCAGCAGCGCTTCCTGCATGGGGCAGGTCAAATCTACTTTTATGGACTGGACGAGGATGTATCCACGGAGAGCAAGGAATATCCGCATAAATTTGAAACCAGCATCATTGAGGCGATTAAATCGCAGCAGCGTTTCCGTCTGAATCGTGAGATTGAACAGTGGCTTCTTGGCATCAGGGATTGCGAGTATCATGAGGCGTTATTTTACATGAATCAGCTGGTTGGAAGCTTGTATCGGCAATTTCATGCAAGAACACTGCGTGATCATACCGTATCGGCCTCCTTCTCTCAGTTCATTCACCACATCGATGTCTATGAGACGCTGGAGGAAATCGGTGATTCCCTGAAGGAATTAGCCCATCGCCTGTGCGACGAAATGGAAGAGGCCAGCAACACGCGCTACAAGAAAATCGTGACGGATATCAGAATGTTTGTGGAAAAGCATTATATGCGTCCTGACCTCTCCTTAGAGATGGTTGCCAGTGAAGTCAGCTTATCCCGAAGCTATGTCGGCAAATTGTTCAAAGCCCATTGTCAGATTTCCTTTAACGATTATTTGAATGAGGTCAGGCTGACCAAAGCGAGGGAGCTGCTGGTATCTAGCGATATGCCGGTACAGCTTGTCAGCGAGCAGGTTGGAGTATATAACACGACTTACTTTTACACCTTGTTCAAGAAGCATTACAAAATGTCTCCGGCTCAATTTCGTCAACAAGAAAACGTGGGCACCGGTGCGGTTCAATAACTAAATATTGGATTTCAAAATTGGGCAATCCCCAAATTGAAATCGCTTTCCCGTTTATAAAAAGAAGAACTCCTTATTATTGAAGTATACGCGTCGCTTTCCCCTCCTTTATATTAGGCACTAGCAACACTCAAACCACATACACGGAAGGGGATGCTACACAATGAAGCACTGGAAACGATGGCTTGCACCAATTCTGATTCTCATGTTGATTCTCGCAGGTTGCTCGGGAGGGAATAAGAACGCGCAAGGAAACAGCGAGGGAGAGGAGAGCGGAACAACCGCCCAGAAACTTCCGGTTCGTTATTTACTTCCCGGCAATGAGCCTCAGGGCTTGAGTGAGGTCGTAGATGCAATTAATGCGAAGCTGGAAGCGGACGGGCTCAACCTGGTTTACCAGCCGACCTATATCGCTTGGGATGCCTGGGACCAGAAAACAAACCTGATGATGTCCACAGGTGAGGAGTTCGAATTGATTGCCATCATGCACGATACCAAAGGACCTAACGTTCTGGCCGGAAATGGAGGCATCATTCCGATTAATGACTTGCTGGATGAGTACGGTCCAGTGCTGAAGGAGAAGCTGCCCGACTGGGCTTGGGAGTCTGTGAAGACCGACGGCAAAATTGTAACCGTTCCCAACTTCTGGATTGACGTGGCCATGAATGAAGGCATGATTACGTTCCGGGTGGATATGCTGGAGGAATATGGCCTGCAGCCGCCAACTACAACAGATGAGCTGTTAAATGTAGCTGAAGTGTTCCAGAAGAATTGGCCGCAGGATAACAAAGATGTATACATCAAGGTGCTGACGGAGCCGGCTAACCACCTGCATACAACATATGACACTTATCCGTTCACCGTAATCGATACGCTGATTTATGTCGATCAGGAAGGCAACGTCAAGCCTTGGCTGGAAACCGAAGAATTCAAGAAGGACATTCAGTTTATGAATGAGGCCTACAAGCGCGGACTGATCATGAAAGATGTATTGACGGCTCCGGCCGAAGTGATCAATCAGGAAGAGCTGGCAGGACGTTATCTGTTCCGTCCGGGCGATGTAGGCATTAACGATGCCGTACGAGAAACGTTCCCCGGAGCGCGCAACGACGCCTTCTATATGAACGACAGCCTCAAATTCAGAGCGAACGCACTTCGTAATTCCAATGGTGTATCGGCTACATCCCCTCACCCGGAAGCAGGTATTCAGTTCTTGAACTGGGTGTTCAGCGATCAAGCAAACTTTGACCTGGTTCAAAGCGGCATCGAGGGCGTGCATTGGAAAAACACCGGAGATCATAAGAAAGACATCCTGGCCACAACAGACAATGGCGCACCTGTATATGAGCTGGCCAACTGGCTGCTTGGGCATGTAGAGTTCAATCGATATCCGAGCAATATTGAAGATGGCCGTTTGCAGCGCCGTACTACCATTGCAGAGGATGCGATCAACAGTGTCACCATCGGCTTCAATTTTGATCCCTCAAATGTGGCAAGCGCTTATGCCAACAGCATAGCCGAATTAAAAACCAGTATCTATCCGCTGATGTATGGCGTGGTCGATTATGAAACCTTCTTCCCTACCGCTCTGCAAAATATGAAGGCAGCGGGGATGGATTATGTGGTAGAAGAGTATAACAAGCAATTCCAGGAATGGCGCAGTAAGCAATAGCCGGGCATGACAGAGGGGCTGTTCAGAGGTAGATTATTGTCTCGAGACAAAATCAGAACCACCCGCATAGCGGGTGGTTTGCTCTTGGGGTATAACACCCTGTTGCCAAACTGCGCCTAAAGACGCTAGCCTGAACTCAAAACCGTTCAGGCTCATTCGTTATTGTCACTTTCACTTCCTAGTTAAACCGGTTTCCCTCTTGTTCCTTTTCTCGCTGAATGGAGCTTCATGTGATTTGCGCCTGTTTGGCTACTTCAGCTCATTTGAGCCTATTGTGGCTGATTGCTGGATCACCTTGTCGATGAATTGTAGAAAGTGCAATTAAAGTCTCGCCATTTCTAAATTTCACAGGCTTAAGTGTACCACCTACAGCTAAATGCCTGTTTTTTTCGGAGTAATTGAGTTTTTTGCGAATCGAATTGCACTCTATACAGCTATGTTTAAATGCAGAGCCCAAGTTCAGAAATTAGGTGTACCTTTTACACTTAAACCGCCACCTTAGGTTCCATATAAACCGGAGCAATGATCTTGTTGGTTCAACCTTTGTTCCTCCACCCGCATAGCGAGTTTTCTGTTTCGCACGCTTCGCGTGCTTAACTGGCTAAAAATAGATTGTTCTTCCGTGCTCATCCGGCACCCCGGACTTCCGGTAGAAGTATGTGTTGATAACATCACGCCAGTGCTTGGCATGCTCGGCCTGCTCCGCGAACCGGTCTGCGGCGGCCTTATGACGGACGGCGTCCACGCGGCCTTGGAGTGAGGCCCAGCTTTCCCGCAAACCATCCGCCGATTCCGCCCCGCTGAAATGCGTGTCGTAAATATGCTGAATTACGGTTTTGCCGGAATGCAGCACATGTCCGTAGGGAACATGATGGAAGAAAAGAAGCAGCTCGTCCGGGCAATCTTCCAACGACTCATACATCTCACGGTTCGGGCTGAAATATTGTCCGGCGTACCCGGTGCCCGTCGCCATCGTCCGGTCTACGCCGATGCCTTCACGGTCTGCGAAATGGTAGGTTCCCCAGCGGGAATACTCATAGCCGTCCACGTCGGGACCGTAATGATAATGCGGGACAACCATCCAGCCCACCCCTAATGGTGCTGTATAGCTCTCGTAAATCGGCCAGGAAGCCATCAGCATGTCCGTCACTTTGTCGATGACCTCCCGATCGCTTCCAAACGTAAGCTTCGCCCACTCCTGCGCAATGCCCTCGGCTGAAAGGCCCGGATTCCAGATCAGACGCCCGTAGCCGTACAAATTCGCTTGTGCCAACGGGTGGCCGGTCCAGCATTCATCCTCCCCAATATTGGACACTGCGGCCGCACCGCTGTATTTCATGCCGAACAGCGAGCCGGATACGATCCGATTCACTTGGCCCTTGCCTTCCTCGGCCGCATGCGTATCGAAATCCAGCACCTGCTTCCATTGTGGAACCAGATAGCATAAATGCCTTTGCTGCCCGGTGTATTCCTGCGCAATTTGGAACTCAATAACCTGGTTAGTAGCTCTCATCGCTCCGAACAGCGGCGATACCGGTTCCCGCACCTGAAAATCCATCGGCCCGTTCTTGATCTGCAGCAGCACATTATCCTTGAATTTGCCGTCCAGTGGCTTGAAATGGTCATAAGCAGCCCGTGCCCGGTCCGTGGATCTGTCCCGCCAGTCCTGCATGCAATTGTAAACGAAGCAGCGCCAGACTACGAGCCCGCCATACGGTTCAAGCGAATCCGCCAGCATATTGGCCCCGTCGGCATGATCCCGTCCATAGGCGAACGGACCGGGCCGGTGCTCCGAATCCGCCTTCACAACAAAGCCGCCGAAGTCGGGGATGTGCCGGTAAATCCGCTCGCTCGTCTCTTTCCACCATTCCCGGACACCCGCATCAAGCGGATCCGCGGTATCAAGTCCTCCCACCGCAATCGGGGCGGCGAAATTGATACTGAGGAACAACGCGATTCCATAATCCCGGAATACTTCCGCCACCCGGGTCACTTCAGGGAGACCTTCCTCGGTAATAAACCCGGTTTCCACCTCATGAACGTTCACATTGTTGATCGAGATCGCATTGATCCCCACCGAGGCAAGGAGCCGCGCATAATCGCGAACGCGATCCAAATCTTTGGAAATCTCCCCGTCCTTATAAAAAATAGATCTTCCCGAATATCCCCGCTCAATCGTGCCGTCCGCATTGTCCCATTGATTGATCATTCGCAGTTGATTGACCGGATGCTCCTCTATCGCCCATTGTGCCGGCTTGAAGCCGAGGGAGATTCCTCTAAGCAGGTGGAAAATACCGTAGATGACTCCTGCTTTCGAGGCCGCAATGAGCTCAAGCCGTTCTTCTTTCGCAGATAACACGTATTTGAGTGAATAGGCATCCCGCCTGGTTTCCCATTTCCGCCGGTCAGCGCCGTAACCATTCTCTTCTGAATGAAGACAAATCCATAGATAAGGCCCTTCGCCGTTCGTAGGGATTTGGTCCATAAACTCAGGAGTTACGCCCAGCATCGTATCCGCGCCTGCCGAAAGCTCCCGAACGGCGGCCGGAGGAATCCTCGATACTCCCCCTTCAACCACGACCCGTTCCAGCATCCCCTTGTACAGATTGCGAAGCTCAGATGAATCGGGTTCACTGTACTGCAGCCATGCTTTATACAATGTGCTTTCCGTTCGCCCGGTAATAATTTGCTCCGATGAATTCATATCTCCGCCCCCTTTAGCCATTTCGGGCCTCGAACCAGTCAAACCGAGCCGCTCCGGAAGCAGGCTTGCCGTTCCCGCTGGCATATAACCCGATCACCACGCCGGTAAAGCACATCTTGTTCACGAAGTCTTCAGGTGACAGCGCCCGTGCGGATCCCTCGCCGAGCAGAACCCACTCCTGCCCGTCCAGAGAGTACAGCAGCGAATAATCGGTAACACTCGCCCGGATTTTAAAGAACACCCGGTCTGCCTCAACCGGATCCTCTGCGACTATTCTTGATACACCTCTCTCCGTCAGTCTGACGCCAACGAGCTTCTTGCCGTCCACTTGCCTCAAGAAGATTTCATAATGGGCGTCTTCATCTCTTCTGGCGCAAAGCCCGGCCTCTTCGCCGTCGCCGATGTTGCCGTATTCAAGCAGCGTGCTCCATTCCGACTGCATGTGCTGCTGCCGTCTCCCGGCAAAAGCAACCTGGCCGACATCGTTCAGCCCGGCGGACTGTCCATGCAAGGTCAGCCAGCCGCCCCGCTCCTTCAAAGACCAGCTGTCCTTCGCCGGGTTGCGGAGAAAGGTCCAGCCCTGCGGAAGCTCCGGTCCTTCGAAATCATCCTTGCCTTCAAAAACAGCCGTTCGAGCGGACATCGTCTCCTCCTGTTCCCCCGGCAGCCGAGGCACGCTCATTTCCAGATTTACGGTGCCTTCATTGTTGTCGATCATCGGCCATCCCTCATCATTCCAGGTTACGGGAGCGAGAAACGTCTCCCTGCCAAGTACGCTGTATCCGGAATCGACGAGCCGGACACCTAGAAATGCAGCCCACCAGTCCCCGTTTGAATCTACGACCAGATCCGCGTGGCCCAAATACTGAATCGGATGCTCTATCCCCCGATGTGTCAGAATCGGATACGGATACAGCTCGAACGGCCCGTAGGGATTCGTGCTCCTGCCAATGATTTCCCGATGGTCCTTCGCGGTACCGCCCGAGGCCGTCATCATGTAGTACATGCCTTTTATTTTGTACAAGTGGGGACCTTCCGTCCAAGGACCTCCGTCCCCCCTCCATATAACTACCGGCTCCGATAGCGCTTTCCCCGTAGCAATGTCGATCTCGTACTGGATCGCATGGGAGTCGTAATCCGCACCCTGCTGGGCGGTCACGTAAACCTTGCCGTCATCGTCGAAGAACAGGGACGGGTCAATCCCGCCGTACGGCACCATGATCGGATCTGACCAGGGGCCGGCAGGATTCGAGGACGTTACGTAAAAATTGCCGATCCCGCGCACATCGGTCGTAATCATATAGAATGTGCCTTCATGGTATCTCAGGGTAGGCGCATAGATGCCGTCCGAGCTGCGGCGGCTGCGAAGATCCAATTGGCTGTCCCGGTCCAGGACATGGCCGATTTGCTTCCAATGCGCCAGATCCCGGCTATGAAAGATCGGCACGGCGGGGAAATACTCAAACGAACTGCAGATCATATAAAAGTCATCCCCGGCCCGAGCGATGCTCGGATCGGGGTAAAATCCCGGCAGAACCGGGTTTGAATAGTTTATCGAATTTTTCTCCATGCTTTACTCCTTTACGCTGCCAACGTTAAGACCGACGACGAAGTATTTCTGCATGAATGGGTATACCAGCAGGATCGGCACGGACGCAACGACCGTCACCGCAGCCCGGATCGAGATCGGCGTTACCATGGACTGAGCAGCCTCCTGCGTTATTCCCGCCCCTGCAGCAACCGCAGGGTTGTTGTTGGCATTCATACTGGACGATATCAGCTTCATCAGCTCATATTGCATCGTACTCAGTTCTTGTCTCGAGGAGGTGTAGATGAATGCATCGAACCATGTGTTCCAGGCACCTACGGCAACGAACAAGGCAATTGTAGCCAATACCGGCTTACAAAGCGGGAAGATAATTCGCACAAAGATTTTAAAATCCCCCGCCCCGTCGATCTTTGCCGATTCAACAAGGCTTTCCGGAATCGTTCCAATATAAGTGCGAATAACAATCATATTAAACGCGCTGATCATCGATGGAATGACATATACCCAAAACGTATTAATCAGGTGCAGTTCCTTCATCAGAAAGTATCCCGGGATCAAACCGGCATTAAAGTACATCGTCAGAATAAAGACCAGAGTAATCGGTTTGCGGAACACATATTCCCGGCGGCTCAGTGTATAAGCCAGCATCGTGGTGAGTCCCAGGTTCAGCAAGGTTGAAAGTACAGTTCTTGCCACCGAGACCCAGAATGCATCATAAATATATCCCGAGGCGAATACCGCTTTGTAGTTCTGCCAAGTAAATTCTCTCGGCCAGAGGTAAATACCGCCGCGGATCGTATCGTTCCCCGCATTGAAGGACACAACGATCGTATTCAGAAACGGATATAACGTGACTATAACTAGACAAAGCATGAATAGGGCGTTGAAGGTATTAAACAGGATCGGCTCCACACTTCTCTTTCCGACAGGTCTAGTCACTGCGGCAGCGGATGCTGGCCCAGGGCTGACGGTTTGGTTTGCCATAACTATAACAGCCTCTCTTCCCCTAGCCGTTTGGCGACTCCGTTTGCAATCAGCAGCAACGTTACGCTAACGACCGTTTTAAATATACCGGCAGCAGTAGCTAATGAATAGTTTCCTTGAGCGAGCCCGTATTTCAGTACGAAGATGTCGATCGTCTGCGACCAGTCAACAATAAGGCCGTTGCCAAGCAAATATTGGATTTCAAAGCCTGCCTCCAGAATGTGGCCGACCTGCATAATCAACAGAATCACAATTGTAGATTTAATGCCCGGCAAAGTGACATGGAACATTTTCCGGTAGCGGCTTGCTCCGTCAATATCTGCGGCTTCATAAAGCGCGGGGTCGATCGACGCCATCGCTGCCAAATATATAATCGTATTCCAGCCGACTTCCTTCCAAACATGCGACGCTCCGACGATTCCCCAGAAGTACTTGCCTTCGCTGAGCCACTGGATCGGCTCATTGATCAGATGCAGCTTCATCAGGAGATCATTGATGATCCCGTCCGACGCCAAGCTTGTCGCCACAATCCCGGTTACAATAATCCAGGACAGAAAATGCGGAAGATAGGAAATCGTCTGTACGGTTCTTTTCCAAAATACTTTTTTAATTTCGTTCAGTAATAATGCCAGTATAATGGCTGTTGTAAAGCCGAGAATCAGATTGATGACACTCATGGCCAGCGTATTTCGCAGCACCTGCAGGAAGCTGTCGTCTTTAAAAAGGAACTCGAAGTGCTTAAACCCTACCCATTTCTGCTCGCTAAAATCTCTAGCGGGCTTGTAGTCCTGAAAAGCCATGGTCCAGCCCCAAATAGGTACATAGGCGAACAATATGATATACGCCAGTAATGGTACGGACATGTATATCAACTGACTCTGATCTTTGATCAGGGACCAGGTAATCTTCTTTACTTTCCTTGGCTTCCGGACGGCTCGATCTTCTTTCAAGGTCTGATCCATAGTTTTTTCTCCCCAAAACCTGTTATTTTCGAAAGAATGGAAGGCAGATGAACGCCCTCCATTCTCCGTTTAAGTCAAAGCCTTATTTCACTGTCCAGGTATCTCTTCTCCATTGCAGCACTTCATTGATCCGGTCCTCGTAAGCCTTGATGTTGAGTTTGTGAATTTCGCTAACGTATTCATTCCACACGCTTTCGAATTCATCCGGCTTTGCGAGAATAGCCTTCGGCAAGTACTTCGTAGACAATTCGTTTTGCTTCGTGTTGACGATTTTCGCTTCGGAGCTATCTACCAGGTCGACAGACCATGCAGGGTAAGCCACTTCGTTCTCAGGCGCTTCACTGAAGAAATCGACATAGCTGTTAAAGCCATATTGCGCGAGGAAGTTCTTGTCGTATTCTTCTAAACCAGCTTGATATTCTTCCGGCTGCGCGGCGGCATCCGTGGAATTCCCGTCCGAGAATTTGCCTTGCATTTTTGGAGCTCTGCCATAGAAGGCATCGGCTTTGTTAGCCAGCTTCCAGGTTCCGTCGGTAAAGGCATCGCGTTGTTCTTGCGTTTTCATGAAACGGCCTTCTTCATTGACAATGTAATCTTCGCCTTCAATACCCCAGGTAAAGATTTTTTGCCAATCCTCCTGAATCAACGTATCCAACAGTTTAAGGATTCTTATAGCTTGTTCTTCGGATGCGTTGACTGTAATTCCGAACCCGTTGTCCAGGTTAAGCGCCGGGCGATCCTTATAATGGTCTCTTATGCTCTCATCATAAA
Source organism: Paenibacillus apis (assembly GCF_018333295.1). Taxonomy (NCBI): domain Bacteria; kingdom Bacillati; phylum Bacillota; class Bacilli; order Caryophanales; family Paenibacillaceae; genus Paenibacillus; species Paenibacillus apis. The sequence continues at coordinate 224,598 of NZ_BORS01000005.1, forward strand.
CAAGCGGAAGACCAACATATTGTCTTTCGAATCTCTTCTGAGTCGTCAGCGCGTCCTCTGCACTCTGGAAGTTCCAGTGCTGGTCAAACATCCCTAGAACCGCGCCGCTGGAAATTTTGGCCATATACTGGTCATAGTTTTGGGTAAATGTTTCCTTATCGACGACGCCTGCCGCATTCATCTCGTTCAGCTTCTGGTAGTAGCGCTTCGCATAGTCTTTATCCGCGAAAATTTCAGCTACACCGTCTTTAACCACTACGCCGCCGTCATTCGGATGACCGATCAAATGCTGCGGTGCATTGAACAGCCCCCAGTTTCTCCAGTCATAGTTCAGAATTTCAAAGCCGATCGTCGGGGTTCCGTCAATATCCGGATGCTTTTCCTTGTATTCCTTAATCAAGTCAAAGTATTGATCCAGCGTTTTCACTCGAGGATATCCGGCTTCCGCCAAAACGTCCTTCTGGATCCAGAAGGCAGGTCCGGAATACCAGGTCGAATCAGGGTCAGCATTATAAACGCCATAATTAGGAAGGGTATAGATATGGTTGTCGTTAGGATCCTTCATCATGTTCCAGTACTTCTCATAATGCTTCTTCAGGTTCGGAGCATGCTCCTCAATCAAGTCTTCGAGCGGAATAAAGGCGCCTGCGGCCTTTAATTTCTGATTGTCCGTCATCATGTCCGGATAATCGCCGCCTGCGATCATAACGCCGAGCTTTTGATCAATATCGCCTGCAAGGAACTCAAATTTGAAGGAAGCTCCCGTCTTTTCCTTGATCAACTTGTAGATCTTGTTGTCAGGTGTCGGTTGTTGGCCGGCTTCACCGATAAATACCGATATTTCAAACGGCTCCACCCCGTTTTCGGAATTTTCTCCGGATACCTGTTCGTTATTTCCGCTTTTGGCGGCTTCCTTATTGTTGCCGCCGCAGGCTGACAAAACCAGACCGAGCGAGAGCAGCAGCATCAGGCTCAACCGGAATACCGATCGTTTCTTGCCCCCCATTTAAAGCACCTCCATAATGTTTTAGCCATTCAGGCTGTAAGCCCTTTCAATGACTCATCTTAATTGTAAAAGCGCTGCCAAAAGCGAACTATAACACAATTAAAGCATTACCCTTAAAAACTTTAGTTCCTGCCTTTATATTCACCCGGAGACATCCCCATCCGTTTTTCGAATTGCTTCAGGAATTGGCTGTAGTTCACATAGCCTACTTGCTCCGCAATTTCGCTGTTTCTAAGCTTGTTTTCCAGGAGCAGCCGGGAGGCCTCCTCGATCCGGAGGTTATGCACCCATTCATTGAATCCGACTCCGTTTTTCTTCATGAGCAATTGTCCCAAGTAAACCGGATGCAGATAAAAATGTTTGGCCAGCTTTTTGATTGTCAGCCTTTCCCGATAATGCTCCCGTATGTACTCGTTGATCTCCTGTACAATCCCCTGCGATTTAAGTTCCTGCTCCTCGCTGAGCAAATCGATGCATTCTTCACCGAGGCTCAGCAGCAGGGCCAGAAGCTCATTCAGGCCCAGGGCCGAATCAGCCAACGCGGAAAAGTCCCATTTGGCCAGTGCATCTGACGCTTTCTTGCCTAGGGAATCCTCCATGTGTTCTTTCATTTTGTACATTAGATGATAAATCGCCTTCTTGACTATTTCCGGTGCGAGCAGGAGTTCACGAAACAGCTCCGCCTCCGCTGTGACCGTCTCGCGATAACCGGCTGCATTCAGAAGAGTTAACGCCTCCATCGCGTTATCCACCAACCGGGTCGGGTCGTAGTGGTATTGAAAATGCCTGTCTTCAATTGAAGCATAAGAAATAACCCCGGTGTATTCGGGGTCATAAAATTTGAACTTCAACGCTTCTTCTGCGGTCTTATAGCAGTTTGCAAGGTGCAAGAGCGACTCCTCCGGGGCGCCGATGGCCGCAGCTGCCCGTTGTCCGGTGTACCGCGCGGCAAGCTTGGCAAGCACCTGGCATACACCGTCCGCCTGCCCTTGATCCGGTGAATATCCGAACACGATGCCTAAGCGGTTCATTGCCAGGTCAATCAGAAACATCGCCTGCTCCTGTGAAATCAAAGCCGCCGCGGCTCCCCTAAGCTCAGCATACATGGTCGGCTCAGTTTGAATCAGACAGATGTTCCATGCCTCCCGGCCAGCGGACAGCGTAATCAGATTATCCGGATATTCCCTTTCCGAACCGGGGCTATCCTCAAGTAGCTGTCTGATCAAGAAGACCTGTTCCTCCACGAGGGCCATCTCGCTCCATTGTCTTTCTTCCTCCTCATGCAGCAGTTCACTGTAAATCTTTCGTAGCTCGCCAGCGGCTTCTTCCGGCTCGACCGGTTTTAGCAAATAATGAGTGATTCCGTAACGCATCGCTTTCCTTGCATACTCAAACTCACTGTATCCGCTAATGATCGCGAAGCTGATGTTCTTGTTTCCGCTCTTCCGCCATTCTTCAATCATCTCAAGGCCGCTCATCAGCGGCATATTCACATCGGTAACGACCAGATCCGGCGAAAGCTCAGCCATCGCTTTTAGCCCCTCAGCGCCGTTGGTGCAGGTACCGCACACTTCAAAGCCAAGCTTCTCCCAGTCGATCCACAGCTGCATGCCTTCCAAAGCGCCAGGCTCGTCATCGATCAAAAGCACTTTAAATCTCACATCCGTCACTCTCCTTGCGGATAATCCTGATGGTCCAGCAGCCTGATCGGAATCTCGAAGGACACTGTCGTTCCTTGATTAGGTTTGCTGTCGATATTGAACCGGACGAGATCGTTATAATACAGTTCGAGTCTACGGTATACATTGCGGATACCGATACTGTTGCCGGATGTACTCTCACTGCGCATGGATATGAGCATCTCCCGGTGCTTTTCCGGCTCGATGCCTTTGCCGTTGTCCTTCACGGATACGCAGAGGCGGTCGTCCGATACGGAGGCTGCGATCTTGACGACACCCTCCCCCTCTACCGCCTGGATGCCATGTTTGCATGCATTTTCCACCAGCGGCTGGATGCTCATCTTCGGAATTTTATAATGGAGCGCCTCCGGGGCAATATCCAGCTCGTATTCGAACTTGTCCCGGAATCTGAATTTCTCAATTTTGAGATACATTTCGATAAATAAAATTTCCTCCTCCAGAGGCACGATGTCCTCTTTCCAGCCAAGCAGTCTCCGAAGCAGCTTGGACAAGCTTTTGATAATATCGGTCACGTCGGAATAATTATTTTTGGTACAGACGACTAAAATGGCATTCAAGGTGTTGAACAGAAAATGCGGATTCATCTGGCTCTGTAAAAAGTTCAATTCCGCCCTTACCCGCTCCATCTCCAAATCCTTCTTCTGAATCTCAAGCTTGTATACATTGTTGATTAAGGAGTTGATCCGGGCCGTCATGATATTGAAGTTCTGGATCAAACCGCCGATTTCATCGTTTCCTTCTTCGATCCGAATCAGGTCGAATTTCTCGTTGGTCACCTTTTGCATATGACGGGACAGCCGTTTCACCCGGTAATTGTAGGATCTGAGCATGATATAAATGAATATAAGCGAAAACAGTGTAATAACGGCTGCGATGAATCCCACATAAAGCTGCATATCGAGCATGGCGCTGGATAACCGGTTCCCCTGCGTCACGCCAATCAGCTTCCAGCCCTTTACGTAGCTGGCCGTTCCGATAGAGATGACACGAACGTCCTTGTTCTTCACTTTCTCGGAAAGCTCAAAGACCGGGTAGGCATCGGTAACCCCCCGCTGGTAGCCGCTGTCCGCGGACATAATAATTTCATTACGCTCATTGACCAGGTACAGGTTTAAATAATCCTGCTCCCGTACGATGACATCGTAAATTTTGCTCAGGTCGATATCGATCCGAAGCAGCTTGTCATATGTATTGTAAGTGTCGAAGTAATCCATGCTCTCAATCACGCTGAGATAAGGTCCTGTCACAGTGGCGCTATTGGCCACGGTCGCCCGGTAGGCCGCTACCAGCACGGGGAGCGTCGATTGCTGCCGCAGCCGGTACCAGTCGCTATTCTTCACTTTGTCATCAAGCAGCTGATAGCTCCCGCCGGATACGATGGTATCATTATCCGTAAAAATGCTGATTCTCTGAATATGATTGTTGACCGGTATATAACCGGTGACCCGATGACGCAGCTGGTCGTCAAATATTTCGTAAAATTCGATCGGACTTTCGTAAGTTCTGTCCAGCGTTTCATAGAGCATCTTGTCCGTGTTGAGCGCATGGCTGATCGCCACCCCGCCGTCGATAAAATCGTGAATATCCTTTCTGGCCCGTTCGAGCGAGATTTCAAGGTTTTGTTCCTCCCGCTCCTTGATAATTCCGGTCATCTCGCCCAGAAATACGATATTAATCACCACAATAGGCAGCAATACGCCGATTACGTAGATCAGTATAAATTTATAATTCAGCGGAATATCGTTAATGAGTGTCCGAAATCTAATGCGCTTTCTCATGATTTATGCACCATCCTGCCTGCAAGTGCGTGTTCAATAAGCCGTCCTCTTGGATTCCTGTTTGTAGACAGAGGGCAGCATCCCCGTCTTGCATTTGAATTTGCTGATAAAATAGTCCGTATTGGGGTATCCCACCTGAAGCGCGATTTCGGAAATTTTCATCTGAGTTCGTTTCAACAGCCGTTTGGCTTCCTCGATTCTTTTTTCGTTCAGGTAATCGTTGAACGGTTTCCCGGTCTCTTTTTTAAACAGCTGACCCAGATAAGTTGAATTCATATGAAATTTTTTAGCCAGATCCTGCAATTGCAGCCTGCCGCGGTATTCCCGATCCACGTATTGAATGACATGGAAGATCGTATTATACTCGTTCTTTTCCTCCAGTCCCGCAAGGACGCGAGCCGCCTCCAGGCAAAGCTCAAGGACGTATTTTCTCAAGGACGAATAGGTCTTGAAGCTCCCGATATTACCATATTCATCCTGAACCTTCTTCATGAATGCATCAGGTTCCCCGTTCATTTCCCCGATCCGTCTGCAAAGATTCAATTCGAGATCGGCCACATGGGCCATGGCATGCCTCAGATCGGGCAGCCCTTCTGTCATGGAAGCCAGCGCGTCCTCTACAGCGGAGTGGATTTCATCAGTTTGGCCCGCCGTCACGAGCTCGAGAAGCTGCTTGAATTTCTCCCTGGCATGATTGCCGGTATTTCCGTGCTGCCGCAAATCCCTGTAATTGTGCACACCGTCTCTTTCCTGACAACGCTTGCATTTATTGACCTCAAGCGCCTGCATATACAGCTCGCGAACCGAACCGATACCTTGGAGAGCGTTGCTTACCGTTACGGTTATCGGCCCGTTCGACTCATTCTTAAGTTCATTGTAAAGCCCTGCGGCGAGCTCCTGTACCCGGCAGTATGGGAATTTATCATCAGGCAGAATGACGCCAATCCTGCCTGCGCTATCCTCAAATATACGCTCCGGTGTTTCCGCAAAATACTTCCGCGCCTGATAGCGCAAATTGGAAGTGTCTCCTGAAGCCTCGATCAGAATGCAGCGCAGCAGGCCATCCTCCGGCAGAAGAAGGGCATGTGCCGTCTGATGCATCAGTTGCGCACTGTCTTCTCCTTGAAGCAGGCGGTTCAACAAATTGTTCACCAGCAAGAAATGCATGCGGCTTTGGCTTTGCTCCGTTTCAAACTCCTCCATAATTCTCCTGCGCAAGCGGACCAGCACCGCCTCAATTTCCTCCTCGTCGATCGGTTTGAGTAAATATTCCGCTACCCGTTGATGCATCGCAGTTAGCGCATAATTAAAATTATCGTATCCGCTTAATATGATAAACTTCGGAGGACTGGCCATTACCCTGTTCGATTGCTCAATCAGCTCCAACCCATTAATCACCGGCATATTGATATCCGTCAGAACCAGCTCCGGTCCAAGCTCCTGAATCATCCTGAACGCATCAGGACCATTGGAGGCCTCCCCGCACACTTGAAATCCGTGATCTCTCCAATTCACCATCGTTCGGAGCCCCTCGATTACCCAAGGCTCGTCATCCACCAATAGCACATTCATCATCGCTATATCGCTCCCCTGAAGTTGAACTGGTTTGCTTGCTTTGAAAGCGCCCTCATTAATTATGCTAACATACCCGCGTCATTTGAGAACAGGAAAACCTTGTTACCCTCAACCTAAATGAGAACCCGTACATTCGCTATATTGAAAATTAAGATTTTATCGTGATAATTTTAGTTCTTATCTGCATGTCAGATATGTATGTCTTTACACAGAAGGAAATAGCCCGCATCGGTAGAATGAGTATCCAACGAGATCCTTACGAAAGGCGGAGAATCATGATTTTATCCAGTATTCTGAGTGACGGCATGGTCTTGCAGCGAAACGAAAAGGTCGGCATCTGGGGTAAAGCCGGGGCAGGTCAAGCCATACAGATTGGTTTTAACGGAAAAAAATACGATACGTTTGCCGATCCCGCCGGGGACTGGCGAATTGATTTGGACGAGACGGAGCCGGGCGGTCCGTTTGAGATGATTATCTCGGCTGGCGGCGAGGCAAGCGTCATCCGGAATATTCTCGTCGGAGACGTGTGGGTGCTCGGCGGCCAGTCCAATATGGAGCTGCCAGTCCGCCGGACCCTGGATTTGCTGGCCGATGAGGTGAAGGATGTTCATCTCCCCTGGATTCGCCAGTTCTCGATGCCGATAAGCTACAATTTCCATGCTCCGCAGAGCGACCTGCCGGGAGGCGGGTGGATTGCCGCTACCTCGGAGGATGTGCTGAACTTTAGCGCCGCCGGTTTCTTTTTTGCCAAAGAAATCTATGAAAGACACCAGGTCCCTGTCGGCTTGATTCTCACCGCGGTAGGGGGAACGCCGATCGAGGCATGGATCAGCGAAGGATCCCTTCGGCGCATCGGCGGATATGAGGACATCTTGGAGCAATGCAAAGACGATCAATATGTAATTGCTGCCAAGGCGGCGGACGAAGAGCGGAGTAACGCCTGGCATGCCCATCTGAATAACACCGACCTTGGTTTAAAGGAAGGCTGGTACAACGAGTCATGGGACACCGCGGATTGGCAAGATTTCGAGCTTCCGGGCTCATGGGCAGACGCCGGGCTTGAGCACGTTCGGGGCAGTGTCTGGTTCCGCAAGGAGATCGAACTCCCCGAGTCCATGACCGAAGGCGATGCCCGGTTAAAGCTGGGCACGGTCGTCGATGCGGATGACACTTACATAAACGGTGTTTGCATCGACAATACCGGCTACAGGTATCCGCCAAGACGCTACTCGATCCCCGCCGGACTATTAAAGCCTGGAAATAATACAATTACCGTGCGCGTCATCAGCACCCATAACACGGGGGCGTTTGTGAAAGATATGCCTTATCGACTGCTGGCCTGCGGACAGGAAATGGACCTTACCGGCGTTTGGAAATACCGGGTCGGGGCCATTACCGGGGTTATGCAGCAGCAGACATTCTTTCACTATAAACCCGCCGGGGTGTATAATGGCATGATCTCGCCCTTGCGGCATTATCGGATCAAGGGGGCGTTATGGTACCAGGGCGAGGCCAATACGGACCACCCTGCCGGATACAGCAAGTTGTTCGAGGCGTTAGTTGCGGATTGGCGCGGTCAATGGGGAATCGGGGAGTTCCCGTTCATCTTTACGCAGCTCGCCAATTTGGGCGAAGAGGACGACTCGCAGTCCAATTGGGCCGAGCTTCGCGAGGAACAGCGCAAAGGGCTGCAGATTCCGGGCACGGCGATGGCCGTTACGATCGATATCGGCGAATACAACGATCTGCACCCGCAGGACAAGAAAACCGTCGGCCAGCGTTTAGCACTAGGCGCCCACAAATTGGCTTATGGTAAGGACGGCCTGGTCCATAGCGGCCCGATGTTCAAAGAGATGGAGCTGACCGGGGATGGCGCGCGCCTACGGTTCGATCATACCGGAAGCGGGCTGGTCGCCAAGGGCGGCGGAGAGCTTAAGGGGTTCGCGGTCTGCGGCCCCGACGGTGTGTTTGTTCCAGCGCGAGCCGTGATTTCCGGCGATACCGTCCTTGTCACGCATGACTTTATTAAGCAGCCTGTCCAGGTTCGGTACGCCTGGGCCAACAATCCTGCTCAAGCGAATCTGTACAACCGGGAGGGCCTCCCTGCCTCGCCGTTCAGCACAGGTTAACTCGTTGAATCCAGTTCCTAAAGTTCTAAAATAAGCAAGGCAACTCCTTTAAATGCGAACCTTTGAAACCGCTTCATCAGATAGGATAATAAAACGGAAGATGGATAAATTGATTTGAAAAAAGCGGGCCTAGGGAGGATTTGAAGCCGATGAAGAGTCATGCTGGAGCATTTTTTACAGGGGAATATAGAAACGTACTAGCGGAATTCGGGTATGAGAAAGCGGCGATTCGCGAGCGTCTGGAGGCGGCCTGGCGGGAATTATTCGAGGGCGGAGAGGATACCCGAATCTATCATGAGTCCGGCGGCGATATGGGATATATGCTCGATACCGGCAACCTGGATGTCCGGACCGAAGGGATGTCCTACGGCATGATGATGGCCGTGCAAATGGACCGGCAGGAGGTGTTCGATCGGCTGTGGAAATGGACGATGGCGCACATGCACATGACCGAAGGAGCAAATGCCGGATATTTCGCCTGGTCGTGCTCCCCGGACGGTTCACGGCTGTCGGACGGGCCTGCTCCGGACGGGGAGGAGTATTTTGCGATGGCGTTATTCTTCGCATCCCATCGGTGGGGCGACCGGGAAGCGCCGTTCAATTACGGAACACAGGCGCGCGATCTGCTGCGGACCTGCCTTCACAAAGGGGAGGACGGACTCGGCGACCCAATGTGGAATCCGCACAACAAACTGATCAAATTCGTGCCAAATTGTGAGTTTTCGGACCCGTCCTATCATTTGCCGCATTTTTACGAATTGTTTGCGTTGTGGGCTTATCCCGAGGATCGGCCGTTCTGGAAGGCAGCGGCCTCGGCCAGCCGTGAATATTTGAGGACCGCCTGCCACCCCGAAACCGGACTGGCTCCAGAATACGCCTACTATGACGGTACGCCGAATAATGAGCGCGGGTACGGGCACTTCTTCAGTGACTCCTACCGGGTAGCCGCCAATTTGGGGCTGGATTGGGAATGGTTCGCGGCGGATCAGTGGGCATGCGAGGCGGCAGGCCGGATTCAGGCGTTCTTCGCCGACAAGCGGCCGGAGGATTACCGCCGATACTCGATCGAAGGCAAACCGTTTGAAGAAAAAGCGCTGCATCCCGTCGGACTGCTGGCGACCAATGCGATGGCCTCGCTGGCGGCGGATGGAGAGCCTGCCCGGGCGAGTGTGGACCTGTTCTGGAATACGCCGCTGCGGATGGGTGACCGGCGCTATTACGACAACTGCCTATACTTCTTCGCACTCCTGGCTCTAAGCGGAAATTACCGGATTTGGAAGCCTTGATTTCAACAGGATATTAATAAAGAAAGGGCAGACCCGGTTTTATTCGAACCGTCTGCCCTCTTTATGTCCCTTGGGAATACTTACCATCGGCTTACTACTACCCGGCCTGACGCTCAGACACCAGCTCCTGAGCTGGAGCAGCCGCTTCTTTCTTGCCATCCTTCAGATAGGCGAGCCAATAAGCTCCTGCTACAAACAGGGCACCCCCGGTCAGATTGCCCAACCATACCGGTACGAAGTTAATCAGGTATTCTCCCCAGGAGTAGTACCCCTCGAAGATCGCTGCCGGAATCAAGAACATGTTGGCGACCACGTGCTGGAAGCCGATTGCAACGAAGGCCATTGTCGGGAACCAGATGCCGAGAATTTTACCGCTCATATTGTCGGCTCCATAAGAGAGCCATACTGCCAGAGCTACCAGCCAGTTACAGCCAATGCCCGAGACGAATGCTTGCACGAAGCTGTCGTCCAGCTTGTGTCCAGCCATATCCACCAGCTTCTCCAGGTATACGCCGCTTCCGGTCAGACCCACAACATGCCCGAAGAAGTAAGCGACGAACAGAGCGCCGAGAAAGTTAGTAATCGTAATTAACAGGAGGTTCTTGATCATCTCGCCTGTGGAAATCCTGCCCGCGATCCGCGCCAGCGGCACAGCCATCATATTGCCCGTCAGCAGCTCGCCGCCGGCAAGCAATACAAGGATCAGACCAATCGGGAACACCGCTGCTCCGATAAAGCTGGAAATACCGCCCCATTCAGCCGGTGCTCCTGCAATGACGCGAATATCCAGCAGGAAGCCCATCGCAATAAACGCCCCGCCCAAAAATCCGAGAATCAACACAGTCAACAGTGGATTATGCGCCTTCTTGACACCCATCTCTACCGTGACTTTCGCGATTTGATCCGGTTTATTATAAGCCATGATTTCAATCTCCTTTGTGACTTGTTCTATTCGGCTGCTTTAAAATCCGCTTTATATTGTACCGTGCGAAGCGCCTCAAATAAGTAACATTAGTCACGATACCTTCCCAGAAGTGAAAAACTTCACAGAATTGAGATCGGGAAATCGCGGAAAAATTCAGACCCGTCCTGTCTCGTAGGCGGATTGCGGAACTTCAGGCAGCGCTCCAAGCCCTGCACTGTTCAGAAAATTCCATGGCTTGTTATAATGCGGCTGGAAGAAGAAGTCCACGAAAGCCAGCTCTTCCATCTTCATGCCATTCTGGATGCAGACCGAGAGTGTGTTCACCGATTGAGTCAGATCAACCTTGGACATCATTTGTGCGCCGAGGATCCGCCGGGTTGATTGTTCATAGACCACTTTCAGCATCACAGTCTCATGCGTAGGCATAAACTCTGGCCGGTAATGATCGTTAACGATCACAGCTTCCGCCTCAATCCCTGCCTCCTTGGCTGAGGTCTCCGTCATCCCGGTTGCGGCAATGTGATCCTCGTAGATCTTAATTCCCGAGGTGCCCTGCGTGCCCATATACTTCACCGTAGGAGCCAATAAATTCCGGGCAACCAGCGTCCCCATCCGAACCGCATTTGTAGCCAGCGGAATGTAAGCATGGGTTTGGGTCGGATTATAGAATACCGCACAGCTGTCGCCCGCCGCGTAGACATCACTCTTGCTTGTACGCATATACTCGTCTACGATAATTGCGCCATTATCGAGCATATCCACTTGTCCGCGAAGAAGCTCCGTATTAGGACGGAAACCGATGCACAGGATGACCAAGTCCGCCGAGTATTCTCCCCGGTCTGTCACAACCTTGCTCACCTTGCCATTTTCGCCTGTGAATTTTGTAACTTTCTGACCTAAAGCAAGCTGAATATTGCGGCTCCGCAGAGAAGCTTCGATCTGATCCGTATACTCCGCGTCAAGATACTTGCTTAGAATGCGAGGCTCCGCATCAATCAGCGTTACATTTTTGCCGTTCAATTGGAAAGCCTCCACCAGCTCGACCCCGATGTAGCCTGCGCCGACGACCACGATGTTCTTGGCCTGCTTGGACTTTTCAATAATCGTGTTGGAATGGTTAAAGTTTTTGGAGAGCAAAATATTGTCCAGCCCGATCCCTTCAAACTTCGGTACAATCGGCCAGGAGCCTGTCGTCATGACCAGTTTGTCAAAGGTATCCTCCAGCTCTTCGCCTGTCTCCAGATTACGTGCCCGCAGTTGCTTGGCATCCGTATCAATCTTTGTTACCTCGTGAAGCATTTTGGTTGTCACACCCAGCTCTGCGAGCTGTTCAGGAGATGAATAGAACAAGCCCTGGGCGTCACTTACCATCCCTCCGACATACAGGGCTATGCCGCAGGATAGAAACGAAATATTATCATTCTTCTCGTACACCGTAATCTCTGCCTCAGGATAGCATTTCGCGATATTGACAATAGCCGCCGTTCCTGCGTGAGTACATCCAATGACTGCAATTTTCATATTTAAATCCTCCTCTGGGTGTGTTAGGACTGACAAACGAATTGTGAATTTCTTCACCTGTAGTTATATTATAGTGTGACATTTTTCACATCGCAACCCTTTTAAGCTCATTTCGCAAATTATTCACAATTTTAAATAAAATTTTTATCAAATTACTCCGCACGTATGCCTTTTTCCGCAGCATCTTTAATTCAGCCTACGTAGTATAGTGCCCATAAATTTAAAATTGAAAAAGGTGTCCCCAACCATGATGATGGTTTTTGGGACACCCTATTATAACTACAAGTATTTCAGCATATTGCGGAGTACTACCGCGTAGCCGTTAGGAAGCATATGTATTCCATCCGTGCCGAATTCTGCTTTCAGGTTCCCGTCCTCATCACTCAGGCCCTCGTTCACATCAATGTAAGTGAATCCGAATTTGCCTGCCAGCCGTTCTATCGCCTCATTCGCTTCCCGGATCGCCGCATTCGTTCTGCGTTCAAAGATATCGCCCATCGATTCCTTAGGTACATGCGGGAATTCCGCTACCCCGTTGACCGGATAATAGGACATCACGTAAACCTGGCAATTCGGCAGACGCTTGGCAATCCGGCTGAGAATTTCATCGTAATTGGAGATCAAACCCTCCAGCGTATATTCCGGCGCACTGATATCATTCGTCCCGATATTAATAAAGAGCTTTGAAGGCTCCAGCTCAAAAATACAAGTCTCCATCGATGCCAGCAGCTCTGACGTGACATAACCTGCGATCCCCCGGTTGTAAATGCAATAACGCTGATCCAGGATCTGCTGAAATTCGTTAATCGGGAAAAATTCCATCAGCGAGGAGCCTGCAAAAACCGTCTCTCCTTTACGGGCTAATGCATTCAGATATTGGTATTTGCGCAGCTTCTCCTTCTTCTCATCCCATATTTCTATCGTGTTCACATCTTCAGCCATACTTGTCCGCTCCTCCTCAGTTCGGTATCTGTCCTCTCCATCATTTCATACCTCGTAAGCGGATTCAACCCCGAACTGAAGCAAGGCTACAGGAGAGCCTGCGCCTTAACAATTTCCTCATATTTAGCTGCCCGCTCCGTCTTGGACAGCTTGGGACACCCGTAGCAATAGCCATGTCCGGTATCCGTCCGATAGGCCAGGCAGCAGGTAGGCTTCATGCGAGTCTTTTGCCCGGGACGATAGGGATCCTCCAGCCATACCGCCTTCAGGTCGAATGGATTGCGGGATAAGCCGAACCAGGAAGCAGACAGCTCCTTCGCCAGGAAACCCTTTTGCTCCGCCATTCTCTCCTGCAGGACAGGCTCTCCGGTCATTTTCCCCAAGTAATCCAGATAGAATTCCACACCGAGCGGCATTTGCCCCCACAGCTGCCGTACCGGCACCCCCGAAACCTCGGCTGCCGTCTCCATTACTGGGCGGAGCGTCGTCTCCAGCCAGTGTCCGGCGGTCTCCTGACGCCAAGCTTCACCACGTACTGCCGGCCATCCATGAACATCCAGACAACCGAGCACAAAGAAGATACACGGATATTGGTTCGCCATTCGGATCTCCAGCGTCAGGTTCTGAAGCGACACATCCGGACTCCCCTCACAAGCCGTCATAAAATACAAATGGGCCGTCAGCATCGTCCGCCAGCTCGAGGCAAAATAAGCAGCCGCAACCTGAAGGTCACGGCCTTTAATTATCGGCATATATTCGTTCAAAAAGGTCTGCATGCCCTCCGGGGCGGCCAGCCGCGATGCCGGCATCGCAAGCAAGGCATCCGGATCTTTTTCCGTCACGACATACAGCGCCTGATTCAGCAAGCCATAATCTATGTTCATCTGAAGCCTCTCCTTACTCCGGTGTTCAACCTGTTGTGAGCCTTACAGATTCGAGGCTACCTTTATGGTGCCGTCCTTTTGCTTCTGGCCGCGCACTTTCCCTTCGGTAGCCGCCCGATAGAGCTCATAAGGCAGACAGAGCGGAACACCGCTGCGGGGATCCGTAACAATATCAGCTTCAATCCCGAACACCTCACGGAGCACCTCCGAGGTTACGACCTCTTCCGGCTTGCCCTGTGCAACAGCTTTCCCCTGCTTGATTGCAATCATATGATGAGCATAACGCGCGGCATGGTTCAAGTCATGCACGACCATAACAATCGTCCGGCCCGACTCCGCATTCAGCTCTTCCAAGAGCTGGAGCACTTCAAGCTGGTGAGCCATATCCAGAAAGGTTGTCGGTTCATCCAGGAATAAAATATCGGTCTCTTGCGCCAAAGCCATCGCGATCCAGGCCCGCTGGCGCTGTCCTCCTGACAGATGCTCAAGCGCCCGGTCACTGAACTCCTGCATCCGGGTAGCTTCAATCGCCCAGTCGATCACCTTGCGATCCTCGGCCTTCAGACCTCCAAAGCCCTTTTGGTGCGGAAAGCGGCCATAAGAGATTAACTCATATACCGTCAAGCCTTCCGGCGCGGTCGGATTCTGCGGCAAAATAGCCAGCTGCTTCGCCACTTCGCGCGTAGATTGCTTGTGAATCGATCTCCCATCCAGCAGTACGTTTCCGTTCTTCGGCTGCAGTATACGGGCCATCGTCTTCAAAATAGTCGATTTCCCTGAACCGTTAGCCCCTACAAGTGCTGTGATCATACCCGGCGGTATCGAAATATTCAAGTCTTGAACAATTAGACGATCCTCATATGCGATATCCAGATGCGAAGTATTCAATGATGCCATGTTGATCTTCCTTTCCATATATGACTTGAAGAAGGGGCCTGAATCAACAAGCTAGCGTCATCCCGCCGAATCTTCACTTAATCTTCATCATAACTTTTCCTAAAGTTAAAGATACTGATAATCATTATCACTTGTCAACCCTTTATTCATCTCATATGTATGAGAAAACAGAAGAAAACATGATCATATGTCCCTGTTTATCCGTCTTCAAAAGAAAATGCCCCCTGTCTACAATCGAATCTCGGCACAGTGTGCTGCCATGATTCTTATTGTAGCGAGGGGGACGGTGAAGTACAGTATAGTTTTGCAACCCGCTTGCGTGCACTATTTTGACTCTTCAGACTTCGCGGCTAACGGAATTTCCTGGTTCAGATCAGTTAGGTCAGCTTAGGTCAGCTTAGATCAGCTTATATCGTTCCAAGAGCTCGCCGATGATCGTCCCGGATGCCTTTTTGAGCAATTGCTTCTCAACCAGCTTCGCAATGAACGGCAATTTGAGATCGGTCAGCTTCTTCCCGTCCAGCATTTTGGCCGTCGAATCGAGCAGCACCCGGACATCGTAGCAGGAAGCGAATACTTCCGGTACGCCGCGGTCCACGTCCAGCAGCGTGTAGACGGCTTCCATCGCCGTTCTCACCGAATACTCGGTCGTAAACACCGTGTCGCGGACGGTATCGGCGAACTGGCCGATAAAGGCGAAGTTGACGCTGCCCTCCGGTACGACCTTTGGACGGTCTCCTTCTGTTCTCGGCATGAAGAAAGCGGTAATGTAAGGCATCATGCAAGGAATGCAATGTGCGCCGGTGGTCGCCAATTCGAGAATTTCCGCCTCGGGAACCCCCATATGGTAGAGCCATTCCTCGACGATCTCCCTCCCGGTGCATTCCTTCATCGGCTTCTTGACGAAATCGCCCGGAGCGTCCGTATACAGGCCGTATATCCAGACGACCAGCTGGTCCTTCGGCTGCTCCTTGAAATGAGGCTGCCGATTGATCGTATAGCTCATCAGCCAGCTGGAATCCTTGACGGTAATAATGCCCCCGGTGACAACCCTGCCGGAAAACGGATCGCGCTTGCTCATCTTTTCGATATAGCGGGGAATCCGGTGATCCAGGGTAGTTACTGTGGCCGATTCCCAATTGGTGGCCGGAATGTTCGTGCAGAATTTCTCCGGGCGGCCGAACGAAGGGTCCTGTGCTGCGATGTTCTTCCACAATTGCCAGCAGCCGCCCTCGCCAGGCTGAGTGTTCATGACCGGCGCATGATCGTCGTCGCCGAGCGTAGAGTTCTCCGTGCAGCTTCCATTGGTGACGAACACCAGATCATCCTCGATCAGATCAATTGTCTCTTCCTTGCCGTTATGGATGCAGATCAGCTGTTTAGCTGTTTTTTTGCCGTCCCGGATATCGAACATAACGTTCGTGACCCGGGTGTCGTACTGGAAGTGAACGCCGTGAGCCTCCAGGAACTTCACCATCGGCAGAATGAGCGATTCGTACTGGTTATATTTCGTGAATTTTAGCGCCGAAAAGTCCGGCAGTCCGCCGATATGATGAATGAAGCGCTGCAGATACAGCTTCATTTCCAGCGCGCTGTGCCATTTCTCGAATGCAAACATCGTTTGCCAGTAGAGCCAAAAATTCGAGGCGTAAAATTCCTCGTCGAACACATCGTCGATCGTTACGTCGTAGAGATCCTCATCCCGGGTCATGAACAATTTCACGATTTGCATGGACGCTTTTTCAGAAAGTGTGAATTTGCCGTCCGTATGCGCATCCTCCCCCCGGTTGACGGAAGCGCGCATGAGCGAATAGTTGGGATCGTGCTTGTTGAGCCGATAGAACTCATCCAGGACCGACAAGCCCTCCGTCTCGATCGACGGAATGGAGCGGAACAGGTCCCACAGGCATTCGAAGTGATTCTCCATCTCGCGGCCGCCCCGGATAATAAAGCCCTTCTGCGCATCCTTGATCCCGTCGCAGGCGCCTCCTGGCAGACTCATTTCTTCGAGGATATGGATATGCTCTCCCTTCATCTGTCCATCCCGAACCAGAAAACAGGCCGCGGCCAGTGAAGCCAGTCCGCTGCCTACCAGGTACGCGGATTTTCTCTCCACATTTTTCGGCTTTTCCGGGCGGGCAAAGGCTTCGTAATTTCCATTCGAATAGTACATTAGGATACCTCCTCATTTTGGATAACCCCAGCATATTCCTTTTGGGAGGCACACTTAATAGACAATACAGCCCTCATGTCAAAAGCTTCGACACAACGGCTGAATTGTCTATATAAGTTCAACTAATGATCATGCACTGGAGGCAACGTGTAAAGTGTTCTTACGATCACTGTTGTTCGCGAATTTCTTGGATTGAACTAGCCATGTAAAGGAAGAAATCCGCTCTCAAAGGCGAACGCTGACGCTTCTTCAGAACTCTTTACACTTATGCCTTTTCTGTGCACTCTTTAGTTGAACTTATATAGATTCTGGACAAGCCTGATATCTATATTTTTTTATAATCCATGCTGTACTTATCCAGCGCCCGGGCAATGTCTCCCTGAACCAACACGCCTAACCGGTTGATGATTTTGACGGGATCCTCCTTCATGCCTTGACGAATCCAATCCAGCATCAATCCGGCGAACGCAAACTTGTAAAAATCGGCGATGAACTTTTTATCCTCGTCCCGAACACCCATCCCGGCTGCTTGTTCCTCCACCACGCCGATCAGCAGATCGTAAGTGACTCTGTATAAATAGCGCTCCAGCTGGTCGCGGCTCACCGAATGGTACACATTCGATACGAAGGAACGGTTAGCAAGGACGTATTGAAATATTTCCAGGAAGCCCTGCTGCCAGGTGGCATATGTTTTTTTGTCATCGATGGTGACCAATGCTTCCGTAAGGAAAATCCAGTCGATCAAATCGTAAATGTCCTGAAAATGATAATAGAATGTCTGACGGTTCACTTCGCAGTCCTCAACGATGTCTATGATCGTGACCTTATCCAGCGGCTTCTCCCTGAGGAGCTTCTTCAAGGACGCCGCCAGCGCCTTCTTGGTTATCTGGGCCATGGAACCACCTCCTGCAACTAGGGTTACGGATGGGGGCAACAACGATGCGATGGTTGCTTCGCTTGCCTTCTTCATCATAACAGCCCGGAAGATCGGGTCACAAGTATTGCACGGCGTCAAAAGCAAACAAAAGCAGCCCTCCTCGATTAAAGGAAAGACTGCTTGTGCTTTATTCAGGGTACCCGTTATCTCAATCTCGAGCCCCGTACACCTTTGCATTTTGCAACAGGCTCCGGACCGGCCCATCCTTTTTACGGACTCGCCGTTACCGGCACCGCATTATAATACTCTTCCAATGTAATTCCGCGCTCCGCAATATCGGAGGAAATCTCCGTTCCAACATAACGCAGATGCCATGGCTCGTATTTATAGCCGGTAATATCCTCCTTGCCCTCCGGGTAACGGATAATGAATCCGTACTCCGTGGCATGCTTCGCCAGCCACTCCGCTTCCTTGGTGTCCCCGAAGCAGTCCTCAGCCGCGCATTTCCCGTCACTGCCGGATACATCAATCGCCAGTCCGGTCTCATGCTCGCTGTGTCCCGGCACCGCGCTATAAGTCTTTGCCTTCTCCAGGCCATCCTTTTTCACATAGCGGTTAAAAAGCGAGGTCTGCGTGCTGTGCGAGCGATAAGCCGATACTCCCGCCAGGTAAATACCGTCTTCTTCGGCTCCGGCAAACAGCTTCTCGAGCGCCGCCGCGGCTTCACTCCGCATCATGCGCTTCTCGATCTTCTCGGAGAACGTAAAGCGGACATCCGGATAGACCAGATCGGACGGTTCATAATCCTCCGGCAAGGCGTACTCCTTGTTGACTAGCACCGTAACACTGTGGGCATCAGAGAAATCCACCTGATTGGACGCATCAGGCTGGTCCTCTTCCTGGACAGGCTCTTGACCTGTGCTGTTCTCTTCGCCAGTCGAGTTACCCTCATTAGGATTTACAGGCTCGTCAGAGGATCCATCCTCATCCTCCCCCTTGTTATCCGTTGCGGCCGTATTCTGGTCTCCGGACTCCTCTTGAGCTGGCGGGGAAGGCAATACGCCCTGCGTATCCTTCGCACAAGCTGTAACCATCACCATCACCAGCATCAACACTCCAAGCACTAGTCCCCGGCCATATCTTCTTCGCAATGCACTCATTCCCATTATCCTCCCATGCTGTTCGGCATCCAGGTCACTGACTCAGCCTGTTACTCTGTCTATCCTACTAGACGCATGATCCCCTTGATAAGTTATAAGCTTCCGGAAAAAAACTTCGCCTCTCTTCTCCCGGCTGCTCAACGCCCGCCGCGGCGGCCTTTGCCACCCTGCTGCTGATTGCGCCCTTGTCCGCGCCGTCCCCGGCCGGTGTCGGCGCTTCGGCCTCCGGCTGCGCCGCCGCTCTTGCGCTGCCCGCGCTCATTCCGGCCCCGCTCTTGACCGCTGCCCGTGCCCTTGGCATTGCCCCGGCCGCGCCGGGCCGATTCGCCGCCGGCCTTGGCCCCGGTTGCCGCAGGGCGGCCCCCGCCTTGGCCCGGCGCGCTCACCGCGCCGTTCTCGAAGCGCCGGCGCTCCAGGCGAATCCCGATGCCGCGCTCAATGCTGCGCAGCGCCTCCACATCCTTAGGGGACGCAAAGGTAATAGCGATCCCCTTCTCCCCCGCCCGGCCAGTCCGGCCGATGCGGTGAATGTAACTATCGACATCCTGCGGAATGTCGTAGTTGAACACATGCGTGACGCCCTCCACATCAATGCCGCGAGCGGCTACATCCGTAGCCACCAGCAGCTCAAGCTTGGCGTCACGGAATGCGCGCATGACCTGCTCGCGCTTCGACTGCGACAGGTCGCCGTGCAGCTCGTCCGAAGCGAAGCCCGCAGCCTGCAGCGCCTCGTTCAAGGTGCTGGCCCGGCGCTTCGTCCGGCAGAAGATCACCGCCAGATAAGGCCGGTGCTCGCGGATCATTGCCTTGAGCGCGTCCTGCTTCGAACGGTCCGTGCAATCCACAACAATTTGCTTAATGCTATCCAGGGTAACCCGTGAATTTTCAGCAATTTTGATATCGCGCGGCTGGGACATGTAGTTCTTCGCCAGCCGCTTCACATTATCCGGCATCGTCGCCGAGAACAGCATCGTCTGCCGACCCCGCGGCACCTGGGCGAGAATATCCTGCACCTCGGCCAGAAAGCCCATATGGAGCATCTGATCCGCCTCGTCCAGTACCAGAAAGCGCACCGCACCCAGCTTCAGCGAACCGCGGCGCAGATGGTCCAGCAGCCGGCCCGGCGTACCGATGACGATCTGTGTGCCGTTATGCAGCTTGCGAAGCTGGCGCTCCACATCCTGTCCGCCATATGCTGCGAGCACGGACAGTCCTTCCCGGGCGGCAGCCAGCTTACGCGCTTCCGCTGTAATCTGAATCGCCAGCTCCCGCGTAGGCGTAATAATCAGCGCCTGGGCATCCGGCTTGGCCGGCGAAATCTTCTCCAGAATCGGCAGCAGAAAAGCCAGCGTCTTGCCGGTCCCGGTCTGGGCCTGGACGATGACGTCCTCGCCTGCGACGGCTACCGGAATGGCCTGCTCCTGTACCGGGGTTGGACTCACGATTCCCTGCCCCTGCAATATGTTAACCACGGCCTGGGACACACCCATGCTCTTAAACGTTATCGTCAAAATACATTCACCTCATTAGTTATTAAGCCGCTTTGCTCTCCCCGCGACTTCTCAAGCACTATTGTAACAGAGTCTGCAGTACAATTCCTATTCTCACACCAAGGGCCGGTGTGCTCCGGTAACCCCGGCACACCGGCCCTGAAATGGCCTGTATTTATCAGGATTCAACTAACGCTTGCGCTTCGCCCGCATAATAACGCGCAAGCTCCACCATCATGCTGCCCATACGTTCTTCCCGCGGAGCTACGATGCGGGGAACTCCCGCTTCATGCAGCCCGTGGGCCGTAACCTTGCCCACCGCTACAGCTACGACAGGGCCGCGGAACGCCTCCAGCAGCTCCTCGCGCTTCCCTTGTGACGCGGCATGCTCCAGCAGAAAGCGGACCTGCGGAGCACTCGTGAACGTCACCGCATCGGCCCGTCCGCCAAGCAAATCGGAGAGCAGCAGCTCCAATTGCTCCTCTGGAGGAGCAATATGCCGATACGGCAGCAGCTGTCTCAAATGAGCGCCCTGCTCCTCAAGCCAGGAGGACAGTCTCGGGGCCGTATCTCCATACAATTGGAGAATGACCTCCTTGCCCTCCAGCACGCAGCCCCCCGCCTGAAAGCTGCGGATCAGTCCCTCGGAGCTGCCGTCATCATCTCGCACCCGGGCGGACAAGCCGTTCTTCTTCAGAACGTTAACCGTCTTATAGCCTCGGGCAGCAATATCGCTATTCTCCAACACCTTGAGCCAGGCCGCCGCTTGTCCCGATTGCTCCGCCAGATCAAGCAGCGCATTCAGGCCGACTCCGGTGGTGAAGACCGCCCAGTCGGGCGGATGCTCCATCCAGTCCGCCAGCCCCTGCCGCAGCTCCTGATCATCGAGCAGCACGGTTCCCTGGGCCGGTCTCAGCAGCGGAATCCCGCCCATATTTTCGACGAGCTTACTCAATTCCTCCGCCCGCCGCGGTCCGGTGATTGCAATTCTTTTCCCCTCTAATCTTCGCGCCATGCTGTTCTCCTCCTGGCCTGAATATCGGTACGGAGGCTTCCCTCCACCTTCATGACATCATTAATTGGAATGTTAGTCCGCGAGACGGTAGCCTACTCCGCGAACGGTCACGATATATAGTGAATTTACAGCGCGATCTCCCAGCTTCTTGCGCAGGCTCTTGATGTGGACATCGACGATATTGCTGCCGCCCATAAAGGTCGTCCCCCAGACTTCCGTCAGCAAATCCTCCCGGGACAGCACCGCCCCCTCCCGCTCAATCAGCTTGGTAAGCAGCTCATATTCGGTCTTCGTCAGCTCAAGGATTTTGCCATCCTTATAGACGCTCATCTTCTTGCGGTCAATCCACAGATCCTTGTATATCGCCGTGGCTGAACCGCTAAGCAAACGGGAGGAATCGCTCCGCTGGGGCGTTGTTTGCATAAGCCGGCGCGCCCGGTAGGTCACCTCTCCGGAGCGTGACGGCCATACCAGCAGCTCCTGATTCGGCATCTCCTTGCTGAATTGAAGCAGCAGGCCCTCGCTGACAAGCAGCATGGAAGGCACCTCTCCCGCTTCCTGAAGCAGCGCCTGCACCTTGGAGATTTCTTCCCGGCTCCGGACCGGAGTCAGGTCGAAGATAAGCAAGTCGGCGGATTGGGCATTGCGAATCCCCTGGTCCCAATGGTGGAACACCAGTACATCGAAGCAATCCTCGGAAAGATCCCGAACCAGCTCGTGAATCCCGCTTGGATATGGACTGACAAGAATGACCCGTTGGGTCACCGGGCACATCATAATCTCTCCGTCTGCCGGCGTCTCAAATGCAGGCTCCTGTGGACGGCGAATCGGCGTTATATTACCATTCTGCAGAACAGCTCGCTTCATGATCTTTTCTGCTGGCATTCTCCACACACCCCCCCGAATACGACATGTGCATGGTGCACCTCATAGCCGGTCTCGCCGGCGACCGCCAAGCTCCAGTCTGCAGGAACCTGGGTCATGACCTCATCCACTCGTCCACACACTTCACACAAAATATGCTGGTGCTCATCCAGCTTGGCATCATAGCGGCTTGCCGCTTCGCCCAGCTTGAGCTCCCGGATCATCTCTTTATCCACGAGGTAGCGCAAAGAATTGTACACCGTTCCGTATGCAAAGTTATATCCCTTTTCCACCAGCCGGTTCATGACCTCCGCAGCCGTGGGATGATCATGAGCCTGGCGTACGACATCATAAACAGCTTGACGCTGGGTTGTAAGATTCAAGGCTTTCATCTATGCAATCAGTCCTTTTTGTAGTTTGAACTATTTAGAATTAGTATAAGTCTTAATTCATTATCCGTCAATTTTATCGGATTCCATTCCGCTTCGTTTCCAAACCTCCATCGGTGGTAATAATGTACAGCAGAATCCAAAAAGGAGGAACTCTCATGAACAGCAGCTCATTCACTTCTACAGGTCTGCCCCGGTACCCTGAATCCTTATGGAGAAAAACCGCTTCACTCCCTGATTTTCCCGTTCTGAAAGACGACCTGACCACCGACGTTTTGATTGCAGGAGCGGGAATCACCGGGATCACTTCCGCTTATGCCCTGATCCGGGCAGGCTACAAAGTCGCCGTCATTGATGCCGGAAGGATCCTGGACGGAACGACAGGCTTCACAACCGCTAAAATCACTTCCCAGCACGGCCTGATCTACCGTCACTTGGTCGATCATTTCGGGAAAGAAGCTGCCCGGCAATACTATAATGCCAATGAAGAAGCCAAGCGTTATATCGTTGATATCGCACAGGAGCACCAGATCGACTGCCAGCTTCACAAGGAGGATGCCTACCTGTACGCCGACTCGGAGCAGCAGCTCGCCGATCTGAAGAAGGAATGGGAGGCCTATGAGCAGCTTGGCATTCCGGCGGAGTGGACCGATACCCTGCCGCTTCCGATCCACGTGCTGGGCGCCATAAAGATGCCGAACCAAGCCCGTTTCCATCCCTTGCTCTATTTAAAGCATATGGTGGAATATATTTCTTCGCACGGAGGGGCTTTCTACGAGCAGACTACAATGGCCGATAAGGCCAAGGAGCTGGAAGACGGCAGCCTGCTGCTGCATACCGAGAACGGCTTCAAGATAACCTGCCGCTATGCGGTATCCGCCTCCCACTTCCCGTTCTATGACGGCGGAGGGCTGTATTTCACCAGACTTCACGCCGAGCGGTCCTATGTGGTAGCCTTGGAGCCCGAGACAAGCTTCCCGGGCGGAATGTATATCAACTGCGGCGATCCGAAACGGTCGCTTCGCGCGGCAGAGTGGGACGGCAAGGAACTGATCCTCGTCGGCGGCGAAAATCATAAAACAGGCGATAGCGACTGTACAATCAAGCACTACGAGACTCTGGAGCAATTCGGAGGCTCGACCTTCGGGGCGAAGAGCATTCCTTACCGGTGGTCGACTCAGGATCTGATCACGATCGACCAGGTCCCTTATATCGGTCCCGTCACCTCCAAGCACCCCCGAGTCTTCGTTGCTACGGGCTACGCTAAATGGGGAATGACTTCTGGCACGCTGGCCGCTCTGCTGATCACCGACCTGATTCAGGGTAAGGATAACAAGCTTGCCGATTTATTCTCCCCTTCCCGCTTCAAGGTGAACCCGGGACTTAAAAATCTCGTCGTGCAGAATGCGGATGTCGCCAAGGAGCTTATTTCAGGGAAGGTTGAAATGGTGCACCGAAAGCTGGAGGATCTGATGCCGGATCAAGGCGCGGTCGTCAAGCATCTAGGCAAACGGGCGGGCGCATACCGGGATCCGGAAGGCGTCATCCACCTCGTTGACACCACCTGCACCCATTTGGGCTGCGAATGCGCCTGGAATCAGGCGGAGCGCTCCTGGGACTGCCCTTGCCACGGCTCCCGCTTCGATTACAAGGGACATGTTCTGGAAGGCCCGGCAACCGAAGACCTTTCCCGTCTTACACCGCAATACGGAACAAGGGAATAGCATAACTGCAAGCCAACACAAGGCAGTAATCCGCTCACAAAAAGGACCCGAGCCGGGAGGCTCGCGTCCTTTTTGTTCTTTTCAGGCTCATTAGGCTAGGCTATATGGATTAGCAACGTGACGTTATGGAGCAGTGCAGCTGTTTGCAGCAGTTGTATGTTTTTTCGTACATATCAGCCTATTCGCTCCCGGCAAACCGGGCATTTAGATGGTTTTTCGTATAAAATCTGTTGTTTTGCCCGATACCTGACGGTATTTAGGTGGTTTTTCGTACAAAGCCAAGAAATCGCGGCCATAACGTTAAGTGTTTATACGATTTTCCATATAAAATCAGACTACGAATTCCTTCCGCTCCAGCTTGGGTCTGGCTCTTTAATGAACAGTATGACCAGGGAACCCCCCGATTTTACAAATAGAGAACTTACTTTCGTTCAGGATAACTTATCTAGAACCTCAAAAAGACTGTGATAGTTAGCTAACAGGAGTGTATCCTCAACTTTTACACCTGACTTGAAAAATAGGATGTCGCCTGTGCCTTGGTTCACCTGATTTTTAAGTTCAAGGATTTGTTTCAAGTGTTTGGCTGTTCCAATACTTCCAGAGATAAAATCGACATCCTTAGGAAAAACTCTCCTGAGACTGTTCTCAAAATAAGGGAAGTGGGTGCAACCAAGCACCACCGTTCCGTACTGATTCAGGTCAAAAAGGGATAATTCTTTTTCCAGATAGGGGACTATTTTCTCTTCATCAAATACAAAGTTTTCAGCGAACTGAACAAGCCCGGGAAGCGGCAAACTGTCTACACTCTCCCCCTGGCCTATGCGCTGAACCAAATCATTATACTTCTTCTCCTTTAAGGTCAAATTTGTAGCTAATACTAAAACCTTCTTCTGTTTTCCCGCCCATCTCTCAATGGCCGGCTTTACGGCAGGCTCGATACCGATAACGGGAAAGTCATAGCGCGTTCGCAGTTCCTCAATAACGATACTGGTGGCTGTATTGCAGGCAATAACTAAAGCCTTAACCTTTTGGGCAGCTATAAAATCTACGGCATCAAGAATGTATTCTCTAACTTCATCCTTCGTTTTTTCTCCATAGGGAACATGCAAAGTGTCTGCGTAAAAAAGATAATCCTCATGGGGCAAAAATCTCAATGCTTGATGAAGAACAGTTAGTCCACCTATGCCAGAGTCAAAAAATCCTATTCTCATAATTCCACTCTTCTCATGAATAATTGAAAATGATCGTACTGCTTTTAAGTGCATTCCGCTTCTTTTATAATTATACTGCTCATAAGCTTAATTAACTATCGGTACTTCATAGCTCCTTCTTGCGTTCATAAAGAGGAGCTATTTTTGTTTTACCACTATCTTGCATTATTCAGTACCCAGTGATATCATCTTCTTAAACCACTACTGAACATTAATCAGTACAATACGCGAATGCCTTCGCTATAAGGTTTGAACTATAGCATCATCACTAGTTCAGCTTATATGGACCATGATAGCTGTGCTCGTACATTAACTAGAATTCTGGATTGAGGTGATTGCAGCTTGGATATTAGCGTTCAATTCAAAAAAGGCGCTCTGGAGCTATGCGTGCTGGTTCTGATTCATGAACAGGACCGTTATGGCTACGAGCTGGCCCAATCGGTCTCCGAGCATATCGAGGTTGCCGAGGGTGCGCTCTATCCGCTCTTGCGCAGGCTCGTTAACGAAGGCTATTGCACGACTTATTTGCAGGAGTCGTCTGAGGGACCTCCCCGGAAGTATTACAAGCTGACCGCCTCCGGAGAGACACATATGAAAGTGCTGGTTAGAGAATGGCGGCTGTTTACGGCCGGTGTATCGAAACTTATAGAGAAAGGAAGCCGAATATGAATAAAGAACAATTTCTAATGGAGCTTCAAGGGCATTTATCGGTTCTGCCGCCTGAAGAATACCATGAATTAATGGAGGATTATGAGGCCCATTTTGCCTTTGGATTGCAAAACGGCAAGACGGAGCAGGAGATTGCCCGGGAGCTTGGAGATCCGTATGAGCTTGCGCAAGAGGCCTTAAGAGAACGCAATACCGAGAATGAGCATGTATATTGGTCCAACCCTGCCGCTGATTATTCATTTTCTCAGCCTTCATCACAGGCAACTCCCTTATCCGGCCTGCCTGCGGCCAAACCGCGCAGAAGTGCAACGCAAACACTTGCGGTATCGGGCCTGTTTCTGCTGAACCTTGTCGCCGTTCCTCTGATCTTCTCATTCTGGGCAGTTGTCGTATGCATCGCAATCGCCGCAGCCGTCAGCATCCTCTCCCCTGTGCTGGTGGGTCTGGATTATGCCTTCGGAAACGGATTTTTTCCGGCCAAGGCCTATGCATCATTATTCATGGTGGGTATCGGGATTCTTCTGGGGCTTGGATGTAAACCTTTGTTCAAAGGGATGCTCTCCTTATCCCTAAGCTATAAGAACTGGCATAAACGCATCGTCAGAGGAGGACAACAAAATGAATCCTAAAAAATGGTCTCGGCTCTCCATCCTATTTATCCTCATCGGAATTGCCGGCATGGCGTACGAAGGCTTTCGCTTTACCGACAAGCTTCCATACTTTGAAAAACAGTGGCAGCTGGATTCCATCCAGGAGCTTCGCATCAAGAGCGGTTCAAATGTGAATATGAAGTTCATTCCGAGTCAGGACGGCAGCAATTATATCGAGGTCTCAGGGAATATGAAGCAGAAACTGATCGACAGGCTGGAAGCCTCCGAGGTTAGCGGACCGAAGGTTTCTCTGGATCTGACGAATCCGGAATCCTGGAGCTTCTTCACCGTGGACTTCCAAACGACGGATCAAGCCATTACTGTCGCTCTATCTGATACAGAGCTTATAGAACGCGTGCAGGTAGAACTGAGCCATAGCAATGGTACCTTCAACGGATTACAGGCGAATCGGATCGAGCTGACGACCCTGTCCGGCAACCTGAAGCTGGATTCAGCTTCTGCCGAACAGCTTGACATGGAGACCGCCTCGGGCAATATCACCCTCTCGGGCCTTACCGGTTCAGCAAGGTTAAAGGTAGTCTCAGGTAATATCAAGGCGGACTCGGTTCAGGGAGATCTTCAAGCGGAAGGCTTCTCCGGGAATATCACGATCCGGGATCTTCAAGGCTCCAGTGTAATCAAAAATACTTCGGGGAATGTCAAACTGGAGGATCAACGCTCTGATCAGCTTGATATTAAGGTGACCTCCGGAAATGTTACGCTATCCCAGGATCAAGCCTTTAAGGGCATCTATGATCTGAAGGCCGGTTCCGGCACGGTCAAGGCACCGGATTCGCCCATGGAGACGAGGGACGTGATCAAGATTCGGACAAACTCGGGAAATATCCGCATCGATTGACAGCGGCAAGCCGGGGATCCTCCTGAACAGAAGAACAGGTCAGGCAATATGCTGCCGGGCCTGTTCCTCTGCGATGACTTCACGGTACGCGCTCAACGAGTGCCCCGCTACAACCTCCAGCATCTCCATGGAGGCCGCCGGCAGCAATTGCCTTGCGTAATTCCAGGCGTTCTCCTCGATTTGCAAGGCAAGGCGGCTGCGGTCCAGCCGAGATTCACAGGCATCCATCGAATCACTGAGCTCGGACAGCTGAGGGTCCTGTGCATGTCCCAGTTCATGGGCGAGCACAATTCGTAGAAGCTGCTTACAGAGCGATAACGACGCCGAGCCAAACATAATACGGCACTGCTTGCGAATTTCATAGAGATACAGGGTTACGCTATGGTCGGAAATACTGTATTTCCCCCCTACATTCCTGCCGCCGGGGAAGCGGTGCTTCAACCGCACCCGGGCCTGGCTTCCGGATTGTTTCAAGAGCTGCTTCACGATCATTCTGGCATTTAAGATATACAAATTAAAACTCCTTGCTGTACGGAAATGAAGTCTAATCTTGCTTTGGACATAAGCCCGGCCATGACGGCCAACGCATCTTAGAATGATTATAGAGAACTGCGCTCTGAAAAAAAACAAGCAAGCCGCCTTCATTTTTTATTCTGCTTGCATAATAAGAGCTCTCGTCATATAATCTCCATATCTTGTTATTTCGAAAAGGAGGTGGGGAAAGTGGATCGCAATTTAGTATGGAATCGAGTCAGCCAGTTGCCTATGGCATTATCTGGCATTGTTCATGTTCAGACCTTCAACGGGATCAGTCTGTCCATTTTTACAAACTCGATATCCAAATCCAATTGCGAAAACCCGCTCCTCCCCTGCCTCACGGACTGATTTAGTCGCTGTGCGCGCTAGAAGGCTGCAGGAATTTCCTGCAGCCTTTTTTGTTGTCCCGGCAGGTTTTCCGGAGCGGTTGAAAGGAGAATCTCCATGATGATTCAAGGTCAAAGCATTCAAAAATATTACGGTGCCGAGCTGGTACTGCAAGAGGTCACATTCGAGGTCAAGGAAGGCGAGCGGGTAGGACTGGTCGGCCGAAACGGCACCGGCAAGACGACGCTGCTGCGCCTGCTGACAGGAGAGGAAGCGCCTGACCAAGGGCAGATCATGGTCCGAAGGGACGCCGTGATTGCCTCGCTGGCGCAAATTCCGGATTACGGACTGGAGGAAACCGTCCTTGGCGTACTCCGTTCCCCCTATAAACGGCAATTAGAGGCACTGCAGGAAATGCGCCGCCTGGAGGCCGAGATGGGCAACCTGAACGGAGCGGGCGGTGAGGAGCAGCAGTTGAACAGTCTGCTCCAGCAATACGGACGGCTGCAGGAGGTGTTTGAGCAAGGCGGCGGCTACGGCATGGATTCCGAGATCGACCGGGTTGCCGCCGGGATCGGGATTCCCCGCTCCTATTTCGACCGCCCCTTCTCTTCCCTCTCCGGCGGTGAGAAGACCAAGGTCGGTCTGGCAGTGATTCTCCTTCAGCGGCCTGACTTGCTGCTGCTGGACGAACCAACGAATCACCTCGACATGACGGCTATCGAGTGGCTGGAAGAGTTCTTAAGGGACTACGCAGGGACCGTGATTGTCGTCTCTCATGACCGTTACTTTCTTGATGCGGTTGTACGGAAGATTATCGAGCTGGAGGACGGAGAGGCGTTCACCTATCACTGCAGCTACAGCCGGTACAAGGAGGAGAAGGAAGCCCGCCTGCTCCAGCAATTTGCCGATTATCAAGAACAGCAGAAGAAAATCAAAAAAATGCAGGAGACAATCAAGCAATTGATCGAATGGGGCAACCGTTCCAACCCGCCGAATCCGGGGTTCCATCGCCGGGCTGCTTCCATGCAGAAGGCGCTGGACCGCATGGTGAAGCTGAAGCGCCCGATTCTGGAGCGCAAACGGATGGAGCTTCAACTGGACCCTTCGGATCGTTCAGGCAAGGATGCGATCATCCTGCGGGACCTTAGCCACTCTGTTGCCGACAGACAGCTGTACCAAGGGATCAGCCGGACGCTCCGCTACGGCGAGCGAGCCGTGCTGATCGGCGGCAATGGAACAGGCAAGAGCACCTTGATGAAAAGTGTTCTCGGCCAGATCCAGCCCGATGCGGGCGAGGCCAAGCTCGGGGCTCGGGTCGAGCCGGGCTACCTGGCTCAGGAATCGGCGCCGGCCGAGGAGAACGGAAGTGTCCTGGACTATTTCCGCAGAGAGCTCGGCATGGAGACCGGGGAAGCGCGAGGCCAGCTGGCCCGCTTCCTCTTCTATGGCAGCGACGTGTTCAAGAAGGTGCGGAGCCTGTCCGGCGGCGAGTGGACCCGCCTGCGGCTGGCGATGCTGATGTACCGCAAGCCGAATCTGCTGCTGCTCGACGAGCCGACGAACCATCTGGATATCGAATCCAGAGAGGCGCTGGAGGAGACGCTGGAGGAGTATCCCGGCACCCTGCTGGCGATTTCGCATGATCGCTACTTCATCAATAAGGTGGCCGGCCAGGTCTGGTCGCTGGAGGACGGGTCGATGACCGTCACGCCGGGCGACTATGATGATTACCGGGCGGAGCGGGCCCGCAGGGGAACCGCCGCGGCTGAAGCGGCGGAGACGGGCGGGAGCGCCCGGGCACAGCAAAGCCCCGGCGGAGGCACGCAGAGTCGTGCCGCCGGGGCGAAGGATGCCTTGCCGCCGCACAGCGGTGCGGGTGCGCGCGGCAAGGCCGCGAATCCAGCCGCGGTGCAGCGGCTGGAGCGCGAGATTGCCGCCGCCGAAGCGGAGCTGGCGGCGGTGGATGCGGCGATGCTCGAGCCGCAGAACGCTCGCGATGCCGGGCGGCTGAGCGAGCTGCTGGCCGAGCGGGAGAGCAGCTCGGGGCGGCTGGACCAGCTGCTGGAGCAGTATTTTTCGCTGCTTGAGGAAGAAGAAAAATAAGTTCTTGATTTCCTATGTGTTGCGTTGTGGCCGCAAATGGGTACTAAATAAGAGTTTGGTGCCCGTTGGATAGAAATGGATAGGACATGTTATACTGGAATATACAGGAAAAGGGATATAGAGAAAATACAAGGAGTTGAGACCTGTTGTTTCCAACTGCAGGAACCAGCCGCAGCCACAAGCGGCTTCTCGCAGGCTTGATCGCCTTAGTTGGTGTTCTGTCCTGCATTATTGTACTTGTGTATCACGATTATTTTCTGCTTGGAGATCCCGTTCAGCCGAACAACGATGATGTGAAGTATATCCAGAGCGCCCGCTTGCTGATCAATGAGGGTGTTCTGGCCTATAACACGAAGGAGCGCCCGTCGGCGTTCATTATGCCGGGCATGCCCGTCCTGCTGGGCGGCTTCATGACCGTGTTCGGTCAGGAGCAAGGCGGTGTCATTGCCTTCCGTCTGTATCAATGCCTGCTTCAGGCCTTTTCGATTTATCTGATCTATTTTATTGGACGCAAAATGTTTTCGCCAAGGGCCGGCTTGGTTGCAGCCATGATCAGCGCCTTCTACATGCCGGATTACTTCGCCTCGGGAGTGATTCTCTCTGAAGGCACGTTTCGAGCCCTGCTGATGATGATGGTTTGCGTCACCTTAATTGCACGGGAGAAGAACCGAACCTGGCTCTATGTCATCATCGGTGTATTGACGGCGGCGGCCGCCTACTTTAAGCCCCATGCCTCTCTTTACCCTGCTGTTTTTCTAGTAATCTGGTATGCAGACAAGCTGCCTTGGCGGCAAGCCGTCAAGTATTTGTCTGTGATGGCAGGCGTGTATGTCCTGCTGTTATGCCCATGGTGGATTCGTAACTGGCTCACCTTCCATGAATGGATTACGTTCACGAACTCCGGCGGGAGCCCGTTCCTGCTCGGAACCCGGATCGATGGACAGCTTCCGCCTCCCGGATTCTTTGAGGAGTATCCCCAGTATTCGCCAGAGACCCTGTTCCAAGGAGCAGATCATGCCGCTGTGCAGAAGGGCCTGGACGTTCTCTCTTACGGACTGCGTCATGAGCCGCTGAAGTATATCTATTGGCTCACGTTGGGAAGATGGGCTGAGCTGTATTTCCACCCCTTCTATTCCCGGCCGATCTGGCCGATAACCCGTCCGATTATGGATGTCCTTCAAATCTTGCTGATGCTGGGTAATATGGCGGGAGTTGCTTGGGCCATGTTCAAGCGAGGCTTCCATCGGCTGCTTCCGCTCTGGCTTGCGCTGGGCTATTTCACCGTTATTTATTTGCCGTTTGTGGCCTTTGGCCGCTATGGCTATCCCAATATGGCCCTATTGATCCTGTTCGGAGCCGGGTTGATCGATGGAATGCTGGCATACCGTCAAACTCCGTCTCTCAAGACCGGCGGAAGGAGGACTTCTTCATCATGAAAATCCTGATTATCATTCCGGCATATAATGAGGAAGGCAGCATCTCCTCGGTCATTGCAGATATTCGTCAGCATGTGCCGGATGCGGATATTCTCGTCGTTAATGACGGCTCGCGCGACAGAACCGAGCAGCTTGCCGAAGCCGCGGGAGCCCGTGTGCTCACACTACCGTATAACGTGGGAATTGGCGGCGGCATGCAGACAGGTTATATCTATGCCCAGCGGATGGAATATGATATCGCCATCCAAATGGATGCCGACGGGCAGCATCCTGCCAAGGAGCTGCCGAAGCTGATTGCCAAAGTCGGAGCTTATGATCTTGTGATCGGGTCACGGTATGCGGAGACGACTTCTTACCGCTCCTCGCGGATGCGGCGGCTGGGCATGCTTTTCTTCTCGGGGCTTGTTACACTCGTCACGGGCCAGCGGTTCACGGATACGACAAGCGGATTCCGTGCAGCAGGACGCAAAGCGATTGACCTGTATGCGCGCTACTATCCTATAGATTACCCGGAGGTAGAATCCATCGTCTATCTGAAGCGAAGCGGCTGCCGGATCGCCGAGGTATCCACAGAGATGCATCGGCGGAAGGCGGGGCGTTCCTCGATTACCCCTTGGAAATCGGTCTATTATATGGTAAAAGTTACTTTAGCGGTATTAATGAGCGCTATGCGTTACAGCAGATCGGCGGTATCCCGGCCATGAGCATCTATGCCTTTTCAATTATACTGGCCTTTTCGTTCCTCGTGCTCGTTCTGGAGCTGGTTCGCAGGCAGAAGCTGAGAGAACAGTATTCCTTGCTGTGGATTCTGTTCAGTGTGGTCCTTGTCATTGTATCGCTTAATGTATCGTTCATCGAATGGATTGCGGACCGGTTCGGCGTGAAATACGCTCCCGCTATTCTGTTTCTGTTCGGACTGCTGTTCTGCTTCATGATTATTCTTCATCTAACCATCGTCGTAACCAAGCTGACCGCCCAAGTGCTGCGTCTGACTCAGGAGCTGACGATCCTCAAGGAGCGCGATTCGCTGCATGGACAGAATGATTAGCTATCTTCTTTTGTTAGGAAATATTGTGCTTCTGGTTACCGGACAAGTATTATTCAAAGTCGGCCTCGCCCGCATCGGCGGCCTGAATTGGGGAAAGCTTGTTACTTCGCCGGCCGTCCTTGGCGGAATTATGCTCTATGCCGTGGCCACCGTTCTTTGGTTCGCCGTGCTTACCCGGCTGCCGTTAAGCGTCGCCTATCCTATGCAGGCCTTTGCTTATGTGCTCGCCATGATCCCTGCCTATTTTCTCTTTCATGAGTCTATAACCGCTTCGAAGGCCGCGGGGGTAGCAGTCATCCTGTTCGGTGTCTACCTGCTTGCAAGATCCTAAAGTCGCACAGCTTATGCCTATGTTGAAAATATAGTTAAAATATTGGAAGGCGAGTTAGAGGGGGCAACGTGTGAAGTATGCTTACGATCGCTGTTGTTCGCGGATTTCTTTAATTGGACTAAGTTCTAATAAGGGAGAAATCCGCTCACAAAGGCGAACGCTGACGCTTCCTGCCACGGGTCACACTCCAGTGAAATTCCTTACCTTAAAATCCGCATTTCTATCATTTCCACTGAATTCAAGCTAACTTTTTTCACTGCTATCTCCATTCTTCGGGCACGGGAGCAAAATGCGAGTCAACGGCTGGCAGACTGCTATCTGTGAGTTGCTTCCACATGTTATGCCTTTCGTACAGGAGGACCTTCCGATAACTGCAGACGCACGTCAGGTCACATACCTTGTTCAAGTGAAAATCGCGGGTTATCCTCCAAACCTTTCTCTTTGTTCAAGAAAAAAGGTACAACCCCCTCAAAGTAATGAGGAATTGTACCTTCCTGATCAAATATAGACTTTTTTCGGGCCCCGGCCAGAGGCACAAGGCTCTTAAATGAGTTGCTATTAACCAGCCTCCTGATCGAAGCCGCCTTTGGAAAATTGGCTATTGTAAAGATCGGCATAGAAGCCGCCTTTAGCCAGAAGCTCCTCATGATTGCCTTGCTCAATTACGGAACCATGATTCATCACCAGGATCAAATCGGCATCCTTAATCGTGGACAGGCGGTGAGCGATAACAAAGCTCGTTCTGCCCTTCATTAATTCGTTCATGGCCTTCTGGATGTAGAACTCGGTCCGGGTATCGACACTGCTGGTCGCTTCATCCAGAATAAGCACCGCCGGATCAGCCAGAATCGCGCGGGCAATGGTCAGGAGCTGCTTCTGCCCTTGCGAAATATTCGAGGCTTCTTCATTCAGAATCGTGTCATATCCTCCCGGAAGTGTACGGATAAAATGATCCGCATGCGCTGTCTTGGCTGCGCGGATGACTTCCGCCTCTGTCGCCCCTTCGCGTCCATATGCAATATTATCACGAATGGTGCCGTTGAAGAGCCATGTATCCTGGAGCACCATGCCGAACAGCGAACGCAGCTCCCCGCGTTTCATTTCCGTAATATTCACACCATCAATCGTAATTGCACCGTCATTCAATTCGTAGAAACGCATCAGCAGATTGATCAGGGTTGTCTTCCCGGCACCCGTCGGACCCACAATAGCCACCGTCTGCCCCGGGCTGACTTCAATATTCATATCCGAGATCAGCGGCTGCTTGCCCTCATAACCAAATTTCACGTGCTCGAAAGCTACGCGGCCCTGCGGTTCAGGCAGCGAGACAGGCTTGTCAGCCTCCCGCACTTCTTCCTCTTCATCCAGAATTTCAAACACGCGTTCTGCCGAAGCCACCGTAGATTGAATAATGTTGGCGATATTCGCCGTCTGGGTAATCGGCTGCGTAAATTGCCTTGCATACTGGATGAAGGCTTGCACGTCCCCGATTGTAATCGACTGCTTCGTAACCAATATCCCGCCTACAACTGCAACGAACACATAGCCGATATTTCCGATGAAGCCCATGATCGGCATGATCATCCCCGAGATAAATTGCGCCTTCCAGCCTGCTTCATACAGCCGGCCGTTAATCTCATCAAATTGCTCCAGCGATTTCTTCTCTCGTCCGAACACTTTAATGACCTTGTGGCCGGTATACATTTCTTCAACATGACCATTCAATTTCCCCAGCTCCGCCTGCTGGCGAACGAACTGCTTCTGCGAGCGCTTGGCGAAGGCGCTGATCGCCACAATGCTGACCGGCAGGGTAAGTACCGCAATCAATGTCAAGAGCGGGCTAATAGTCAGCATCATAACCAGAACACCGATCAACGTCAGGATCGAAGTGATCAATTGAGTCAGGCTCTGCTGCAAGGTGGAGCTGATGTTGTCCACATCGTTCGTCACCCGGCTCAGGGTCTCCCCATGCGTTCTGGCATCGTAGTATTTCAACGGCAGCCGGGACAGCTTATCATTGACCTCGCGCCGCAGGTCATAGACGGTCTTCTGCGCTACTCCAGCCATCAGGAACTGCTGGAAGTAGCTGAACAATGCGCTTAATACATAAAAGGCCAGCAGAATCAGAATGATGTGCCATATATACTCGAAATCAATCGTAGCATCAGGTACTCCCTGAAATTTTGCCATAATGCCTTCAAACAGCTTGGTGGTTGCCTTCCCCATAATTTTCGGGCTGACAATACTGAAAATAGTACTGATAATGGCCATGACAAGCACAGCAATCAATTGTACCTTGTGCGGCCGCAAATAACGGATCAACCGCTTCAGAGTACCTTTGAAATCCTTCGCCTTCTCTACCGGCATCCCCATTCCCGGTCCTCCATGGGGACCGCCCAATCTTGGACCGCGGCCTCGCTGTGCGGATGGCTGGTGTCTGTGTCTATTATCCTGACTCATGCAATCTCCTCCTCCGACAGCTGGGAATATACAATCTCACGGTAGACTTCACAGGATTCCATCAGCTCGGCATGCGTACCGATACCGGCAACCCGGCTCTCGTTCAGTACGATAATCCGGTCGGCATCCAGCACGGTGCTTACCCGCTGGGCCACGATAATCACTGTCGATTCTCGAGTTTCGTTCTTCAAGGCCGCTCGCAGCTTCGCATCCGTCTTGAAATCCAGTGCGGAGAAGCTGTCGTCAAAGATGTACACCTCCGCCCCGCGCACAAGCGCTCTGGCGATGGATAGACGCTGCTTCTGGCCCCCCGATACATTCGATCCGCCCTGGGCAATGATGGATTCATAGCCTTGCTCCATCTCGGTAATAAACTCCGACGCTTGAGCGACCTCTGCTGCGTGGCGAATCTCCTCGTCGCTGGCATCTTCTTTTCCGTAACGAATGTTCTCTGCAATCGTGCCGGTAAACAGCACCGCCTTCTGCGGGACAAAGCCGATCTTTGAGCGCAGCTCCTCCTGGGAGAGTTCTCTGACATCTACCCCGTCAACCATCACTCTTCCGCTGCCCGCATCATAGAAGCGCGGGATCAGACTGATTAAGGTTGACTTCCCGGATCCGGTTCCCCCAATGATCGCTGTAACCTCTCCCGGCTTGGCGCTGAAGGAGATGTTCTGAATGGCGGGCTGCTCGGCTCCCGGATAGCTGAAGGTGACATCATCGAATTCGACGTATCCTTTCAATGCTCCAGCAGAAGCTCTTGAAGCCGCATCCTTAATCACCGGCTCCATATCCAGCACCTCTCTGATCCGAACTGCAGAGGCCTGAGCGCGTGGAATCATGACGAACATCATGGATACCATAATTAATGAGAACAGAATTTGCATGGCATACTGCAAGAAGGCCATAAGATCGCCGACCGCCATGTGTCCCGAATCAATTCTTAATCCTCCGAACCAGATGATTGCAATCGAGGAAACATTCATAACCAGCATCATTAACGGCATCATGAGGGCCATAATCTTGTTCACCCGGATCGCTGTGTCCGTCAAATCCTGGTTCGCTTGATCGAACCGCTTTTGCTCATGTCCCATGCGGTTAAAGGCGCGAATGACCCGAATCCCTGTCAGCTCCTCACGGAGCACCAGGTTCAGACGGTCAATCTTCTTCTGGATCGCCTTGAACAGCGGCAAGCCTTTTCTCGCAATCAGAAAAATCGCCAGCGCCAGCACCGGCATAATGACAATCAGAGTCAGCGACAGCGTGGCATCCTTTGAGACAGCCATAATGATTCCGCCAATGCACATCATCGGCGCCATGATCATCATGCGAAGCATCATGATCAGCACTTGCTGAACCTGGGTAATATCGTTCGTCGTACGGGTGATCAACGAAGCCGTCCCGACCTTGTCGAATTCCTCCAGCGAAAAGTTGGATACATGTCCGAATACCTTTCCGCGGAGCGTTCTACCGAAGCCGGAGGCCGCCTTTGCGGAGAAAAGACTTGAGCCGACAGAGCAAATCATTCCGCCCAGTGCGACAAGCAGCATGACGCCGCCCACCTTCCAGATATATTCCGTATCTCCCATTACCACCCCGGTGTCCACAATATCAGACATCAATGTCGGCAAATACAGCTCCGTCAAGGTCTGGAAAAATACCAGAACTAATACAGCTGCTACAAGCCAGCGGTATGGCTTCAAATGTTGAAACAGCTTCATCATTCCT
The DNA here is from genome assembly GCF_018333295.1 of Paenibacillus apis. Taxonomy (NCBI): domain Bacteria; kingdom Bacillati; phylum Bacillota; class Bacilli; order Caryophanales; family Paenibacillaceae; genus Paenibacillus; species Paenibacillus apis. Next base: position 262,295 of record NZ_BORS01000005.1, read on the forward strand.
ATCAGCTCCACTTTCTCGATAAAATCTCTGGTCGTATCTATATAAGTTGAACTGCTGAATTTTACGTTCTGGGGGCAACGTGTGAAGTGTTCTTACGATCGCTGTTGTTCGCGGATTTCTCTGATTGAATTAAGTTATTATACGGTAGAAATCCACTCGCAAAGGCGAACGCTTACGCTTTTTCAGAACACTTCACACTTATGCCCTTTCTACGTAGCTTTTAAAGTTCAACTTATATAGCGTTACTCTTTCTCTGGTTTCACATGCTTCCGTTCCATAAATTGATAGACCATCTCAAGCGTATCAATAAATTCCTTACTCCGCTCTTCACCCAGGAAATCTTTCAGTTCCTGAAAGCGCCGGAGCCGTGATTCCCTTGCTTTTTTGGTGAACCTGCTTCCTTCCTCCGTCAGCCTGACACGCACTACACGCCGGTCCTCCTGATCATTGTAACGATGAACAAGTCCCTGTGCCTCCAGACTCTTGATCAACGGAGTGACGGTCGGAGAACTGATCTGCAGGAAGCTGCTGATCTCTGATACCGTAACTCCTTCCGGCTGTTCAGCGCATCCTGACTGGACAGCGAACAGTATTCTGATCTCACTTGGCTTGAGGCCCCCCGTCTCGAAGTTACGCCAATCGGCTCTCCCGAATCTTCTGAGTATCTCCATCAGACGGCGGGTCTGGAGATCCTTGATCCTGTCCACCTGATCACCTTCTTTTCTTATTTGTTTAAGATATTTAATAGTTAGGTTGCCTATTTATTAGCAGACCTAATTATAGGAGCCCAATTGATGATTGTCAAGCGAATACTCGGAGGATTGCCATCTGATATAAAAAAGAAATAAGACAGGGAGCCTTGCTGTGCCGATGAAGATCGTCACTTTAGCACTGCTCCCTGTCTTATTATGGTGTGCCGAATCCGGCCTTCCTCTTCAGCGATAATTCATCCAGCGTTTTAAATTCATAGCCCTGGCGCCTGGCTTCATCAATGATGGATGACAGGGCCTCCGCATTATCTCTGGATACAGAGTGCAGCAGCAGCACCGCTCCCGGGTGAAGCTGGGCAATGACCTTCTGATAAGCGTATGAGGCGCCCTTCTGATCATTGACGTCCCAATCCTTGTAAGCTAGCGACCAGAATACGTTCGTATAGCCCAGCTCTTTCGTAACCCTGAGCACATGCTCGCTGAAGATGCCGCGAGGCGGGCGTAAGTACCGCATTTGATCCGTCCCTGTCAGCGAGGAGGCCGCCGTTTTGACCCGGTCCAGCTCCTCTTTGATCTTCCCGTCATCGAGGGTGGTCATATCCGGATGACTCCAGGAGTGGTTGCCGACGATATGCCCCTCTGCTGCCATACGCTTCACCAGCTCGGGCTGGTCTTTTACATAGTGTCCTGTCACAAAAAAGGCTGCGGGAACCTTCTTCGCCTTTAGTACATCCAGAATCGGCGCTGTATATCCATTTTCATAGCCGTTATCAAAAGTAAGAAACAGCTCCTTACGGCTTGTATCCCCCGTAAAGACAGCATCATAGCGATCAACAATCGTCTTGAAGCCTTCTTCATTAATCGAGGGAAGCTGACCGTTCACACTTCGCTTGAAGCCGAAATGATAGGGCTGGTTCTCGGAGGCAGAAGCAGGCTGCTCCGCCCCGGTGGGACTAGCGGACAATGCAGACAGGCAAGAGGCGGCTCCTGCAGCCGGCTGAATGAGCAGTGTACAGCTCAATACGGCCGATATCAAGGCGAACCTTTCCAGCATGAGGGAATCTCTCCTTCATTGTAGATGTGCAAAGCTCCGCCTTAATTTCTTCATTTTGCGTTCGGAATATACACGATTCAAGAGTTTCCTTTGTCTTTGGCCAGGAGACTGTGCTTATATCCATAGAAGAAGTATACGCACAAGCCAATTGCCATCCAGATCAGAAATGCAATCCATGTGATCCGCGGAAGGCTGATCAGCAAGTATCCGCAGGTCAAGGCGGCAATAATCGGAATAAGGGGTACGAGCGGTACTCTGAAGGATCGTTCCAGGTCAGCCCGCGTCTTGCGCAGGATGATAATTCCCACCGATACAGAGATAAAGGCAAATAAAGTCCCGATACTAACCAGATCCGCGAGCCTGCCCAGCGGAATCAAGCCGGCGAAGAGAGCCACAATCGCCCCCGTCACCCAGGTGCTGAATTCCGGTGCGCCCGATTTGGGGTTGACCTTGGATAATCTTTCAGGCAGCAAGCCATCCCGGCCGATCGCAAAGAACAGACGAGTCTGTCCAAATAAGAGAACGAACAAAACCGTCGTTATGCCGACAATGGCCCCAAGGGAAATGAACCCCGCAACCCAGTCCTGATGAATATACTGCAGGGCGAAGGCAACCGGATTTTTAACATTAAGGAGATGATACGGCACCATGCCTGTCAATACAGCGGTAACCAAAATATAGAGCAAGGAGCATATCGCCAGTGACCACAGGATGCCCTTGGGTAAATCCTTTTGCGGATTCCGCACTTCCTCGGCAGCGGTTGCAACCACGTCGAAGCCGATATAGGACAGGAAGGCAGTTGCAGCGCCGGTCACGATCCCGCTAAAACCAAACGGCATAAACGGGGTCCAATTGGACGGCTTCACATAAAAGACACCCACGATAATGAAGAGGAGGATGACGACAACTTTAACAACAACCATGATCGCATTTAACCGTGTCGATTCTTTGGCCCCTCTGGATACCACGAAGGTGAGCAGCAGGACGATTAACACAGCCGGCAGATCAAAATACGTGCCTTCGGCAGGATTAAATGCGCTGCTGACCGCCCTGGGCAGGTCCAGTCCAAGCCCGGACAGCAAGCCCTGAAAGTACCCGGACCAGCCACTTGCTACCATGGATGCGGCAAAGCCATATTCCAGAATCAGATCCCATCCCAGCACCCAGGCAAAAATCTCTCCAAATGTAGCGTAGCTGTAGGTATATGCACTTCCGGATACCGGAACCATGGAGGCAAATTCCGCATAGCAAAGCGCACAAAAAGCACATACAATGCCCGCAAGCAGAAAGGACAGGATCAGGCCGGGCCCTGCATGATTCGCAGCCGCAACCCCCGTCAACACGAAGATCCCCGTTCCGACTACACAGCCTACCCCCAGCATCGTCAAATCAAAGACGCCAAGCTCCTTTTTCATGCCCTTCGCACTGCTTGCCGCCTTCTCCTGCAGCATCTCGGTGATCGATTTTCTTCTAAACACACTCATCTTGAGCTTATCCCCTAATTCTATGATTGTATTTTCTTTCACAAGTTGTAATTATAATAAAACAAACAAGGGGTGCATAGGTCCAGGATGGGATAAATATGAACATTTAACGGATTTATGCTGCTAAGCTTCTCCCCTGTAATCGGTTGAAGTGACAAGCATCTCTCTAGCAAACTGAATCCACTCTCTTGTGGCAAATGACAAATAACGATCCTCTCTCCATACTATACCCAGTTTCCAGGGAATTACCGGATCCAGGGGAACGATCCGAACCCGCTCATCGTCGATCTCCCGGCAGATCGTCTCCGGCAGCAGTGTAATTCCAAGTCCTACTGCGACCATTTCACTAATCAAGTCCCATTGCGAGCTCTCATAGACAATGCGGGGCTGAAACCCTATCTGGGTGCAGGTTGCAATAATCCGGTCGTGCAGGGTAAAGTCCTTCCTGAACAGGACAAAATCATCCTCTGCCAGCTCCTTCAGATGAACCTGATCCCGGCCGGATAAATGATGCTCCGGCGGAAGCACCAGATGGAGCCTTTCTTCCACGAAGGGAAAGCTGGCCAAGCCCTCCTGCGAGGTGGGCAGCACCGCAACCCCCGCATCGAGCGCGCCCTCCACGACATTGGACTCCACCTTCTTCGCCCCATCCTCAAATAGCTGAATCGTAATCTTCGGATAGCGCTCATGGAATTTGCCAATCACGCTTGGGAAGAAGCTGGCTCCCACCATGGGAGGCAGACCGATTCGCAAATGGCCTCGCTTCATATTTCGGAGATCATCCAGCTCTGCGGCCATATTTTGATATTCAGCCACAATTTGCTGCGCCTTGGAGACAATAAGCTGGCCGGCATCGGTCAGGACAATCTTTTTGCCGATCCGCTCAAACAGCACCACCCCCAGCTCATCCTCCAGTCCTTTCACCGTCTTGCTAATGGTCGGCTGAGTAATAAACAGCGCTTCTGCGGCCCGGGTGAAGCTTCTGTGTCTGGCAACCTCAATGAGGTACTGCATTTGCTTAATATCCATACCGTTCCTCCACCAATCCATATGTATAGACAAATGGAATGATTATCATTCGTTTTATTCATTTTACTCATGAAAATTAATGCTGTAAAATCTCCACTATCAAATGCAATATAAGTTGAACTAATGAATTTTACGTTCCTGGCAACGTGTGAAGTGTTCTTACGATCGCTGTTGTTCGCGGATTTCCCTGATTGAACTAAGCATCATAAGGCGGAATTCCACTCACAAAGGCGAACGCTTCCGCTTTATGCTTCCGAAGTAGCTTTCTTGCAGAAAGCTTTTAACACTTCACACTTATGCCCTTTCTACGTAGCTTATTTAGATCAACTTATATAGCGGGAAGGAAGCTTAAGATGAATATCATTCGCATCGCTGCAAAGATCGTTCTGCAGGTTATGGTCCTCATTCTGTTCACTCTGGCGATGAATGCGCTGGCCCAATGGCTTCACCTTCCGATTCCCGGCACGATACTCGGCATCATTGTATTATTCCTTCTGCTCAAGCTGAACATCGTCAAGCTCGACTGGATCGAAGCCGGCGCAAGCTGGCTGCTTGCCGAGCTGCTGCTGTTCTTCATTCCGGCCGCGGTCGGAATTATGGAATATATCCCGATGCTCCAAAATAACGGCATCCAGATTCTGATTGTTGTCTTATCGAGCACCGTGATTGTCATGGTCAGCTCCGGACTGATTGCCACGCGAATCAGTAGAAGAAAGGAGCGGAAGACAACATGATCCCTGGACTGATCTGTCTCGCAATAACTCTTGTCGTCTATGTTCTCTCCAAGCATCTGTACCGGATTCATCCAAGGGTCTATCTGTCTCCACTCCTGATCACACCGCTTACCCTTGTGATTGGATTGATCTGGACCCAGATCCCTTATGAGACCTATCACTCCGGGGGCAAGTGGCTGAGCTTTCTGCTGCAGCCGGCGACCATTGCGTTCGCGGTCCCCTTGTATAAATATTTTGATGTATTGAAAAAGCATATGGTTGAGATCCTGGCCAGCGTATTAACCGGCTCGGTCGTTGCTATGCTCTCCTCAGCCGTCCTCGCCAAGTGGATGCATCTGGATAGTGAGCTGATTACGAGTCTGATTCCTCGCTCAGTAACCACGCCTATTGCCATGAATATCTCCGAGATGATCGGCGGCGTGCCGAATATTACTGCCGTCTTCGTCATTATGACCGGACTGCTCGGAGTCACCCTCGGCCCGCTCGTTGCAAAGCTGTTTCGAATCGAGAGCGAAATCGCCCGGGGGGTCTTGTTTGGAACAAGCGCCCACGGCACAGGCACCTCCAAAGCCTTCGAGTTCAGCTCGTTGACAGGCACCATCTCCAGTATTTCCATGATCGTAGCAGGCTTGTTTACCCTGGTAGCCGCTCCTGTCATCATCTTGTTGTTATTCCATTGATGGGCATTGAGCTCCGAACATGTGTTTCCTCCTAATTTTATATATTTATTTTTCTCTTGGCCTGCCTGACGGCAGGCCTTCTTTTTGGATATTTCTTTGTTATCGTACAGGTTTCGACATTGTAGTATAAGCCAAATTACGGTATGATTTTAGTATTTGGTTAAAAACTTCTATTTTGCAAAGGGGTACACAGGACGTGCTGTTTAACTCGTATGAATTCATATTTGCCTTCTGGCCCGTTACCTTTATTGTCTATTTTCTGCTCAATCGCTTTTGTCCGCCCTTATTCGGCAAGCTTTGGCTTGCTCTGGCCTCTCTGTTCTTCTACTCCTGGTGGAGCATTAAATCGCTGCCGCTCATGCTCGCTTCGATTGCATTCAACTATATTATGGGAAGAAGCATCAGCCACGCCAAGAAGCAGGGATCACGCAAGCTGCTCCTAACGCTTGCGATTGTCGGCGATCTGCTGCTGCTGGGTTATTACAAATATGCAGACTTCCTGATCACGAACGTCAATGCATTAACGGACGCCCATATTAGTCTGCTGCATCTGGCGCTTCCGCTCGGAATCAGCTTCTTTACCTTTACCCAGATTGCTTATCTGGTCGATGCTTATCGAGGGAAGGCAAAGGAATATGACGTCGTTAACTATGTTCTGTTCGTTACCTTTTATCCGCATTTGATTGCCGGCCCGATTCTTCATCACCGGGAGATGATGCCGCAATTCGACCGCAAGCGCGGAAAAAGAATTCTTCCGGGCAATGTGGCACGGGGCTTGTTCATCTTCTGTATCGGTCTGTTCAAAAAGGTTGTCATTGCCGATACACTTGCACCGATTGCGACACAAGGCTTCGATACCGGCAATTACCTGACCTTCCTTGGCGGCTGGGTCACTTCGCTGTCTTATACGCTCCAGCTCTACTTCGACTTTAGCGGCTATTCGGATATGGCGATCGGGATTGCCCTGCTCTTTAATATCAAGCTGCCGATTAACTTTAATTCGCCTTACAAGGCTGTGAGCATCAAGGATTTCTGGGCCCGCTGGCATATGACTCTCAGCCGGTTTCTGAGAGATTATATTTACATTCCGATGGGCGGAAACCGAAAGGGGGTCTTCCGGACCTACTTTAATCTGGTTGCCACCTTTGTCATCGGCGGCATTTGGCACGGGGCCGGATGGACATTCATCCTGTGGGGGCTTCTTCACGGGGCAGCTCAGGTCATTCAGCGTCTATGGCAGAAGACCGGCGTAAAGCTTCCGCGCTGGTGCGCCTGGTTCATCACCTTCATGTTCATCAACTTTACTTGGGTGTTCTTCCGTGCTCTCACCTTTGACGATGCTATCAAGGTGCTCAAGGGCATGGTGAATTTCCGGGATCTCGGTCTGACCCTATCGCTAGACCTGGCAGGTAACGTTCTGCTGATTGCAGCAGCCTTGCTTATAGCAGTGTTCGCACGCAACTCCATGCAGATGGCCCGCAGGTTCAAACCGACCTGGAAGCACGCTGTATATATCGCATTCCTGTTTGTATTTTCGGTGCTTTACTTCAACCAAGTCAGCGAGTTTTTATACTTTACCTTCTAGGAAAAGGAGATTATCTTCTTGAAGAACATTCGGTTTATCCTCTCGTTCCTGGCCTTCGTTCTGGTCTTTGCCGGTGTAGTGGGCGGCTTCATGATCACTGTCGATCCGCTTCAGTTCTATCACAAGGCAGCCTATGAGCCGCTATATTCAAGAGAGCAGCGTTATCAGAATCCCGGACTGGCCAAGAACTACGAATACGACACCATCATTCTGGGCAGCTCCATGACGGAGAACTTCATTCCCTCCAAGGTAGAGGAAGCGCTTGGCGGAAAAGTGCTGAAATTGTCCATCGAGGGCTCTACCTCCATTGAGCAGCGGATGATTGCAGATCTTGCCTTTGGCACCGGCCAAGTCAAGACGGTGCTATGGGGATTTGACTATTTCACTGTGCGTGATAATAATGTCCGGGACGCCGAGAGCTTCCCGTTCTATCTGTATGATGACAATGTATTAAACGACTATAAGTATATTTTCAATGTATCCAATATCAAGCATGCTTTCGGCGCCCTTCTGCTGCCGAAGGACAAGCACCCCCAGTACCGGAATCTTGACCGGCTCAATAACTGGGATTCCTACGCCACCTACGGATCGAAGAAGGTGCTGGCCAAGTGGATAGAAGCCTGGAACTATGAGCAGACCTCCGGCGAGAGCGAGCCGGATTACGAACTGGCTAAGCAGCGCTTTGACGAAAATGTTCTCAGTCTGATCAAGGCGCACCCCGAGGTTGAATTCAAGATTTATTATCCGCCTTATTCGGTAATTCGCCAGCAGGTCTGGTATAGGCTCAACCCGCAGCGCTTCTATAATCAATTGGAAATAAAGAAGTATATGCTGGAGAAATTGGGGTCTATGGAAAATGTGACGCTCTTTGATTTTCAGAGTGATGAGAGTGTGACTTATAATTTGGAGAACTTCAAGGATCTGTCCCACCATACCGGTGCCATCAACCAATGGATCATCGAGCAAATCGCAGCTGGAAGCCACCAGCTTACGGCTGAAAATGTGGATGAGCTGGGCAGCAAGCTGGAGCACCAGGCAAAGACGCTTGTGATCAACGAGAATGGTCCGATATTCTCACTCACACTTACGGTAGAAGGCCAGGAGGCTTCCTTCGTTCAGATTCCTACAACCTCGAAGGATCAGGTGCGGGTTGCCGTCAAGGACTTCGCAGAAGGCACAGATACGGCATTCGCTTATGACAACGACACCAAGCAGGCAACGCTTCAGCGGGGCAGCAACACACTCATTCTGACCGCTGACAGTCCAATCGCTACCTTGAACGGCGAAGCAGTCAACCTCGATGCTCCTGCTGTTATCGTACAAGGCCGTCTTGCCGGTCCGTTAATGCAGATCGTGAAGCTGCTGGGCGGGAATATTGCAGTTACCGAAAGCGAAGACACCTATTTTGTCAATTATGATATCCAGTGGTAAATATACGGAAGAAGGTGTCCTGGTCATCTATGATGGCTTCAGGACACCTTCTATTTTTATTATATATTGTTGATTTGCACCGGCTTTCCTGTTCTGGCTGACTCCAAGGCCGCCCAGGTGACACGCTGTGTCTTCAGTGCATCGCCATAGTCGGAGCGAATCCCTGAGGTATCGCCTGTACGCAGCGCATGAATGAAGGCCTCGTTTTCCGCTCTGTAAGGATTGTCCTCAATTCGGAAGGTGCTCTTCTCCCCGGATAGGGACACTTCCAGAAGGTCCGGGCTCCAGGACAGGATTCCCTGATCCGTATAGAGGCTGAGCCCCACCTCTCCAACACCCGCAGGCAGAACACAGGTATTGGAGATATTCGCCACAGCTCCGCTCTTCAGCTTCAACGTAACCGTACCTACATCCGCTACACTGACTCCTTCATACTGCTCATGCACTACCCGGTTCGCATAAGAGGCGTAAACCTCTTCAACTTCTCCGGCAGTATATCTGAGCAAGTCCACAATGTGTGTTGTTTGCTCAATGAACTGACCGCCCGAGCCGCTTTGCTCTCTCCACCAGGCCACTTGCGGCATATCTCCCATCCAGCATCCAAGAACCATGCCGACCGTTTTTCCTTCAAGCAGCTCCTTCAGCTTTATCGTCTGTGCCTTATAACGGAAATGATACCCCACAGAGTGAATCAACGGCTTGGAGCTTGCCTGAAGTCTGGAATAAATATCGAGCGGGATGTCCAGTTCTGCCCCGAGCGGCTTCTCTACGAGGAAGGGAATGCCGCGATCAATCAACTCGGCTTCGATTGTCCCGTGCGCATGAGGAGGGATACACAGATATACCGCATCCAGCTTGGTGCCATCCAGCATATCCGCCAGATTATCATACCCTTTCGAGCCCTCGTATCTGGAAGCAAGGGATTCCGCTTTGGGCAGGCTTGTCCCGCATACAGCAGCCACCTTCACCCCATCCAATGCAGCTAATATATCCCCATGAACCTTGCTAAACCATCCTGTACCGACAATTCCAATCTGCAGCTCCATAAATTCATCTCCTTTGGTCATAATTAGCATACTAATACCTCTAGCCTATCCTCTCTTCCCAGGAATCTCAAGTCAGGAATTAACTGTAGTCTATAAAGTTACAGTTAGATTATATACTACCTTGTAATACGCTCATTGCTTCTCACCGAGCAGCAACCAGATGATGTTGGAGACTTATCTTCACATTATCCAGTTTTTTATTTGGAATAACCTTACATCCCTTGTAAAGTTGATCTCAAAAGATCATTAACTTGATCTCAATAAGGCTTTGTTTATACTTTACATAGACATTACAATGGAGGTAATAAATTTCGTGAAATCATATACAACCGGAGCCTGAGAACCGGTGTGATTTACGGCTAAGTGAAAGGTGGAGAACGTTCATGTCGATTACAGCGAGTACAACCCAAGAGCTTGAAGCAGCACAAGCATATGTGAATGAGGTTTATGAGGCAGTGAAGAAACGGAATCCCGGTGAAAGCGAATTTCATCAAGCGATAAAAGAGATCCTCGACTCTCTTGTTCCTGTGTTTGCTCAGAATCCGAAGTACAAGGAGCATGCGATTCTGGAACGCATCGTTGAGCCGGAAAGACTGATTACGTTCCGCGTGCCATGGGTCGACGACCAAGGTAAGGTTCAAGTCAACCGCGGCTTCCGGGTCCAGTTCAGCAGTGCTATCGGACCTTATAAGGGAGGACTTCGCTTCCATCCGTCCGTTAACGCCAGCATCATTAAATTTCTCGGGTTTGAGCAAATTTTCAAAAACTCCTTGACCGGTCTGCCTATCGGCGGCGGCAAGGGAGGTTCCGACTTCGATCCTAAGGGCAAATCCGATCTGGAGGTCATGAGATTCACTCAAAGCTTCATGACAGAGCTGTCCAAATATATCGGTCCGGACATCGACGTACCGGCCGGCGACATCGGTGTTGGCGCCCGTGAAATTGGCTATATGTTCGGACAATACAAGCGGATCCGCGGCGGCAACGAAGCCGGCGTATTGACCGGCAAAGGCCTGCTGTATGGCGGAAGCCTTGCCCGGACCGAAGCTACCGGTTACGGTCTTGTGTATTTTGCCAATGAAATGCTCGCTTCCAAGGGTGACAGCTTCGAAGGCAAACGGGTCGTTGTATCGGGCTCGGGAAATGTCTCCATCTATGCCATTGAGAAGGCTCAACAGCTTGGCGCGATCGTCATTGCCTGCAGTGACTCCAACGGTTATATCTATGACAAGAACGGCATTCAACTGGATACCGTGAAGCGCTTGAAAGAAGTGGAACGCAAACGGATCAAGGAATATGTAAATATCCATCCTACTGCGGAGTACTTTGAAGGGTGCGATCAAATCTGGAGTATCCCATGCGATATCGCACTTCCTTGCGCTACGCAAAATGAAATCAACGCTGAATCCGCACGCAAGCTGGTTGAAGGCGGCGTGAAATATGTTGCTGAGGGCGCAAACATGCCTTCGACGCTTGAGGCTATTGAGATTTATCTTCAAAACGACGTTTACTTCGGACCTGCCAAGGCTGCCAATGCAGGCGGCGTAGCTGTATCCGCGCTTGAAATGTCCCAGAACAGCGCACGTCTCGCCTGGAGCTTTGAAGAAGTGGACGAGAAGCTGAAGCAAATTATGAAGAACATTTATAACAACAGTGTTCAGGCTGCCGAGCAATACGGCCACCCGGGCAATCTCGTTGTCGGCTCCAATATCGCCGGTTTCTTGAAGGTTGCCGACATTATGGTCGCTCAAGGCGTTATCTAGAGTTGCATAGTTGACCAATTAATTATTCATGCGAGGGGCAACGTATGAAATGTTCTTTCGATCGCTGTTGTTCGCGGACTTCTCTGATTGGACGAAGCCAAAGAGGTGTAGAAATCCACTCACAAAGGCGAACGCTCTCCGCTTCTACAGAACACTTCATACTTATGCCCTTAACCATGCTCTGCTTTAGATCAACTTATGTTTAAAGTAAGGCAGCCCCTGCCGAAAGACCCGCATCAAGAAGCGGGTTTCGGCAGGGGCTGCTTTTTTATTGCTTATTCAATTAGTACGCAAGTGAATCCAAGGCTTTAATATGGCTCAGGTAGCGGATGTTGCTCGCTTCCTTCATGAGGCTGGCAGGCATGCCGCGCAGCTGGCTATTGCTTGCTCCGACCGTAGCTACTGCATCCTTGCGGCCCAGGCTGGCCAAGGTGCCTGAATTAACCGGATGGAACGTTTCCATATGTCCGCCTTTCAGAAGCGCTGACAGGTTATAGCCGATTAACTCGCCCATTTGCCAAGCAATCTGGGCTGTTGGAGGGTATGGCCGTCCGTCCGGGGCGAAGACAACTGCGCTGTCTCCGGCGACAAATACGTCGCTGTGCGAGGTAGACTGCAAATACTCATTGACCGTTGCCCGGCCGCGGTTCACCTCCAGACCGCATTCACTGATGAGCGGATTGCCCTGAACGCCGCCTGTCCAGACGAAGGTATTGGCCGCGATTTTCTGCCCATCCTTTAACTCGATCGTGTTCCCCTCCACATTGGTGACTGGCAAACCAGTCAGGAAGGTTACCCCGCGGCTTTCCAGGCTGGAGGTAGCCCGCTCGATCAGGTTGTCAGGAAGCACCGGCAGAATCTTAGGGCCAGCTTCAACCAGCAACAGACGGATTTCTGAAGGATTGATTCCGTACTTTTGCGTCATTTCCGGCAGCTTATCGGCAATTTCACCGACCAACTCAACACCTGTCAGACCGCCGCCGCCGATCAGAATCGTGCCATCGGCAGGATTTTTAGACTTGGCATATTCAGCAAGCTTGGCTTCCACATGCCGGTGAATACGCTCCGCATCCGCCGCAGATTTCAGCACCATGCTGTATTGTTCCAGTCCCGGAATTCCGAAATAGGCTGTCACACTGCCCAAGCCAACGACCAGCGCATCGTACGACAAAAGTGTACCGTCATTCAGCTTAACTTCCTTGTTCTCTACAGAAAATCTCTCCACCTTGGCCACTCTCAGGTCGATATCCTTCCCCTTAAACAGCTTCTCCAGCGGCAGAGCAACCGCACGCTCTTTCACACTGCCTGCTGCAAGCCGATGCAGCTCGGTAATAATCTGATGAGTGGGAAATTGGTTCACCACCGTGACCCTGGCTTCCTGCTTGCTCAAATATTTGCGAACGCTAAGCGCGCTCAATACACCGCCGTAACCGGCGCCAAGAATTAAAATATGCTTAGACATCTGGAAGACTCCTTTCTCGCAATCGATGTATTATTGTCCGCGCTTCTCGCCGGATACTTGAAGATAAGCCTGAACAAAACGGAACAGTCGCTGTGCTTCCGGATCCTTCAGCAGCTTGAGCAACCCGAACACGCCGATCGTCTCCTGACTGGCCTCTGCACGATCCTTTGCCTCGATAACATTAGCGGCAATAGCCTTCGCGGATTCCTTCACCGGCCCGCCGATCTCTGCTATCGCTCCGACCATATCGCTTTTAAAGGTCGCGTCATTAGCAAGTGTCTTGACGAAGTCATAAGACTGGGCCAAGGTGCTCATCATCTCCGTCAATTTCGGCAATTGCTCGATCAGCGTCGTAAGCGAGTTCTGGATTTCTGGTTTGAGCAGTTGCTCCAGGAGCGCCTGCGGTGTAGCCTGGGCTGCAGAATCTGCAGCGCTTACAGTGTCCAACGTCTCTTGAGCCGAGTTCACATCCGTAATCATCTCTGACATGTTCATTCTCCTTTTGTAAGTTAGTGAAATTTTGTACATTCCTAAACATGAACAACCCAGTTAACATTGTAGCACAATTAATATAAAAATAGTCACCAAACGTTTGGTTTGGTGACTATTTTCGTGATATTCATCATATTCAATATTTCCGCCCAAATGTTGTTTGTTGTCGGATTTAGCTTAAGCATCGTTCAGTCTACTGGCGTCCATTCTGCACCTATCTGCTGCAAGAAGTCAAAGAACAACCGCTCGGTTGGCGGAAGCTCCCGGTTGACCGGCACAATGACCCCGACATCCCTCTTCACCTGAGGTCCTGCAATCGGAACTGCGACAATGGAGGAGGGAATATGCTCACCTAAGGCGATCTCCGGCAGCAACGTGAGGCCTAACCCTGCGGAGACAAGACCCTTGATGGCATCAAGATCATCCCCCTCAAAGGTTACTCTCGGCTTGAACCCCACCTTTGCACAAGCCTCGACGACAAGGTCTCTAAGAATAAACCCTTCCGGAAAAAGTACAAACAGATCCTCTTTCAAGTCATTCAGAAGCACAGACTTGCTTTGGGCCAACTTGTGGCTCGCCGGCAGAAGCGCCACGAAATTCTCCTCGAACAGGATGGTGCTGCGGACCTGCTGTTCATTGGTCGGCACAGGCCCCATCACAGCCAAATTCAGTTCACCGCCAATAACCCATTCTACCAATTCCTTGTAGGAGCCATGCTGAAGATGGAAGTGAACCGCCGGATACCGCTCCCGAAACAGCGTAACCACGCGAGGAATAAGCTGGGAGGCAAGACTGCTCGGGAAACCGATTCGAACTATCCCGCGCTCAGGATCAAGATATTCGCTGATCTCCTGCTTTGAATGCTCAATCACGCTCATCAACTGCTCCATATGCTTCAGAAACAATCGACCAATCGGCGTCAGCTTGACCTTGCGTCCTTCGTGCACGAACAGATCCACTCCAAGCTCCGCTTCCAGCTTGAAAATTTGCCGGCTCACCGCTGACTGCGACACATGCAGTGCATAAGACGCCTCCGTCACATGCTCCAGCTTCGCAACCTCAATAAAATACTGGATTTGCCTCAGTTCCACGGTCCCACCTCCGAGTCCTTCTTCATTCAAACCCTGACAACCCGCGTCAAGTTCAAGATATTAAACCCCATTATAGCGGGTATAGGGGAAGAAGGGAAGCAGGCAAGCTGATGGGTGAAACGAAGCTAATGCGGAAGACCATTACAGAACTTCTGGACTTTATCCGCCAGCTTTGCTGGTAGATCTTAAAAAATCAGAACCCCTCAGGCTCACCCGCATAGCAGTGGTTTTCTGTTTCGCACGTTTCACGTGCTCAACGGGCTAAAGCTTCAATATAAAAAAGCTGTTGTGGGGACAGCTTTTTTATGTGTTATGTGTTATTGCATATTCACAGCGCTTTTTCTTCCATATTTCAGCAGCCTCTGGTCGTTTATCATTATTCAAATATTTCATTTGCTCGCGACCCATGAATATCCAAGGATGGGTTTCGTGAAGCTCTTGAAGCAGGATTTTAGTTGACCTTTCGTCACCCGTAATCGTCTTAAGCTCTTTATTTCTACGGTCGTAAAGCGGTTCTCCGGTCACCCCGTAATAACTCACCATATACTGAGAACGCACTCTCGAATAGCCTTCCTTTGTCTTCTCATTCACGTCGCCAACTCCGTCATAAAGCATAGCGCCTTTTTCAGTGTTTTTCGCATTTTGTGCAAGGAAGATTCCACCGGCCCAAAGTACGCGGTTCAAATTCACCACTGTTGTGCCCAAAGCGCCGCGTTCTATGACGAAATTTTCGGTGATGCTGTATGACTTGTCATCGTTGGCTACATTATATTGAACCATTTCTTCATCAAGCTTTTCATAAGTCATGTCTTGAATCATCAAATCCATGTAAAGCTCCTGCTCGATCAGCAATAAATCCGGCTTAATCTTCTTGCTTCTAATAAGTGCAGTTACTGCCACTAAAAGTCCCATAAAAATGAGCACTCCGCTGAGTATTTCAACCCCGATAATGACCATAGCTATACCTATGACTATCAATATTGCGCCAAAAATTATCATTGTATTATTCGTTTTATTTTCTTTTTTCCTATTTTCAAAAATACGCTGTGCTTCGCTTGTAATAAACCTGCTTCTACCCGATACATAGTCTTCAGCACTGCGGTTTATGTCATCTTTAGCATGGTTATTTTCGAGAGAAAGGCTTTGTGCTTCACAAGACTTTTTCCACCTGCTATAACTGATCCAGACAATAGCAATTGCGACGCACATTAAGATAAACCCTAAAAAGATGACGTAATATGTCATAAAAGGCTCGGAATCCAGACGATCAGCAACAAAAGCATAATCCAAGGCAACTATTCTGGTAAGCTGTTGCTCGTGCGGATATTTGTAGTCTTCAAGGTATGAGGATGCCGCTTGCTCTATTTGAGTTTTAGATAGGGCATCAACATTTACACCCTTAAGCTTCATTGCTTCTCTGAGCAATTCGTCAGATAATACCAAACCCTCCTCAGGGATCGGCATAACATCAAAAATGACAGATTCTATTGAAGATTTATTTCCAGCATGATGGAATGAGCCGGTAATTTCAATTGGTTCTGGCTTTTCTGAAATTTTTCCGCTGGTGTATTCCTCATAAGCCTTTGCAAATTCACCCAGCTTTTCTTTTGTAGGGATATTATACGCATCAATTTGAAAAAGTCTGTCACTATCTGGAAGTCTGAACAGGTAACTTAACGCCTCGGATTTGGTGGTAGTCTCTATACCATAGCGGTTGGTTGAAGTTGTATAGTTCACCTTCCTATCATATGGGCCATACAGATTGTCAATCTCTACAGAGGTGTAGGTTGCCATTAACTCTAAATTATTGTCTTCTGTGAACAGCCTCTTCTCAAGCTCTTGATACGGGGTTGGCCCGCTTAACAATGAAAGTGCTTGTGAACCCCCGCTTGCCAGACAAATGATTGCGATTACCGCAAAAGCTATGGTCATAATAACCGTTTGTTTTAACCTAGGTATCATAGAATTCTCTCTTTCATCGAAATTAAATTCATCGGTTAAAAGCTTTCACCATAAATCGTTCCGATCAGCCAAATAAATAAGAACATATAATTCCAAACACTAATGGCGGGTAGTATTTCAAGGAGCACTCGCCGGTAAGATTTCTGCTTTCTCCTATTGTTGTTCGCAGGCGCTTTATAAGGTCGAACCATATCCAAAATATGCAGGTCAGTTCGATTTAGCTTGTTGATTGTAATAATACCCCATAAAACCCAAGCGGTCTCCAGGCCAAGAAACAATAGTGGGACAAGCGGTGACACATTAAAGAAATCAGACATTAAATGGTCTATGTCTGTTATGTCATCGTGTGTAAAGAGGTATATTAACAGCGGAACTCCGACTAAAATCATCGGGGCAACCGTCGCTGCCCCACTTAAAAATAGCTTTTTTAACGTATTTTCCCACAATTTATATGTTTGCTCGACTGCATCGTCATCGTTGTTACAGATTTGTGTTTCTTTAATATTCATTCAGTTCTCCTGATTGTATTGCATCGAACATATTATTTGTCAGTCTAAATAATTGCAGGTAAATCCTTCAATCTTTCCGTCTTTTACAGATACCAGAATTCTGTATTTATCTTCATTTTGGAGCTCAAAATTATCGCCAGACGGTTTTATCCCTGGAAACTTTTCTTCTACATTTTCGACTGTTACTTCCGAAGCAGGAACGCCTTCAATCAGTACATTAAATCCTTCAATATCAGCAACATCGACAGAAATGCTTTCGATATCAGCGACAGTGGCTGACTTTACGCCTGTGTAGCCTGTAAGTGTTAGATGGGCAATCAACACATCGTTTTTAAAAAGATAGTTTCCATAATACGAGGTGTTTGCGGCAAGCCTCATAGAAGAATCGAGCTCAAAGTATTGGGCTTCATCGCCATCCCCCTCTCTTACAGCAACCTGAAAGCCGCTATTTGTCAGGTCTTTTACAGTTGACTTTCTTGGAGAAATTTCAACTCCGTCAATAGTTACTACATAAGCACCTTTTTTCTTTGATAGATCCGGTTTGCTTGCACAGCCGCTGAATACTGACGCAAAAATTACCATAGCCATGATTAAAAATACCAGATGAAATCGACGATTTCCTGTGTTTCCCTTTTTCATTAATTTTCTCCTTCTCTCCACTTTTTTTATTATTCTGACAAATAACTCGCACGGAGCATAGTAAATAGATCACTCAGGTCAATGTGGACGGAATAAGAAGAAACCCCCATCTACCATTGCGCCATTGTCCATACGGAGATTTTATTGCTCACAATACCCCACCGGGTATGAGAACCGAGCCGTTTTGTGGAAGGCTGTTGTGAGAAGCGAGAAAGCGAAAAGACACGGCTCGCCAGAGAAATTGAAATTGCCCTGCCGGTTGAATTATCGGCAGGGCTGGGCGAACAGAATGAATAATCTCGTTTTTCGAAAAATATTATTTCATCTCTGATAAATGAGGTTCTTATATCACAGGTTGATCCAGCTCATATAAATTGCGGTATCTCGACTCACGCGCCATCAGTTCGGCATGTGTTCCCCGCATCAGAATTCTCCCATGCTCCATGAAGATAACCTCATCCATCTGCTCGGCAAAGGCCAGATGGTGCGTGACCCAGACGAGCGTCTTGCCTGCGGTCGCATCGAAGATCGTCGACAGCAGCTCACGCTCGGTTCTCGGGTCGAGCCCGACGGTCGGCTCGTCCAGCACCAGCACCGGCGTATTCTGCAGCAGAACGCGCGCCAGGGCGACGCGCTGCCGCTCTCCGCCGGAGAAGCGCTGCCCGGTCTCCCGCATCGGCGTATCCAGCCCCTGCGGGAGACCCGCGATCAGCTCCGCAAGCTGTGCCTGCTCCGCTGCGCGCGCAATCTCCGTCATCTCCGCATCGTTCCGTCCCAGCCGAATATTGTTCGCCACCGTCGTGTCGAACAAATGCGGGGACTGGTTCAGCACGGAGATGACCCGGGGCATTCCGGCGTCGCCATAGGCCGCAGCCGGAATGCCATTGATGGTGACCTTGCCCCCGGAGGGGGTTAAGGCACCCTGGATCAGCTTCAGCAGCGTCGACTTGCCAGCTCCGCTGCGCCCGATGATCATCACCCGTTTGCCTTGGGGGATGTCCAGGGATACGCCGTCGACGGAATAGGCCCCGTCTCCTTCCAGGCCCATGCCCGCATCGTAGGCGAAGCGCACCTCCGCCAATCTCAGATGGGCGCTTTGCGAAGCGCTCCGAATCTCCTCCTCGCTAATCCCGGCAGAAATGGAGGAAGCTGCTTCTTCGGCGGCTGCTCCATTCGGGCTTGTGCCGGAGATCCGTTCCAATCGCGCCAGCGATACCTGATATTCCGGCAGCCGCTGCACAGCCTCCGATACGGGCAGAAAGGCATCGGACAACGGAAAGACGACGAGCACAAAGGCCGCGATCATCACTCGATCCAATTCACCGGCGGCGACCTCTCCGCCTGTCCAATAAATCATGGAGATGACCGCAAGCGCAATGACCATTTGACCGATCAGGGCACGGGCGCGGCTCCATGCCTTAAGCTTCCGCTCCTTACGGGTAACCGCTGCCTCATCCTGCTCGTATTCGCTCAGAAAGTCGGCAGGACGGCCGCTAATCACCCAATCGCCAATCCCCATCACGGCATCGGTAAGCTTGCTGTACAGGCCGTTGCGCTCCTCCTTCACTGCCTTATCCAGACTCCGGGTGAGCTTAAGTGAAATATAGGGCAGGACCGCCACAAGAATAAAGATATAGGCGGCCATCAGCAGCGCAAACGGAAGATCAAACAATCCGAGCAAGATAATCGCGGCCGCATAAAGCACAATGGCGACCAGGCTTGGGAATACCGTGCGGATATAGACGTTCTGCAATTGCTCAATATCATCTGCCAACGCGCCCAGAATATCTCCGGTCCGGTATCGGGAGCGGATGAGCAATGCCTGCGGCTCCAGCATCCGGTACAGACGGACCCTCATCTTGGATAAAATGCGGAGAACGGTATCGTGTCCGACCAGCCGTTCCACATAATGAATAACCGAACGGCCAATCCCGAAGGTGCGGACTCCTACAATCGGAACATAGACGAGCAAAATATTATAAGGCATGGTTGCCGACTTGGAAATCAGGAACCCGGAGGTAAACATCAGCATGGATGCTGCCAGCAGGGTAAGCACGCCAAGAATGAGATACAGCGCGAAGCGGCCGGTATAAATTTTAAAATAAGGTGCGATCCACGGATCCCGTCTCATCGGCTGTCCTCCTTCTGCCAGCTGGCCAATGCATAATATGCTCCACGGGCCGCAATCAATTCTTCATGCGTCCCCATTTCAACGATCCGCCCTTGATCCATGACCACGATCACATCCATGTTCTGCATCCAATGAAGCCGGTGGGTCGCCATGATGACCAGCTTGTCCTCAAACAGCGGCAGCATCGTCTCCTTCAGCTCATATTCTGTCTCGATATCAAGATGGGCGGTAGGTTCGTCGAGTACAATGATCGACCGGTCGCTTAGCAGCGCCCGGGCCAACGCGACCCGCTGCTCCTGCCCGCCGCTGAGCGGGCGTCCACCGCCGCCGATCATTTCATCCAGCCCGTTCGGCAGTCCGGAGACAAGCCCTCCCAACCCAGCTGCCTCTGCAGCGCTGCGTACGTCATCCAGGGAGGCAGACGGCTTATTGAAGCGGATATTATCCGCAAGCGACCCGCTGAATATATACGGCTTCTGCGGGATATAGGTGATTTGCTCCCGCCAAGACGCAGCGGAAAGATCGCCTAGCGAGCTTCCATTCAACTCGATACTGCCGGATGTCGGACGCAGGAATCCGCCAAGCACATCGGCCAGCGTGGATTTACCCGCCCCACTTTCGCCAATAATGCCGACCTTGGTTAATCCTTTCAGCGTCAAGTCTACCGCATCCAGTGAAGCCCGGCCTTCCTGTTCATACTGAACACCCACACCCCGCAGCTGCAAGGCACTCTTTTCTGTCCATGTCCAAGAGACGTTCGCTGGAATCGGAGCTGCCTTTGCAGCCTCTTCCTCTGCTGCGGAGATGATCTTCTCCATGGATTCTCCGGCTTCCTTCCCATCCAGTGTGGCATGATAGTCTGCACCAACCATACGTACCGGCAAGAAAAATTCTGGGGCCAGGATCAGTACGGTCAAGGCCGGGAGCAATTCAATGTCTCCCTTGATCAGAGGCAGTCCAAGACTGACGGCCACCGAGGCCACCGACAGCATGGTGAAGAAGTCCAGTGCGAAGGAAGACAGGAACGCTACTCTCAATGTCTTCATTGTTGCCGACCGGTAAGAATCACTGACCTTCTCGATGGACAAAATATGCTGCTTGCTCCGGCCGAGAAACTTCAAGGTCTCCAGACCGCGCAGGGAATCTACAAAATGATTAGAGAGCTGCTTGTAGGTTTTTAATTGTCGCAGCGTATGGCGCTGCGCGGTCATTCCAATCAGAATCATAAAGACAATGATGATCGGAAACGTCAGCAAGAGAATGACCGCGGAATTCTTGTTCAGCATGAACACATAGATCCACACCAGGGCCGGCGTGATGCCGGTCGCCAGCATCCGGGGCAGGAACAGCTCCAGATAAGTACGGAACTTCGTGACGCCCTCCAGAACAAGCGTAACCAGATTGCCCGTCCCTTCTTTACCCGCATAGCGCGGGCCTAATTCGAACAGCCGGGACAGCATCTGCTTCCGAAGAGACAGGCCCGTGCGCTCTGCGAACCGAGCCGCTGTTCTCTGCATGAGCAGACCGCTGCATTGGCGCAGCCCAAAAGCAAGCAGGAACAGACCGACTCCGCCGGCCTGTTCCTGCAGCTTGCCGCCGGCAAACAGGGCGGAGATCACCTCCGCCAGCCATTTTGCCTGCATAAGTATGGCTATCGTCTGAATCAAGGTCAGTCCGGCCAGAATTCCCATCACCGGGATGATCCCCTTGTATTTCATTAATCCACGACCCATTAGTACTCCAAATGCTCCTTTTCGTGAACCCGTTTATGGAAGACAAAGTAACTCCAAATCTGGTAGCCCAAAACGAACGGCAGCAAGGTCAGTGCCACAATGGTCATCACCTTCAGGGAATAGCTCCCGGATGCCGCATTATGAATTGTCAGCGAGAAGGCTTCATTAATGGAGCTCACCATAACCCGCGGGAACAGTCCCACGAAGACGCCGGAGATCGCCAAGGCGATTAATCCGCCGGTCATGCCGAACGCCCAGCCATCGCGCTTCACTTGCATGAATCTGCCTGCAAGCAGGAAGCATATAACCCCTATTACCGCCATGATGCCAAGAATCAAACCGCGTACTTTGAAAATATCCGTCTGGAAGTAAGTCATTACCGCGAACAGGACAAACAATGCCGCAAGTGGAATCAGGAGCTTATGCGCAAGCTTCCGCGCCCGTTCCTGCAGACTGCCTGTAGTGCGCAGTGTAGCGAACAGCAAGCCGTGTACGAGGCAGAGCACAACCACTGTAATCCCGCCAACCAAGGTGTACAGATTAACCATATCGAACAGGCCGGCCTTCAATTCCATCTCGCCGTCAATCGGAAGTCCCTTGAGCAGACCGGAGAAGACGACACCGAGCAGGAAGGGAGGAATAATGCTGCCGATGAAAATAGCAATGTCCCATGTGCCCTTCCATTTTTGATGCAATACCTTGCCGCGGAATTCAAAGGCAACCCCGCGTCCGATCAGCACAAGCAGCAATACGACCAACGGAGTATAGTAGCCGCTGAACATCGTGGCGTACCAGTTCGGGAACGCCGCGAACATCGCGCCGCCTGCCGTCAGCAGCCACACCTCATTCGCATCCCAGAAAGGTCCGATGGAATTGATCAGGACACGCTTTTCCGTATCATTTTTTGCCAGAAACTTCGTACTCATGCCAATCCCGAAATCGAACCCTTCCAGAAAGAAAAATCCGATAAACAATACGGCTACCAGTACAAACCAGAGCTCATTAAGAGATAGCATGGTATCCCTCCTTCGCATATGGATCGCTGCCATGGTCATCATGATCTACGTCAACGGCATTCGGCCCCTTTTTGATAACCTTCAGGAACAGGAACACCATGACGATGCCCAGAGCCGTGTAAATGGTAGAAAATGAAATCAGCGAGAACAAGATCTGTCCGGGGGTAACGCTAGGCGAAATACTGTCCTTCGTCTGCATCAAGCCGAATACCGTCCATGGTTGACGCCCGATTTCAGTCATAATCCAGCCTGCCGTATTGGCGATAAACGGAAGCGATATGCTCCACAGCATCGCACGGTAGAACCAGGTGTTCGAACGATCCAGCTTCTTCCGCCATGCCAGATAGCAGCCGTACAGGGTAAGCAGGATCATCAGACTTCCCGCGGCAACCATGATCCGGAAGCTCCAGAACGTCGTTTTGACCGGAGGAATATAATCACCGGGACCGTAGGTCTGCTCATATTCCTTCTGAAGCTCAAGCATCCCTTTGATTTCGCCATTGAATTTACTATAGGACAAGAAGCTCAGCAGATAAGGGACCTTTATTTCAAAGCTATTACTCTGATCCTCCGTATCAATATGGGCATAAACCGTCCAAGGAGCAGGGTCGCCGCTCTCACCCCACAAGCCTTCGGAGGCAGCCATCTTCATCGGCTGTGTCTCAACCAGATACTGCGCCTGACTATGGCCGGCCAGTGCCGTACCTAAAGAGGACACGAGGCCCATAATTACCGCAATAATGAACGATTTTTTAAAGAACTCCACGTCTTGCTTGCGAAGCATCTTGTAGGCGCTGATCCCCGTGATCATAAAGGCCCCGGTCGCAAATGCGGCGAATATCGTATGGGGAAATTCCACCAAAAGCTGTCCATTTGTGATCAAGGCGAAGAAGTCATTCATTTCCGCCCGCCCGTTATTAATCGTAAAGCCCACCGGACGCTGCATGAACGAGTTAGCAGCCAGGATCCAGAACGCCGACATCGTCGTTCCAAGAGCTACCAGCCAAATGCACAGCAAGTGTACTTTCTTCGATAAGCGGTCCCATCCAAAAATCCACAGGCCGATAAAGGTAGATTCCATAAAGAAGGCAAACAGGGCCTCTATTGCGAGCGGCGCACCGAACACATCACCCACAAACCGCGAATAATCCGACCAGTTCATCCCGAACTGGAACTCCTGGATAATTCCTGTGACAACCCCTACGGCAAAGTTGATCAAAAACAGCTTGCCCCAGAATTTGGTCATCTTCTTGTATTCTTCTTTACCCTTTACCACATACAGCGTCTCCATAATTGCGATCAACACAACGAGACCGATACTCAGCGGGACAAAAAAGTAGTGGAAAATCGTTGTCGCTGCAAATTGAAGCCGCGCCAGAATCAACGGATCCATCATTTACTCCCTCTTTCTTCTCTCGATATTAATTCTTAACTAATGTGAATTCTATCACGGCAAAATGAAAATGAACGGCTTAAAAGTAATAATTTTGTGACAAGAATCACATGATAAATGTCACATTCGTGAACATCTGAGAGAATTCCTTGATCTGCCGCGGTTTTCTCACTGCGCGCCATCTTTGAAAGATTTGTGACCATAAGTAGATGTTCAAAAAGCCGGCTTTACAGACCTTTCCTCAAAGACGACTTTTTGAACAATTCCATAAATTCACTTCCTGCCTTGCCGTTCATCCGCCATGTGCCGAAGAGTCAGCCAGGGATGTCTCCACAGCATCCGCATACCGGCAAAGCGCATCACCTCGCGAATGCGCTGCTGATAATCAGGAGCATAACAATGTACTTCACAATTTCGGCAGGAGGACTTGTCCTCCCCAAACCGGCAGTACGTCAGGCGGTTCAAGGCATAATCGGCCAGCTTCCGGCATTCTGGGCATAGCTCGTTGTCCATGCCCGCTGACGGATGCTTGATTTTGCAATACATGGATATCATGTGCCTCACGGTCGTCTTCTCCCGCCGGATTCTGGGACCATCGATTCGTTCGTTCCGTCCGCTGGACCGGCCAGACGCCCGCTGTTCTGTCATATTCATGTTTGACCTCCGTCCGCTTATCCTGTCAGCTTCGGACTGCCGAATCCCCGCAGCCACAAGAACCAGTTGGCTGCAAGCAATAGCGCAATATAAATCAATACACCAAAGCTAAACTGAGCGGCGATATAATGGAGCAGGCTAAATACCGCAAGCATCAGCATCAGACCTATCATCTTTAAGCTTAAACCCGTTTGCGCCGCTTCAAACCTTTCCGAAAACGGATAAGTACTCTTGTTGTCCACAACTGCAAAACAGATCACAGCGTAGGCAAGAAGTCCAAGGCCCGCCGCAAGCAGATCAGGAATGATTTCTGCGCCGAACAGCACCATAAAGCCGACGGCCTCAAGCGCATAGACCGGCAACAATAACCGTACGACCGCAGCGGTCAGCGTTCCCCGCTGAATCGGAATGGAACTGCTGACCGGTGCCGTGCGATAAATCCATGAGGCTTTATAGTTGCTTGAATACCGCAGCATCCAGACGAGACTCGGCATTAACAGGGCACAGCCATAGATGAAGAGATGGAGCTGGGTCCCCCGCAGGCTTGCCCATCCGTCCTGCATTCCCATCGTAAACAATAGGATCGGGGGAAAGATCAGCGAAAAGCCGAGATTTGGGTATACCTTCAGCTTGAATTCCCGTTCGCGGGCCATCATCCTCCAGGCAAAGTGAAAGAAAGCCCGCTCTTGCCCTTCCGGACATAGCACCCGTGCGAGTCTGTTTACCCATCTTCCCGCCCCTTCTCTTTGACTGGCGCCCGGGCCGGCCAGCTTCTGCAAATTCTTCTCCATGGATGGCATCATCAAGAGATAGATAACCCCCGCAATGACAGGAACCAGCACAGCAAGGCCTGAAGCAACTGCGATCTCGGTACGGTAGTCCCCTTGAAGCAGCATCTCGTAAGGAGCTCCGAACCAAATCGGCGGAATCAGGAAATGCCACCACTTAAATTGAATTACCGCCTGCAGATCTATAAAATCAAATACCCGGATTAATAGCTGATACCCAAGGGCGATACCGATCGTAAGTCCAATCTGCACGTAGTTGATCAGATCCTTCAAGCGCTCGCCGTCAAGCAAACGGAGCACAAGCAGATACAGCATCGCTGTCAGCGCAATGATCAACAGATCCATCAGCACAAGCTCCACTGCAAAGATCAGAAAGAAGCCCCACCCGTGACGGAACAGTCCAACACCAAGCGGAATGACGGCCAGCGCGCCCGTTAGAAAAAACAAATAGTAGAAAATATGCAGCGCCTTCGCCATCGCGATTGTTCTACGGTTCACCGGCTTGGTCTGTAGAATGCTTCGGTCCCGGACATCCAGCAGCACCGAAGAAAAATCCGAGATGAGCGAGGTCATAATCATAAACATTAAAATCCCGAACACAAAGCTCATTTGAAAAATATAATTGTCACCGTTCAGAACAAATAAGCAGGTAAATCCTCCAAAAATCAAATAGAGCCACAACGAGCCAAAGAACTGATTTCTATCCGGATCGCCATCTTTGGCATGTCGGTCCCGTTGGTTTCTTCCGGATTTGCCGACAATGGTCGGCGCCCTTCTTCCGTCCATCAACAGCTTGGTCTGCAAAATACGCCGCATCACGGGATAATCGATGTCCAGCTTCTCCAGCAGGCCCCCAAAACGATCCAGAATCTTCAAAAATTTTATTTCCTTCATTTGCTACACCTCTTGCACAATCGATACGAATCGTTCGGCGATCTCATGGTGTTCATTAAATCCCGTAATCTGATTAAAGATCTGCTCAAGCGAGCCCTGCAAATTCTGTCCCTTCAGCTCTTCAAAGCTCCCGTCAGCAGCAATTCTCCCGCCGTCCAGCAAAATGATCCGATGGCTGATTTTCTCGACGACCTCCATAATATGCGAGGAATAGAATATGGTCTTCCCTTGTGCAGCCAGGAGGGCCAGCAGCTCTTTGACGACCATTACGCTGTTCGCATCAAGTCCGCTGAGCGGTTCGTCCAGGAACAGAATATCGGGATTATGCAGCAGGCTCGAAATGATCAGTACCTTCTGCTTCATCCCTTTGGAAAAGGTAGAAAGCCGGGCATTCGCCGCATCTTTCAGCCCGAGCTGTTCCATCATGCGCCGCGCCTTGCTTTCGGCAGTCTCCATGGACAGGCCGTAAAGCTCTCCGATAAACGTCAAATATTCGCGGGCGGTCAGCGTATCGTAGATATCCGCGGTTTCCGGCACATAACCGATGCGTCTTTTGTACTCCGTATCGCCGTCAACAGGATTCGCCCCGCATACCCGCACTTCTCCCGAATAGCCTTCCACCAGTCCGAGCATGATCTTTACCGTCGTGCTCTTGCCGGCTCCATTAGGCCCGATATAACCGATAATTTGTCCGGGATAAGCATCAAAATCAATACCGTTCAGCACATATCGTTCTCCGAACCTCATCCGCAAATCGCGGATCCTGATGACGGGCTCCGAGCCTTCACCGTCGAACCGATAAGTCATTCTTCTCCACCCTTTCCGCATAAGTGAGTTTCCATATTTATCTAAACCTTTATTATGAAGGAATAACAGTAAAAAAGCACGGATTCCTATCACATTACGAACAAAAAAAGAACCGATCTTGGAAAGACCGGTTCTTCGAACATAATATTATGGCTGGGGCGGCTGCGGAATGAAGGAGGAAATATCAACGCCAAGCCCTTGGGCGAGCCGCATACCGTATTCGGTGTCGGCACGGAAGAAATTGCAGATCGCACGAAGCTGGATCTGTTCATTGGTTTGCCTCAGATCATTAAGCATATTCGCAATCAGATGATTGCGCTCCTCCTCGGTAAAGCTTCGGTAGAGCTCGCCGGCCTGGGTAAAATCATCGGTCTTCGCAATCTTCGCTCTCCCGATCATCCCGTTTACCGGAACCGCGCTGTCGTTATAGCTCGGGTCTTCCTTCGGGCTGCTCTCCAGACTGTTAGGCTCATAATTCACCGGCGAAGGGTCCTGCTTCACATTCATCAATCCGTCCCGTTGGTGGTTACGAACCGGCGCATATGGACAGTTGACTGGGATCTGCAAATAGTTGGCTCCCAGACGATAACGCTGCGTATCCGGATAGGAGAACAGGCGGCCCTGCAGCAGCTTATCTTCGGATGGTTCGATGCCCGGCACCAGCGCACTTGGCGAAAATGCCGCCTGCTCTACCTCCGCGAAGAAATTGTCCGGGTTCCGGTTCAACGTCATCGTGCCCACAGGGATAAGCGGATAATGGCTCTCCGGCCACACCTTCGTTGGATCAAGCGGATCAAAGCTCCACAGATCCAGGTCCTCTACAGGCAGCAGCTGTACATTCAGCTCCCACTGTGGAAAATCACCCTGTGCGATGTGGTCGTATAAATCACGCGTCGCATGGTTGAAATCACCGCCTTGGACCTCGCGGACTTCCTCCGCGGTCAGATTGCGAACCCCCTGTTTGGATTTCCAGGTGTATTTTACGTAGACGATCTTCCCTTCCGCATTAATCCACTTGAAGGCATGCACACCAAAGCCGTCCATTTGCCGGTAATTCGCCGGTGTTCCGTTGTTCGACATCAGCCAGGTCATCATATGCGTCGACTCGGGGCTCAGCGTCATGAAGTCCCAATACCGCGCCGGGTCCTGAATATTCGTGTCCGGGGAAGGCTTGAGCGAGTGCACCATATCAGGGAACTTGATCGCGTCCCGGATAAAGAACACGGGCAAATGGTTGCCTACGAGATCATAGTTGCCTTCCTCAGTGTAGAACTTAACAGCAAAGCCCCTAGGATCCCGAGCCGTCTCCGGGGAACCCTGCCCGTGGATGACCGTCGAGAAGCGGACAAATACCGGCGTCTCACGACCTGCTTCCTGCAGGAACTGCGCCTTTGTAAACTCGGACATACTGCGCTCGGCTACGAACACCCCATGCGCTCCTGCTCCGCGAGCATGCACAACCCGCTCAGGAATCCGCTCACGGTCAAAGTGGGCCAGCTTCTCCAGCAGATGATAATCCTCCAGCAGAGTCGGACCGCCTTGTCCCGCCGTCCGGGAATTTTGATTATCTCCTACTGGTGCTCCTTGGTTTGTGGTCATTCTGTTATTCATCTATTCATCACCCTCCGGTTAATATTATACTTAGACTTGATCTAAATTATGTTCCTATTGTAGCATCCCCTGCTACGCTGCTTCATGAAGCTTGCATGAGGGAAGGGTGAAGGATTGCGTGACAGCGCGGCATTCATTTTCATGTGTGGAGAACGCAAAAAAATCCCTCCCGGAGCAAGCAGCCGTCACTGCTTCACCGGGAAGGATTTTGATGTATAAGCGTTTAATTCGCATGAATTGATATGCACCTACGCATAGTAATAGTTGTATCCTTAAGAACGACTTAACTCGCCGACAAGGAGGAAGCCTCGACAATGGACAATCTGCATGATTTCGTGGAGAAGGTGCACGACAAGCAGGACAAGGATGCCAAGAACCGCAAGCAGGGCAAGGGCACCCCTTCCAGCCAATTGCCGAATAAGCAGCACGGAACCAAAAAGTAAACTTTTTCGTTCTACTTTGGCATAGCTTACCGATACCGATCAACGCGAAGGGCTGCTCCATTGGATAGGAGCAGCCCTTCGCGTTGATCCCGCCACTGCGAGCTAGTGATCGTAAAGATCCTCGCCGGAGATGAATTCATTGAGAACCTCATCGCCGGGTCCTTTATGATTCTTGATTTGGCTCAGCCGGCCTGCCCGGCCCTCTCCGCCGTTTCCTGACGGAGCATTCTGGCCGTTGCTGCTGCCATTTCCGTCCCGGCGGCTCTGCTTATCGCGCTTTCCCATTTTGCACCCTCCTGCCATGAATGTCTGCATTCAAGCAATAGGCTGTGACAGACGGAAAGATTTTATGCGCCGGTATTGAGGGACGAGGGGGGAAGCACCAAGCTGTGCTCCCTACTCCTTGATCGTTACCGTCACCGGCGACCATTCAGCAGTAACCACCTGGCCATGAACCGAAACACTGCCCTCCGGCGAAATATCCTTCTCCGTCATGATACCAAGGGCAATGGTGAAGCGATTGAACTTGATCGGCACACCGCTCTCCCGACGAACCTCCTGGCCGTTAACATAGAAAACAACCTCGTCTAATGCACGGTTGTACGTAATTTTGTACGTATTGAACTCGCGCGGCTTGAAGTCCGTATCCTCTTTGAACACGCAGAAGTATTTGGTCTTTCCGGTATCCGGTACAGTGACTCCCGGGAATTGAAGCACCGCATAGACACTGGCGTATTTATCATTGCCTGCAAAGAAGTCCAAGGCGGCTCCGGTTGAAAAATCAAGCAGATTCAGCGATACATAGCCGTCATACAGATCCCCTGGTGCGGTATTTTGTGTCCGGGCGCGGATTTGAAGCTCGAAGCTGACCTCGCCCTCCTCAGGAATGACGACCTCTTCATTCGAATAATACATGTGCTTGGCATTATCCAGAATTTGCACCTGATGATGCTGGCGGCTCAAGGGTGCCCGGACATACAGGATGCCGTTGCGCACAATAACGACAGCTTCCGGCTCGCGGTACTCCCAGAAGCTCCCGTCCGGCAGCGGGAAACCGCCTATTTTCCAGACTTGTCCCTCATTCAGAATCGTATGAAAGTCGCCGAATACTTTTACCTGTTCCATGTATGATAATCCTCCTAATTATATAAGTTGAACTAATGATTATACACGCGAGGCAACGTGTAAAGTGTTCTTACGATCGCTGTTGTTCGCGGATTTCTTGATTAAATTAACTCATCATAGAGTAGAAATCCGCTCACAAAGGCGAACGCTGTGCTTCTACAGAACACTTTACACTTATGCCTTTTCTGTGCAGTTATTTAGTTCAACTTATATAGTATTCCGTCCTACCTTCAAACAAGTGCCCTAGCTTACAGTTGGATCAAGCCCTGAACCAGCAATGCGGCCATCATGATAAGCCCGCAGCGGATAGAAGCTTGCAGAGAAGCTCCCATCAGCGGCAGATAAGCCGAAGAGGGATTATGCGCCCCGAGCCGCCCGTAAATGCGGTAAAGCGGAATCGCCGTCAATAACGCCAGCAACGCATACAATGGCACCAAGCCGATCACGGCGCAGAGGATCAGAAAGCCATAAGCGAGAAAGAGCAGCCATTTCGAGAAGCGCAGTGCCCGCTGTTCTCCCCACACGACAACCAGCGTATTCTTCCCTGCCTGCTTATCCGCTTGCCAATGCAGAAAATGATGATTAAATAAGAGCAAGGTTGTGAGCAGCCCGACAGGCATCGATAACAGCGCAGCCTCCCAGCTTAGGCTCCCGGTCTGCACATAATACGAGCCGAGAACAGGAAGCACTCCAAAGGACAGCAGAATCGCCACCTCGCCGTAACCCTTACCCCGGTACCCGAACCGGATCGGCGGTGCAACGTAATAATAAGCGATCAAACCGCCGAGAATGGCAAATACCATGACGATCCAGCCGCTAAAGAGGCTGAGTATGACACCGCTTAGAATCCCCAGGCCAAACAGGGACCAGGCCAACTGAGCAAATGCACGCTCACTCATTTTGCCCCCTGCCAAATAACCTGAATTGGTCGAGATGGCATCTGCCGTCTCCTGGGCCAAGCTATCCGCTCCGCTGCGGTAATCCCACAAATCGTTGATCATATTGGAGAATAAGTGCGCAGAGGCCGAGCCGATCAAGGTAAGTACGAATAGCCAGGGGTGGAACACTCCCTTCCACATAAATGCGCCAAGGGCGCCAAGAAAGACAGGAACCAGCATGACCGGAATGACCCGGAATCGGGATGCTTTCTTGAAGTCTGTCCATGTATTCAAGCCGAGTTCATCTCCCGTTTCGTAAAATAGAGTGTTAAAAATATCACACTCTAATTATAACTGAACTCCTCCGTGATGGAACGGGTAAATTTTGTCCGGTGGCATCAGCTCCTGGCCTGAACCAGGTTGCCTGTAAATTACACCCAAATCCTAGACTAAAGTCCAGCGATCATCTACCCTGGAGACGGAAGCATCCAGCCTTGGAATATAGTATTCTGTATTATATCCATTACATGAGTGAAGGAGTATGTCCATGCACCGAAAAAATTGGCTCGGCCCGGTATTGATTTTACTGGGAATCTATCTATTCTTTTTCCGCAAAGAGGCCATCGATGCCGGAACCTTATTCGGCACCTTCTGGGCTACGATGTTCATTATTCCGCTAGGCTTGTTCTTCCACTGGCTGTACTTCTCGCTAAACAACCATAGAACAACCGGGCTGCTCATCCCCGGCGGGATCCTGTTTACTGTCGGTGTCGTCTGCCAGATTGCCACGCTGTTTGACAGCTGGCAGTATTTATGGCCAGGCTTCCTCCTTGCTCCTGCCGTTGGTCTGTTTGAATTTTACTGGTTCGGAAACCGGAATAAGTGGCTGCTCATTCCGATCAACATCCTTGGCGGATTATCGGTATTGTTCTTCGCCGTCTTCTCCCTGGGCTCGCTCTACAACAAGACCATTCTAGGCCAGCCGCTGCTTGCGATCGCATTAATCGCAATCGGTGCCGGTGTGATGCTGTCTCCGAAGAAGAGAAAGTTTTAAAGTGCGAGTTCGGAAGATGGACTTCGAGGGCGAATGCAAGATTCGTTGCCAAGGAAAATGTGCAATAGCATAGGACAGTTAAACATCGGAGGCGAGTTAGAGGGACAACGTATGGAGGGTTGCTATGATCGCTGTTGTTCGCGGATTTCTATGATTGGACTAAGTTCTAACAAGGGAGAAATCCGCGAACAAAGGCGAACGCCCAAGCTTATGCTCCCGATGCAGCTTTCTTACAGAAAGCTTTTACTTCACAACCCTTCATACTTATGCCCTAACTACTTCGCCTCTGCAGTTTAACTACAATGAAGTTTGCGCATGGATGTGCCTAAGCTGCATTGCAATAACTGCACTGCTATTAACTTACCTCCTTGCGGCATACAAGCAGGAGACTATGCACAGCCTTGGGCTAAGCGCGAGTGGAAGCTTGCGCGGTAGCTTATGCACGACGTCATACCTACCGTGCCTAAAGATGCGCCTCCGCCTCACGATGCATCAGCCTTGCGCCGAAACTTTGCCTGTCCTGCCATACGGAGGTTTTCCTCCGAAATTAACTTGTCCCACTGGCATTCCAGTCTTGCTCCGAACCTCAATCGCTCTACAGGACGATATGAGCACCTCATTCTTCTGCTCATGCTCATCCGGTCGCGATTTAATGAAATTACTTCCCTTAAAATCTTCATTCGACGCACGAACCCACATTTAGTAAAAAAACTTACCTTAGATCGCCAGTAACTAACCAAACCCACGTTTTAGTCAAATTTAAGTACAAAAATTTCACTATATCCGCATTTCTAGCATTTCCACTGAATTTAAGGTAACTTTTTTCACTGCATGCCCGTAAGATTCATATTTCATGCGAACGACCGATCACCGTCATACTGCGAAACACTGCTACTTCGGGAGCATATGCTCGTAAGCGTTCGCCTTTGTGAGCGGATTCCTACAATTTCAGATTTTATTCAATCCAAGAAATCCGCAAACAACAGCGATCGTAAGCAACCTTCACACGTTACCCCCCGGAACGTAGAAACTACCCTTCCGCCCAAACCTGCCGCTCGGAGATTAGGGTCTGCCCGCTCCGGATAGCTTCGCCCATCAGCAGACTAAGATACTGATCCTGACAGGCCTCCGCCAGACTGTAGAATGCAGGCCCTCCGGCAGTATAGGCCGCCATATCCAGCAGGCATGAGGCCATGGCAAGCTCCTCGTCACTTAACCTTGCACCCGGAAATGGATTTTGATATACCCATTCTCCGCCAGCCAGAATCCCTTTATGGTAGTAGCCCTCCAGATCCCCGGCTTGCCCGGCATCCACGCGCTGCATTTGAGTCGCTACAGGTGTGCGGTAATCCTTCAGGTAACGGATCTCCGTCCCTTCCAGTTCTCCTCGATACCCTCGAATCAGAACCCGATTTCGCCGGATTGCCGAGAAATACTGGTCATAGGAAAAGTCATAGACTGCGCTCTTGCCGCCAAACTTCAGCAAAGCGAGATCCTGCCTCGAATCCACCAGCAATTCCTCGCTTGGCAGCCCTGCTCTTCCCGGACCTTGAACAATTGGACTGATCAACTGCTCACCGGATATTTCCGCCTCTTCGAAACCGACGCCGAGCAGGTGGCGGATCAGACTAATGCCATGATAGCCGTGTCCGGCAGACACCTGAACATGCGATACCCCGCCAAGCCTTCCCGACTTCACCACAGCTAACCGGGCCGCATGAAGGGGCTGGCGAATGAACTGCTCCGCGACCTGGATTCCCTGACCGGAATGCGTCCGCTGATATAAATACCGTAATCCCTCCAGGCTGTCCGCAGGCGGCGTCTCCGTCAATACAGGAATTCCGGCTTCCGACAACCGAATAATATACTCCGGGGCCGCACTGCGAGATAAAGACACCACGGCAAAGTCAAATGCTCTTCGCGATAGAAAGCCCTCCAGATCCGAGGTAGCCTTTACGCCCCATTTCAATTCCATTTCCCGGGCCTTCCGGCTATCCCGCATCCACATTTCACCAATCTCGAACAGCTCAGGTAAAGCCTTGGCAATCCTAAGGTAAAATTCCGAGCGCCAGCCTCCTCCCAAAATCCCGAAGATGCGCTTTCCTTGTCCTCCTGCTATCCCTTCCTGCATCCGTCTCATCTCCCTTACTCATCAGAGTCCTTCTATTCATTCTAGTGGTTGATCATGAACGCCCATTTATAGAATATTCAATCCGACTATGGCTCAGAGCATAAATAGCAAGGCCAGAGTCAGGATCACAATCCGGCCTGCCGAGATCAGCACGAAGTTCTGAACCGCCAGCTTGAATGTAAATTGCTTGACCGGATGATCAGCGAATTTGATTATATTTTTTCGAATAGGAATCAGCGTAGCAAGTGCCAGAATGACCAAAAGAAAAGGCACCTTCAACACGATCAATACGATCAGGTCGATATAGGAGACATAATACAGCCAGCCAAATAATCGAATGGCCCTTGGTCTGCCAATATAGACTGGCAGGGTATACCGTCTGTTCTCGATATCATCCTCAATATCGCAAATATTGTTCGCCAGCATAATGTTGGCAATTCCGAAAATAGCCGGGATAGAGATCAACAGGATCAGCAGTGTCTCCAATAAATCCACATGCAAGGTCACCGTCAGGCGCTGAAGATCCAGATCAAGACTTGCCAGCTTGTCCTCTGCGTGAATGTAGACAGAGACGAAAGGAATGACAAATCCCATGAATAATCCCGAGAAGATCTCGCCTAACGGCATCCGGGAGATGGCGAGCGGTCCGAAGGAGTACAAAATGCCGACGGCAAAGGATAAACCTCCCAGCAGCAGAAGCAGCCAGCCCGTCTCCATGAACAGCCACAAGCCGGCTCCGATCGCGAGGACAAGCAATACAGCAATGATTGCCGCTACTCCCCTAGGGTTCATATGGTATTGAACGATGGCATTATGTACTTCGTATCCGTAGCCATGCTTGCGCTTGGCTTTCATATAGTCATAGTAATTATTAATAGCCGTTGTGGCCATATCAAAGCTCAGCAATGAGATGAGCATTAACGCAAAATGCAGAAAATCAAAGTCCCCAAACCGAAAGACGGCATACAACGTCCCCAGAATGAAGGGAATGACGCTGGCAACCTTCGTCTGGATCTCAACCAGCTTTAAGTATTTTACAATAAACATAAATGATGTCTCTCCTTCTCTCTCTTGATCCTCTCGCAGCTTAGTTTATTATATTGTATTTACTCCCGGGGATGTCAGAACATCGCGAAAAAAAAGGAATCCTCTTGCTCCATGTAGAAAAGATTGTAGAAAGATCCGTCATCCTAGGGGGCAATTTAGGTATGTTGCTGCATAAGAAGAAATATCTTCCTCTACTTCTGGCGGGCTGGTTCGCCGCCTTGGCGGCCTTGGCCCTTGTCCTTGAAGCAAATGAGTTGCACCTGATTTTCGGCATATCTCTGGTCTTCACCAATATTGTGCTCCTGATGATGATCCGGTGCTACGGATTATATCTTGGGCTGCCTATCGCTGTTCTTGTGTACGGAATATCTATCTGGGGCATGGGAGCTCCTTATTTCCGCGCGGTCTTCCTGCTGGAGCTGATCGCTGTCGGCTTGCTGCTGCGCCAATTCAAGAAGGATGCGATGCTGCGGGCGGATAGCTTGTTCTGGCTATGTATTGGAGGACCCTTAATTCTGGCTGTCTATTTCGTAAAAGACCATAGCATTTCTGTTGAATGCTGGTTAATGATTTTCGTCTCGGTAACCAATGGTTTAGCAAACGTGATCGTTGCTGATATTCTTCATAAATACTTGCCTCTCGTGCAAATAAAAAAAGGCTTCACGATTCGCGAGGTTCCGTTAACCTTCAGCAAAATCCTCTTTCAAATCATTAGCGTCTGCATCGCTCTGCCCTTTCTATTCTACGCTGTGAACAACAGCCGTACCGCGGAGAACTCCGTCTCCAGCTATGCTGACCAACTGGCATCCAATACGGCCCAACATATAAAGATGGATATCAACAGCAGCGATATTTCCTATGCAGATGGCGTGTTAAGCCTCAGCCCGCTGCAGGAACAGGAACTAAAATCCCTTATTGAGCGCTACAGCTCCAGGGACAATTACCGAATCATCTTAAGCGGACCACAGGATGAAATTATAGCGGATAGCGCTCCTCTGTCCGGCGGCGGCGAAGCAAGCTCGTTCCTTGCTTCAGATATGATATATTCCCTTAACCAACCGTCCGATTTGTATCTCTCCGAGCAGAAGGCAAGGATCATAATGCCTATGGAAAGATGGGATGGCGCACAATATATTTCTCACTCAGATTTGAAACCGCTTCCCTTTAAGCTGACCATTCTGGTTCCTTTAGCTCCATACCGAGCGGATATCTATGCTCAGCACCTGAACCAGTTTCTATTTCTCATATTGCTGTTCGTCTGTGCTTCTGCCGTAGGCAAACTATTAACCCAGCGGATTCTCCGCAGCCTGGTTCAATTGACCACGCTGACGACCAATCTGCCTGACAAGCTCGTCTCCTCCCAACAGGTGACGTGGCCTAAAAGCCGGATTTATGAGGTGCGTTCACTCATTCTCAACTTCCGTATGATGTCCAACAAGCTGGTTCATATGCTTCAGGACTCTCTGCAGAATAACCTGCTGCTGGAGGAGCAAACCGCTCGGCTGATCAAGTCGGAGAAGAAGCTCCATAAGCTGGCTTACTATGATATGCTGACCGATCTGCCGAATCGGCTGCATTTCAAGGAATATACACGTTCACTGAATCTGGATAGCGACAAGGAGCCACAACAGCCCTTCGCGGTCATGTTTGCGGACCTGAACCGATTCAAGCAGGTGAACGATACCCTCGGGCATTCCGTAGGCGATCTGCTTATCAGCATGGTATCCGCCCGCTTCGCTGCACTTGTATCGGAGGCATGCAAGCTGTTCCGGTTGAGCGGGGATGAGTTCCTGTTCGTGCTTCATTATGAGGATATCCAGGATGTGCAGGAGGTGGCACAGCAAATCTGCCAGCTGCTTGAGGAACCGTTCGACATCGGAGGACGGCCGCAGTATATCACGGTAAGCGTGGGCATTAGCGTCTACCCGTTCGACGGCTTCAGCATGGAACAAGTCATGCGCAACGCCGATATTGCCATGTACGTAGCCAAAGAGCAGGGGGACGGCCTCTACCATTTCTATGACAACTTAATCGAAAATGAGCGGGCAGAGAGTATGCAGCTAGAGGCGGATCTTCGTCGTGCCCTGCGCGGCGGTCAATTCCGTCTCTACTATCAGCCAAAGATCGACGCCTCTTCCCGAGAGATTATCGGCGCCGAAGCCCTGCTTCGTTGGCTGCATCCGGATTTTGGCTCCGTGCCTCCGGACAAGTTCATTCCATTGGCAGAAAATTCGGGCATTATCCTGGATATTGATGAATGGGTGCTCCGTGAGGCTTGCCGCCAGAACAAGCAATGGCAGGATGAAGGGCTGGCGAGATTCCCTGTCGCCGTGAATATCTCAGCCAGACATTTTTACCAGAACAATCTCATTCCCATGATTACCCGCACCCTTCGCGAGACTGGACTGGAGCCGCAATATCTCGTATTGGAAATCACCGAAGGCATGCTGATCCGCAATGTGGAATACAGTGTGAAGGTGCTGGAGGAATTACGACAGATGGGAATTCATATCTCGATGGACGACTTCGGGACGGGCTACTCGTCGCTAAGCCAGCTCGATCGTCTGCCATTATCGGAGATGAAGCTTGACCGTTCGTTCCTTAGCGGTCTGCTCGAAGATTCGAGGAAGTCCTCGATTGTGCGGGCAGTCATTGAGCTTGGGCATCACATGGATCTTCAGGTTGTTGCCGAGGGGATTGAAGCGTCCGAGGAGCTGGAGTATTTGACTGAGCTGGAGTGTGACCAATTTCAGGGATACTTTTTCAGCAAACCGCTGCCAAGCAATGAGTTCATCATGTTCGTAAAGCACTGGATTGCTTAACCATTGCGGCCTGGAAGGCGATCAGCTACAATTTATTCAGGTACTACATACACAACAGGCGGGAGGTTCTACGTTGCTGAACTCCATTGCACGAGAAGACTGGATCGGTGCTGTTATCTTTTTGGGAGTGCTGATTGTCGTATCCTGGATTAATTTGCGAAAGATGAGCTCGGGCAAGTATGATTATAAAGCCTTGCGCAAGCGAGGGCTTATGTGGACAGAGATCTCTGTTCTGCTCTTCATGCTTCAGCTTATTCTTCGTAAAGGGGATAACCGATTCCTTGTTCTGCTCGGGATGCTTGTCCTATTTGCTGCCGGCCAATGGCTTGGCGCGATCTACTATGACCGCAAGCTTGGCAACCGGGATTAGATAGAACTCCCGCAACGAATACAGCCTTGAGACGGACCGTCTCAAGGCTGTGCTGTTGCTGGCGCCTGTGTAAGTATCCTCGGGTTATCTTGCAATTTCGCTGATTTCAGTAAATATCGAGTATTGATTCCGGCCTTCCCTTTTCGCCTCATACATGGCCTCATCCGCTCTGCGAATCATACTGTCGAGATCACAAGGACCGCCTTCATATGCACAGATGCCAATACTCGGAGTGGCAATAAGAGAGCGTCCCATATAATAGAACGGACGAGACAGGCTTTCGATGATCCGCTCCGCCACTCTTGACGCATCCCGCGCATCACTGCCTACCAGCAGCAGTAAGAACTCGTCTCCTCCCAGGCGGCATACCATATCCGAGTCACGAATGACTACCGTCAGCCTTCCGGCAATTTCTTTAAGAAGCATATCTCCGGCACTATGGCCATAAGCATCATTTATCTCTTTGAAATTGTCCAGATCAATGAACAACACGGTGAGCTTCGTTATCCCTTCTTCAATACAACGCTCAAACTGCATATTGAACAGCGTCCGCTTAGGCAGTGTCGTTAATTCATCATGATAGGCGAGGTACGCAACCCGATCCTCCAATTGTTTGCGTTCGGTAATGTCGATGATGACCCCATCCAGTCGCTCCAGATGCCCATAATCATTGTGATGAGGTGTACCCCGAACCTGAACCCAGCGATAATAGCCGTCCACTCGCTGAATGCGGCATTCAATCGTGACGCTTCGTTGATTAATGAGCAGCTCTTTCTGTGCCTGTGCAATCAAATATTGATCCTCCGGAATTACAATTCCCGTCAAAGCGAGATAGCTGGTTCGAAAGTGCTCTACCGGATAGCCCGTAATCTGCGATATTCCCTCCGATATAAGAACACTGTCCTCTTTCAGATCAAGCGTCCAGGTAGCGATATCCACACTATCGAGCACATGGCCAAGCTGCCTTGCATTTTGCTGTGCTCCCCTCCAGATCGACTGCATGAGCTTCGTAAAAAGAACAGCGAAAGTGCATGCAAACAACCCATAAATAATGAAATAGACCACATCCGTCTTCTCTGTGCCAGGGAACAAGTCATCATGCTTCATTAGAAACAGATAACTGGAGGTAACCATATACAGGATGGCCGACAGAAGAGTAGCTTTCAAATTCATATAGAGCAGCGTAATCATCGGGAGCATTCCCAGGAAGATCATATTGACGACAAAGGGATGTTTGATCGTTAGAAACAGGAAAAAGGTATACAGCGCGGTAATCAACAGGAGCATCGTGGCTTCCGGTGCTATGCGCCGCATAATCAGGAACGTTAAAACAACGCCCAGCAGCAGGCCTACCGGCGGGTTCAGTACATATGCATTTTTATCGACAATCAAGTTCACTGCGACAGCAATAATATAAAAGCTCCAAACAAGCTTGATCATCAGCATATTTCTGTGCTGAATTTCATGCAATTTACTCATTCCCCTAGCCACACTCTCTCAAATAAATAGTATAAAAGAACTAAGTGCTTCCTTCTATATTACACCTTTGGGAATTATAAGGGTAGTTTTTTATATGTCTGCACAGCAAAAATCGGATACACCCCGTGTATCCGATCGCCAATCCGGTCTCTATCTGAAGCTTTCTTTTTCTGCCGCCGTTGGATTATAAGCCGCGGCAACCAGTCCTTCTACTAAATGGCGAGCACGGCTGACTACGCCTGCAGCTTCGACATTTTCCTGTTGAATAAGGTAGACTGCGTAATCCAATTCATAAAATCCTGATAAATCTACTTTGAAATTTGTTTCCCAGAAATTATTCATCGCCCAGGAATACAAGACCTCTTTATTTTTCCGCGCGCTTTTCTTATTACACAATTCGACAAGACTGCTTTCCAATGGGCCAAATGTCACAAGCGGCGTATCTTTCATGGACACGAAAAGATGATGGTTCTTGTTTTTTAGACAGAAGCCACTATCGAGTAAATAAAAGGATGTATTCGTGCCCGGTAATTGGTCAACTCCCGGTTTAAAAACCGAGCCTGACTTTTCGAAATAGCAGTCTGTTTCTGCTGGGGAGCCATAAGTAAACGGCAAGGATACATAAAGATTCTCAGGCGCCCACTCCATACTCTTTTGCAGACGAACAGTCGCATCGATCTGTGGAGTCCTCTTATAAACAGTCAGTATCACATCATACATTTTAGTCCCTGCCA
Organism: Paenibacillus apis; assembly: GCF_018333295.1. Taxonomy (NCBI): domain Bacteria; kingdom Bacillati; phylum Bacillota; class Bacilli; order Caryophanales; family Paenibacillaceae; genus Paenibacillus; species Paenibacillus apis. Next base: position 303,076 of record NZ_BORS01000005.1, read on the forward strand.
ATGTATAGGACAGCAGCACTTTAGCAAATAAAGGGCCGTCCTCCAGTTGCCGAACATTAGTTAATTCCGCTTGCTCCCGCAAGGTTGCAGGCGCCTTGCGGTTCCTCCCCATGCGACTCCGAACCATATATGGACTCGGATCATTTGGCGTCACTTCGTAAACCCCTGAGAACGGGGCATGGATTGCATTCGGATGAAGCAGCTGCGCGTCCGTGGTACGATCAACAATCGAGGTAATGCCTTTACCGGGTTCGATGGTTACCTTTAAATGATCCGTTTTAATGCCATAGACAGAAACATCATGTGAGAATCCGTCGTACGGGGCAATGTCTTCAATGCGTTCTGCTCCAATATGGGCATGGTTGTAGTATTTGGTATCTATTTTTTGCACGACTTTTCTTCTCAAACGCACAATGCGTTCTTCCTTTGGCGCCATATCCAGATAGAACGAAACCTTCTTCCCCCGTGAGCTATGCGATACTTGCGAATCAATCACAGCCCCTGTAGCGCAATCTACCACTTCCACAAAATCATTTAACAAAGTGAAATATGAATCATCTACCGTTTGCCAATGCTGCACATAGACACTGGTCAAAGCATGCACCGGTTCATCATGCGGATTGATGACCTTAAAGAAACTCTCGCGGTCTAACTGATTAGGCGCTTCTCCGTAAGCTTCTAGAATATCATCTAAATGATTCGCCATTAATCGATGGCCGTTAATGGCATAGGCGGATTTGCGCATATCCAATAGGTTGACAAAGGCATCCCAGGGCTCCGAGACAGATGAGTGAAACCCCCACGTATGCTCGGCATACATCATAAGCTGATCCTCTGCCGCTTGCAGCTGCTCTTGGTCAGCCAACACACCGGTCGGATCCAACTTGTTGATCAAGCGATAATTACGTTGCGCTTCACGATACAGCTTTACTCCGGACGGGGTAGAGCCGACTCCATCCGCCCACCAGTCGGGCCAATCTCCCTTGTAGGTTGGAATGCTTAACTCTCTTTTTCTCAATTGTTCAAAAAATTCATTCAGCGTGACTAATTCGACTGTAATCCTCTCGCCATGCAACCGATTCCAACGATGGATGCCCTCCATCATACGGGGGCTGGTAGGCGAATTATCCGTGACGATCCCGCTGATCATCGCCGGGCAAAAGTCAAATTCATACCCTTCCTCTTCTAAAAGTTCAAAGAACTCGAACACACGCGATTCCGTGATTTTCAGCTGGTCCTCCCAATCTTGCTCGGAAAAACCTGCAACGCCGTATTGTTTGCTTTGGTCGGAGTTAGGAATGAACAAGAAATCGTTTCCTATTTGATAGTGGTCCCCGTTCCAAACCAATAACTTGTTGCCGTCTTGCGTCTCCCACCAGAAAGGAGTCTGTTTTTTAAATAGCGGAAACATTCCATGATGGGTATGCAGACATGAAAAGAAATTACGGATGCCATTTTGATACATCGCCTCTGCGTAGCCCCACGAAAAGCCGTTGATATCCGCAGTCATCGCCGAATCAAAGGTTCGATCAAATCGGCTGACATAATCTCTCGCCGCTTTAAACTTTTTATTCAAAATCGCGAAATCGACTAATTCTGTCAGATTCAAATACGTTAACGAAATATCGATGAAGCCGCGCTGAACATACTTTTCAAAAGTGACGATTTCTTCGGGTGCCGCTTGCGCTAAAAATTGTTCTACTTGCCAGTAATTCTCACAGGTATACTTATACCCTTCCCACTGCGGTGCTTCCCCGTTCTCGATCTTCTCCAGGAAACGCAGCGCGCTTCGGATATAATGCACATGGTAACGGCTGATTTTTTCTTGTCTATCGGTGTATCCAATATCCGTATGTGAATGATGAACCAAGTACAATATTTTTTTAGACATCTTCTTCTCCCCTTGTCTGGTCTAAAATAATCCTATACAAACCCTTTAGTGTGGATTTCGCGGGATCCTCCGACACTCTGACGTTTGGCTGAACAGGTTGCAACTCTTGAAGCAGCGTTTCTTTGAATAAAGGCATGCTCTTGCTAAGTTGACCCCCAAAGACAATTTCCTCAGGCTCAAAAATTGCTGTAAATGACGATATTCCCTCACCGATTAACTGACCAAAGGCTTGAAAAATGGCTGCCGCTTCCTTATCGCCGTCCAACGCAGATTTCGCTAATTTCTTTCCATTTTCAAATGGATAGTTCTTGTCTTCTGCTAGTTGTCGCAACCCATTGACAGAAAGATACTCATCCAATACCCCTTCTTTAAATGGTGTATCATAAAGCATCCCTTCCGCATTCAAACCGTATCTGTGTCCAACGACACGGCCATGTTCAATAAAGGTCGAACCACAGCCTGTCCCCAAGGTCAAATAGATTCCCTTTTGAATGGATGAATTCGCATGATATTCCCCTAATGCAAAGCATCTTGCATCATTCCCGAAAATAATCGGTACCTGCGCTCGCCCGCTATTCTTTAGCCACTCCTGCACGCATTGTCTAAGATTTACCAGATAAAGAGCGTCGTATTTTCTAAAATCCTGCATCAAGCTAATGCCGTTTTCGTAGTCGAATGGTCCGGGAAAAGCAAACCCGATCGCTTGTAATCGATCTTCTCGCTGTTCGATTTTCTCGATGGTTTTCAGCAGTAGTTTTTGCAAATGCTCCAAAATTACCAATTTTGTCTCGCTGGCAAGAGAGGGAACATGGCGACTGCTGGAATAAAGCCATTGGTTTCCTGCCAATGCATTGATTTTAATCTCCGTGCCCCCTACATCTAACAACAAATAACATGGTTTCATCCTGCACCTCGATTTCTACCGAATAAACGCTTTTATCGTTCTGCAAGTTTTCCCAGCCGATTTTCCCGTCGGTGTGACGCGGTACCGTTGAATCGTTGCCGGTAAAATCACCGTTTGGGCATAGTGAACCACAAAAGGAGCAAATGATCCATCCAGGCTTTCAATCGTTACTTCCTCGCCCTCGACTAAATTCAATACGTTGACGCCTTGATGGTTCAGATGATCGACGGGCTGCGAAAAGGTATGCCGCCGTGTTTCAATCCATTCCAGCTCGTGCAGTCCCGTTCTTTCTTCTTGCCAACCTTCTCCTTCTGCAACAACAACGAATTGATTGATCAATTCCCTCCTCACAAACTCTTCATCCCGGCGCATATCCAAATTGGGTTCACCATGATTCAAATGAACCGCTCGCGGCTTGCCGTCTAAATCAACCCGTCCCCAATCCCATAGCTTAAACGTGAATCGATTGGGTGTTGAACTGATTTCCAATACGACGCTATTTGCGCCGCTGGAATGTATGGTTCCTGCTGGAATTAGATAATGATCATGCTTGCTGATCGGTTGCTGATAAATAAATTGCTGATCATCAAAAGGTTCTTCACCAGCCTCTGCCCGCTTAAGCGCAGACATAACAGCTTCTTTTTCGACCCCGTTTTTAAATCCCAGATATATTTTCGCTCCTTCCTCAACATGCAGAACATAGTAACTTTCATCCTGCGTGTAAGGTACGCCGAAGGTATCCTGGATATAGGTCAATTTCGGATGAACCTGTAAGCTTAAATTTTGCCCCCCAACGGTATCCAGAAAATTAAAGCGAATTGGGAATTCCGCCCCAAACCGTCCGAAGACACGAGGGCCCAACACTTCCTCTCCGTTAAAGAACATAAGATTGTTTGCCGGTGTTTCAAAGGCCGCCGCACCAAAGTCCAGCAGCAAGCTGTTCTCTTCAGGCACGCCGTTAAAGCACCAAGCTAAGTTCACTTCTTCTTTTCTAAAATCAAACGTCTCTTGCATCCAATGTCCGCCCCAAACACCAGGATCAAAAAACGGAACAAGTGAAAAGGGTTGTCTCGAAACTTCTTCTAATGCCTTAAAATAACTGGATGCGGTCAGCAACACCGGCTCAGCTTTATGCGTGTCGAGCACATAATCAGCTTTGGGGAGCGCCTTTTTTTTCTGTCGGTCTGCTACTTGCCATTCAAAGAAATAACCGCGTTTGGCCATCTGCAGCCAATCCTCGCCGGCATTATGTGCTTTCCAGTTCGGGAATTTTCCCGATCGATATCGGGTTTGAATTTCCCAGCGTGATAAATCCGCATAAATCAACAAGTCCGGGGCTGTAACGAGGCTGGCACCCACACCATAAATCAGAACTAAACCAGGTCTCGCCCCGGCAATTTGCCTTTGAACAGCTGCCAGTTTAGCCGAATCAACGAACTCTTCCATGCAGTGGTTACTCATCACACCAAAGACGCGGTCACTCGTCAAATTGCGCGTAATCATTTGCTCAAACGATGCATCATCTACAAAAACAGCATCACTATGAATGACCAGGTCCGGCGACAAAGGCTGGATCAATTTTTCAAGCAGCTCTCGCTCATCTACGACAGGATAATTTTCAATTGTTATGACATTAAGACTTTTAGCTTTCACTTCTTGTATTATTTGTTGAACAATGACATCATAACGAAAGAACACCTGATGCTCATCCTTGACCTTGACGGCAGGATAGAAATCATATTTCATTCTGCAATCCCCTTTGATTTATATTCCACTTACACGATAACATGTTCACACCGTGTTTTTTGTCTATTTTTAAAGCCTTGATATCAAGCCTTATCCCCTATTGTTATAACAATAGGACAAAAAGGAGCCTAAAGATGAAACAGCAACCGACTTCCGAACCCTTGTATATCCAAATCGCCAATATTCTCAGAGAAAATATCCGGACAGAAAAGTGGGTAGAAGGACAACGCATTCCCACTGAAATGGAATTGTGCGACATTTATCATGCGAGCCGTATCACAATTAGAAAAGCTATTGACGAGTTGGTGCGAGATAATCTATTGATTCGCAAACGCGCAAAAGGAACCTTCGTCAATCGCTTCTCGCCAGAAAATGCGGACTACTTTACTATGGTCAAGAGTTTCACGCAAGAGCTGTTGGAACAAGGAAAACTCCTAATAACGATGAAAGCGGAAGTTAAAAGGATTCCAGCCGATTATCAAATCGCCAAGTATTTAAAAATAAATCCAGGCGAAGACGTTCTCCTGTTAACTCGCATCAGGGGATCTGATGATGATTTCCTGGCTTACTTCAAAACATACGTCCCTTATCGACCTGGTTTCTCCCTGTCTCCGAAGGATTATTACGGGTCATTTTATGAGTATTTGAAGACGTTTCATATCGTTATGAATAAGGAAAGCGAATATGTAGAGGCCATGCTCGCCAATAGCGAACTTCAGCGAATATTAAAAATGACCAAGCATGAACCCGTCTTAAAAAGAGTTCGTTTCACCAGCTCTTCCGCTTCTCAATTTCATGAATACACCGAGTGCTATTACATTGGGAAGAAATATAGATACTATTTAGACTTTTCGAAAAAGTAAATCAGGACCACCCGTCCAACGGGTGGTTTGCTCTTGGGGTATAACCCCCTGTTGCCAAACTGCGCCTAAAGACGCTAGCCTGACAGCAAATCTGTTCAGGCTCAGTGTTATTTGTCTCTTTCACT